>JBBROG010000039.1:0-41243 GCA_038229635.1 Gemmatales bacterium
ATGTAACCCCTTCGGGGTAGGGTCGGGGGCATTTTACCCCGAAGGGGTTGTATCCCAAAGCCGGGGGTCGCGCAGCGCACCCCCGGACACGACGACGCGCACCCCCGGAACGACGACGCCCACCCGGATTTGCCAAAATCGAGAGGCACACCCAGGGCCGTCGCGGGCGCGAGCGCGGGGGTCGTTGTTGTCCCGGCGCCGCGACCGTGCTATCCTTGGTAGACGGACTTGGCCGGCGCGGCCGCCCCCGCCGTCGGTGTTTTTTCTCGCGGGAAGATCAGGACACATGGCCACGAGCAACGACGACTTTCGCACGAAATACCGCCCCCGCCGCTACGACCAGATGTGGCAGGGGAGGGATTACCCATCGATCAAGCGCCTGCGGCGCGAAGAAGAGCT
The DNA here is from genome assembly GCA_038229635.1 of Gemmatales bacterium. Lineage (GTDB taxonomy): Bacteria > Planctomycetota > Planctomycetia > Gemmatales > Gemmataceae > DATFNV01. The sequence goes on from JBBROG010000039.1 coordinate 400, forward strand.
GATGCGCTACCCGCGCGGCATGATCTTCTGCGGGGACTACGGCTGCGGCAAGACGTCGGCGGCCCGCATCCGCGGCATGCGCAGTAGCTGCTGGAACTACCGCAACGACCCTTCGGAGCCGTGCGGCGAGTGCCCCGGCTGCCGCGCCGCGATGGTCCGCGGCGAAGGCCCCGACTACTTCGAGATGGACGCCACACACGAGAAGCTGCGCTCCCACATCGACTACGCCCTGCGCAAGACCAGCGTCGCCAAGACGCACAGCCACCCGCACATCCCCCGCATCTTCTTCATCGACGAGGCGCACCGCGCCGGCCCGCGCACGCAGGAAACCCTCCTCAAGGACATCGAGGACCACCAGGAAGCCATCTTCATCCTGTCGACGACGCAGCCCGACAAGCTCGACACCGCCATCCGCAAGCGCTGCACGATGTACGTCTTCCAGGCGCCGACGGTGGAGCAGGCGGTGCGCGCCCTCGACGGCGTCTGCCGCGCCGAGAAGCTGGCCGTCGAGCCGGGCGCGTTGGAGCTGGTGGCGGAGCGCAAGAAGTGCGTGCCGCGCGACTGCCTCGGCGTCCTGTACGACATGACCTTCGACAGCAACGAGATCACGCTGTCCGGCGTCGAAAAGTACCTCGCGGCGCAGCCGTGAGGCGTTCGCGGGCGGTCACTCCGTTCCCGCAGAGTACAGGATCTCTTGGATACTTGTCGCTTCCGGCAACTGGAGTCGTTGGGCTTCCGCCAGCGCCCATTGCAAATGCGCCCGCGCCTCGGTGTGGTCCTGAATCCTTCCTCGCCGGATCAATTCCCAGCCGATCTTCGCGCGGCAGAAGATCTTCGCCCGCACGTCGCCGAGGCGCTCGTAGACGGGCAATTCCTCCTCCCGGCGGAGGTGCAGCGCCTCGTCAAGTTGGCCACGCTGTTGGAGGATGTCGGCGATCTTCCCCATCGTGACCGCCTTCGCCCGCACGTCGCCGAGGCGATCGTAGACGGGCAACTGTTCCTCTAGTCGGATCCGCAGCGCCTCGTCGGTCTGGCCGCGCCCCTGGAGGACATCAGCGATCTTCCCCATCGTGATTGCCTTGGCCCTCACATCGCCGAGGCGCTCGAAGACGGGCAACTCCTCCTCCCGGCGGATGCGCAGCGCCTCGTCAAGTTGGCCACGCTGTTGGTGGACGTCGGCGATCCTCGCCATCGTGACCGCCTTCGCCCGCACGTCGCCGAGGCGCTCAAACGCGGGCAGCACTTGTTCCTTGAAGATCCACAGCGCCTCGTCGGTCTGGCCGCGCTGTTGGAGGACGTCGGCGATCTTCCCCATCGTGATTGCCTTGGCCCTCACATCGCCGAGGCGCTCGAAGACGGGCAACTCCTCCTCCCGGCGGATGCGGAGCACCTCGTCAAGCTGGCCGCGCTCCTGAAGGACGTCGGCAAGTCGTCCGTAAGACTCAGCCTGGCCGCCCCTATCGCCAATCCGTTGATAGACCTCAATCGCATGGCGAGCCAATCCTTCCGCGTCTTTTCGGTTGCCGAGAATGAATTGGACCTCTACCAGGATGACAAGAGCCAGGCCGTACAACTTCGACACTTGAATCGACGTGTCCTCCGCATACCGCTTTGATAATTGATCGATGACTGCTTGGAGAAGTTCTCGAGCTTCCTCGGTCCTGCCTTCGCGCAACCGAAGCAGGCCATCGACCACGTTTCGTTCGGCCTCGAAACTATGTTCCTTTCGGGAAACCTCGAAGCGGCCGAGATCGTCTCGGCCTCTATCAAGATCCCAAAAATAAAATTTTTCAATAGCATCGGCAAGGAGAGGATGCACAACCGCGTCGCGGGCCGAGGAGAGGAACGAGGCGGACACGTTGCTTTGGCTCGGCGAAGGGCTCTGAGGCGCGGGGGCCGACGGTACGGTCGTCTCCGCGGAGTCCGTTCCCCATACGGACACGAAGTCACAGAAATCGGGAGCTACGGACCGCAGGAGTTGCAGGGTTGCCGGGTGGATCAGCAGGGTCCAAAAGCACGGCGCGACTTGCCGCAAGAGATCGCGCTGCACGTTGAGCTGTCGAAAGACGCCTTCGCGGTTTTGCCTCTCCGCCTGCGAGCGGGCGTTTTCAAAGCCGTGGATTAACAGGGCGAGGTGGGGAGAAGAAGGCTGAGATTCGACCGCCTGGCGAACGGCGTCGCTCAGGCTACCGCCCCGGAGGCGCGAAACATCGACAAGAACCAAGCGTCCTTTCGCGGGCGCGATTTCCGCGTTCAGCCAGTCAACGAGGCGGGGCAAGGCGTCGCCCGCCGGGGTGGCAACGACGGCGGCGGTGAACCCCTTCCCCAGCGTCCGCCGCAGCAGGCGAAGGAAACGAACCCGGTCGTCTTGCGCGAGCGGCGGCTCGGGACGCAACGTCAAGGAAGGGGAGTTTCCCATCGTCATGGATTCAAGCCTGTCAGCGGCTGGTGCTTCTTCAACTCGGTTTGGTATTCCGCCATTTCGGCGACGAGGGGGTGGACGTCGTACCACCCCTCACCGTTGTAGCGGTAGGCGAGGCGGTGGTACAAAAGGTCCAGACACTTCGGGTTCTTGGTGACGCCGCGTACCGCGCCGAGTTCCGCCAGCGCGGGGAAGTAATCGTTCGCGGCGATGAAGTCGCGATTGCGCTGACGCTCGCGGCGGAGGACGTTCTCCACTTCGGCGGTCGTGACCTTGCCGCCCTCCGCTTCCAGCGTGGCGGCTCGCGCGTAGTAGATCAGTTCGCGCACCGACCCGCCGGTCGCCGCGATCAGGCGCCTCAAAGCTTCGTCCTCGAAGAACCGCCCGAGATCCATCCGCCGGCTCAGCACCTCGCGAAACAGGTCGTAGCCGCGGAGGACGTGGCCGGGCCGGCCGACCTCCTCCGACGGCTGAAGAGGATTTCGCAGCTTGACCGTCGGCAGGTGGATCACGTCGTACAAGGTGTCGAGGCGCTCGGACGGGGGGCGGTACAGCAGGGTCACGGGAGGCGTGAAGATGATATTCACGTCCAGCGCCTTCAGACGTTCGCGCTCCTTGATGAGGAGGTGATCGATGGTTTCGGGCTTGTAGCGGTCCATGTTGTCGATGACGAGCAACAGCCGCTTCTCGTCGGGCAGTTTTTCCGTCGCGTCGGCCAGGAGTCGGTTCGTCAATTCCAGCAAGGTGCCCGGGTACTTCTTCAGCTCGTTCTTGATCTCCGTCTTGTGCTTGCTTTCGGTCTTGAACAGGGCCGTGAATTCCGCGAACAGTTTCGCGAAGAACGGCACGCCCGCTTGCGCCTTGGCCTGGGTCTTGATGCTGGCCAGGTAGTCCGTGCTGAACGTATGCGTGACCACGGTTTTCGAGAACCACTCCTCGACCTCGGTCAGAGTCTTGTCCGGCAAGGGAGTCCCAAGCTCCACGCGCATTTTCTTTTCGATCTCGCGCGCTAGGACGAGGAGTAAATCTTCGATCTCGAACCGCTCGTAGTCGAATTCGACGTTCGCTTCGAGGAACAACGGCTCGTACTTCCCCTTCAGGTCGTGGGTGAAATGCTTCAACTCGGTGCTCTTGCCCGCGCCCCGGTGGCACGCGAAAACGGCGCGGATAGTGTCGTCCTTGCGTTTGCGGTCGAAGAGCTTGCGCAGCTGCTTGAGGGGGTCGTCGCCACGCCCCTCCATCAATGGGACGTACCACGGGTCATTATATTCCAACGCCTCGTCCGGACGGAGGTTGGCCGTCGCTTCCTCCAACGACAGCGCCGGCTGCGAACCTGGCATGGGGGTCGATTCCTGGCCGTGAGAACATGGGGGCGACCTCAAATTGTACGGAAGCCGTTAACGGGACGCAAGCGACGCCTTCGCTCAGTCACGGTGAGGACAGGAAATGAAAAGAGGTCGGGAGACGGCGAGACACAAGGTCTCGCCGCCTCCCGACCCTTATCGGCGACCGCTTGCGAAGCCGCGAGCGGCAGCGGCCTTAATGCCGGAACAGGAACTCCTTCGAGTTGACGAGCGCCCACTGCACGTCTTCCCACGCCTTGCGCTTGTCCTCCGGCTTCGCCTTGCCGACGTGTTCCAACGCCGCCTTGACCTCGCCCTCGGCGGGTTCGCGCGACAGCGTCGCCAGGTACAGTTCCTTCAGCACCTCTTGCTCGGAGATTTTCTTGCCGAGCAAACGACCGACACGATTCCCCGCGTTACGCAGCTTCTCGTTGACCGTCGGCCCGTTAATGAGTTGAAGCGCCTGCGCTAGGTTGCTGTCGCCCTCGCGCTCGCACTCGCAGGCCAACTCGCGGGCCGGCTGGCCGAACGTCTTCAGGAACGGGTGGTTCACCTCGCCGTCCGGCAGCTGCACCGCCCGCGTCCCCAGCGGCAGGCCGGCGTACTTCTCCGGCACCTCCGTCACCGTACACAGGGCGTCGAGCAACTGCTCGGCCGTCAGCAACTTCGTCACCGCGTGCGAGAAGTACTTGTTGTCGTCCTTGTTCGAGTCGTTCGTCTGGGCGCTGAGCTGGTACGTCCGCGAGTTCACAATCGTGCGGAGGACGTGCTTGACGTCGAACTTGTGGGCGACGAAGTCCTTCGCCAGTGCGTCGAGCAACTCGTCGTTCGCCGACGGGTTGGAGTCGCGGAAGTCGTCGACCGGGTCGACGATGCCGCGGCCGTTGAGGTGGAACCAGACGCGGTTGACGACCGACTTGGCGAAGAACGGGTTGTCGCCGGCCGTGACCAGCTCGGCGAGCGCCTGGCGACGGTCCTTGCCCGCCGGGATGGGTCGGGCGGCGACGCCGAACACCTTCGGCGGCATCACCTTGCCGGTGCGCGGCTGCGTCACCTCGCCAGCACGATCATTATAAATGACCTCCGCGAAGTTGGCGTTGGCGGCGCCCGGCTCGACCGTGTCCTTCTTCTGCTTCACGCGGGCGAAGAACGCCGCCATGCTGTAGTAGTCGTCCTGCGTCCAGCGCTCGAACGGGTGGTTGTGGCACTTGGCGCACTGCATGCGCACGCCGAAGAAGAGCTGCGCCGTCGACTCGGCGAGGCTCGTCGGGTCGCGGGCGATGCGGTAGTAGTTCGCCGGCGGGTTGGCGAACGTGCTGCCGCTCGCCGTCAAAAGGTCGCGCACCACCTCGTTCAAGGGCGTGTTGCCGGCGACGTGGTTGCGCAGCCACGCCTGGAAGACGTGTGCCCCCTTCGGCTGCACCGCCTTGCGGTTGTTGCGCAGCACGTCGGCCCATTTCAGCGTCCAGAAGTCGGCGTACTCCGGTCGTTCGAGCAGGGCGTCGACCAGCTTCGCCCGCTTATTCGGGTCCTTGTTGTCGAGGAACGCCTTGACCTCGGCGGGCGTCGGCAGGACGGCGCACAGGTCGAGGGAGGCGCGGCGGACGAATTCCTGGTCGGTGCAGAGGTCGGACGGGGCGATGCTGAGCATCTTCAGCTTGGCGAAGACGAACTGGTCGACGTAGTTGTTCGGCTTCGGGTCGGCCCAGACGAAGTTCTCGCGCGGCTCGAGGTACGTCAGCCGGACCGTCTGCAAGACGTCGAGGTAGCGGCACAGGATGGCGACCTCGCCGCCTTGGCGGAACTCGACCAGGCCGTTGACGCTGACGTCGGCGACGGCGGCGTCGCTGCTGCTGAAGACGGTGAGGCGCGTCACGTCGCGGGTGACGCCGTCGGCGAAGTGGGCCAGGATCGCGAGCTGTTGGAAGCGGGCCGGCGCCTTGAGGACGCGCGGGCCGGGCAGGATGTCGAGAGTCACCGCCGCCGGGAGGATGGCCGGGTCGTCTTGCAGGCCCTCGGCGAGCCAGGCGCGCAGGACGTCGGCGGGGACGGCGTGCGGTTGGTAGCGCTGCCCGCCCTCGTGCGGCACCTTGCCCAGACCCTTTTGCAGGATCAGGCTCGCCTCGGGGTCGAGGCGGTCGGTGCGGCGGTTGAAGACTTCGCGCGTCAGCGTGAGGTAGTCGGCGGCGGGGTCGAAGCCGCGCAGGCTGAGCTTGAAGCCGCCCTTGCCGCTCGGCGTGCCGTGGCAGGCGCCCGAGTTGCAGCCGCCGACGTTGAGCGCCGCGATGAACTCATGGCGGAAGCGGATCGGCTGCGGCTTGTCGAAGTCGGTCACGGTGACGGTGACGCCGGCGGTCTGCCCGCCCGCCCGGACGAGGAGGGCCGTCGAGCCGTTCTTACGCGCGGCCACGAAGCCGTCCGGGCCGACGGACGCGACGTCCGAGGCGGTCGTCCATTCGCACAGGGCCGTCAGGTCGCGGGTGCTGCCGTCGGCGTAGGTGCCGCTGACGAGGACTTGCCGCATGGCGCGAGGGCCGGAAAGCGAAATGTTCGCGGGCTGGACGCTCAGGGCGACGGGCTGGCCGACGAGCGACGCCTTCTTGGCGAGGTCGGCCGGGACGCCGGCCGTCGCGGGCAGGGCGAGGAGAAGCGCGGTGAGGGTAGGCAGGAGAGTGGATCGCATCATGTCGCGGTGCCCCCTAGGCAGGCGTTGGGGTGGTGTGTGGCGGGAAGGCGAGGACGGCGGGCGGGCGTGGGGAGTATGGAAGTGAGTGTAACGGCACCGAGAGGGGAAGGCGAGGGAAATGTGAAACGAAATCGCCCCCGTCGCGCGACGCTCCTGATTACTCCCCTCGCCCCTTCGGGGAGAGGGGGGCAAGAAACCCCTCTCCCCAAAGGGGAGAGGGGCTTAAGCGGGGGTGTTACGCCCGGTTCACCAGCGAGCTAAGGAACTCGACGAGCGCCTGGGCGCTCAGCTGCTCGCGATAGCCGAGGTGGTCGAGCAGCCCGAGGACGAGCAGCACGTCGAGCACACCGACGGCGTAGGGCAGCTTGCGGCCCTTCCAGCCGCGCACCGCGCTCACGACGGCGCCGAACCCGTCGGCCAACCGCTGCCAGGCGACGTACTTGGCCTCGACGCGCTCGCGCTTGTCGACGAGGCGGCCGAGCAAATACGCCTGCTTTGCGGCGGCATACGGGTCGGGCTTGTTGCTGTTGCCGGCCTTGACGAGGCGCGGCTCGCGCATCACCTCGTCGGTCTCGCGGGCGACCTTGGTGAACTTCTTCTCCAGCGAAGCGACCCGACGACCGACGGCGAAGTGGGCCACGACGAGGAGGAGGAGCAGCAGGGTGTAGAGCAGAATCATGAGGTTCCTCCTGTCCGGACGGGATGGGTCGGCCCAAGTCGGGCCGAACGTGTGCGACTGTGCTTGGATAGACAGCGGCGAGCCGCCCAGGTTCGCGGGAAACGCCTATAATGAGGACAATCTTCCGGCGACGTCGCCGGCCGTCCGCCTTCCGCACTCCCCAAGGGACCGTTCATGTCCACCATGACTGCCGCCCCGCGGCGCTCGCTCTTTCGCACGGCGTTCCCCGTCGTCCTGATCGCCCTGGCGATAACCGCAGGCGTGGCCGTCTGGAACTGGCCGGGCGACTGGGAGAACAGCGGCCGCGTCATGGCTATTATTCCGCTCGGTCTCGGGACGCTGCTGCTCCTGGCTCTGTGGCTGCTGTTCCTGGCGCCGTTCTCGCGTTGGGTGCGCGTGACGCCGATCCTCCTGCTGCTCGCGGCCGCCGCCTCGGCCCGCTACGTCGTGCGCGGCGTCCATTTCGACGGCGACATGGTGCCGTCGTTCGAGTTCGCCTGGTCGCCGACGGCCGACGACCGCCTCGAAGCCCACCGCCGCCGGCAGCAACCCGCCGCCCCGGTCGCCGAAATTAACCTTATGGAAGATCCGTTTCCAGGTTATCTTGGGCGCAACCGCGACGGCGTTATTAGACGCGTCACGTTGCGCGACGACTGGAAGGCCGAGCCGCCGCGCCTGCTCTGGCGCCAGCCGGCCGGCGGCGGCTACGCGGGCTTCGCCGTGACCCTCGGCCGCCTCGTCACCGTCGAGCAGCGCCGCGAGGAAGAAGCGGTCGTCTGCTACGACGCCGCGACCGGGTCCGAATTGTGGCAGTATCGCTACCCGGCGAATTTCCAGGAGCCGGCCGGAGGCCCCGGCCCGCGCTCCACGCCGACCATCACCCCGATGCGCAAGGGCGGCGGCCGGCCCGAGGACTACCGGGTCTACTCCTTCGGCGCGACGGGCGTTCTCACCTGCCTCGACCTCGCCACGGGGAAAAAGGACTGGTCGGTCGATGTCGTCGGCGCCAACGGCAATGAGAATCTGCGCTGGGCCATGTCCGGCTCGCCCTTGGTCGACGGCCGCCTGGTCATCGTGACGCCGGGCGCCCAGACCGACGCCGCCAAGGGGCGCGGCGTGATCGCTTACGACTGGGAAACGGGCCAACAGGTCTGGGCGGTCGGCGACAGTCGCGGGTCGTACAGCTCGCCGACGGTTCAGGTTCTCTGCGATCGCAAACAACTCCTCGTTTTCGACGGCGACGGCCTGCACGCCTATGACCCGAAGGACGGCTCCCCCCTCTGGTTCCACGAGTGGCAGACGTTCGCGCCACAGTTCATCAACGCGGCCCAGCCCCTCGTCCTCGACGACGACCGCGTTTTCCTGTCGTCGGGCTACGACAAGGGCTGCGCCATGCTGAAAGTGAACAAGGTCGGCGATAAGTTCGAGCCCGAAGTGCTCTGGCAGAACAAGCTGATGCGCTGTAAATTCTCGACCCCGGTCCACCGGGACGGCTTCCTCTACGGGTTGGACGAAGGGATTCTCGTCTGCCTCGACGCCAAGTCGGGCGAGCGTCGCTGGAAGGACGGGCGCTACGGCCACGGCCAACTGCTGCTCGTGGGCGACCACCTGCTCATCATCTCCGAAAAGGGGCAACTCGTCCTGGCGGAGGCGATGCCGGAGGCGCACCGCGAGAAGGGGAAGATCGCCGCAATCACGGGCAAGACGTGGAACCCGCACGCCCTCGTCGGCACCCGCGCCTTCGTCCGCAACGACACGGAGATGGCCTGCTACGAACTGCCCGGTGCCGCGGAGTGACGCCGCCGATGAAACTCCTGCTCACGAACGACGACGGCATCGACGCCCCCGGCTTGAAGGCGCTCCTGGCGGCGGCGCGCCACCTCGGCGAGCCGGTCGTCGTGGCGCCGCACGCGCACCTGTCGGGGTGCAGCCACCGCGTCACGACCGACGGGCCGTTCCGCGTCGCCCGCCGCGGCGACGGCTTCGCGGTCGAGGGGACGCCGGCCGACTGCGTCCGCGTCGCCCTGCACGAGATCGCCCCGGACGCCGCCTGGGTGCTGTCGGGCATCAACGCCGGCGGCAACCTCGGCGCCGACGTCTACCACTCCGGCACCGTCGCCGCGGCGCGCGAGGCGGTGCTGCACGGCTTCCCCGCCGTCGCCCTGTCGCACTACCGACGGCGCGGCAACGACTTCGACTGGGGGCGGGCGGCGCAATGGGCGGTGCCGCTGCTGCGCGACTTGATGGCGCGGGAGCGGAAGCCGGGCGTGCTCTGGAACGTCAACCTGCCGCACCTGGAGCCGGGCGACGCGGACCCGGAGGTCGTCTTCTGCCCGCTCGACCCGGCGCCGCTGCCGCTGGACTTCCGCCGCGACGGCGAGCTGTGGCACTACGCGGGCGACTACCACGGCCGCCGCCGCGCCGCCGGGAGCGATGTCGACGTCTGTTTCGGCGGCCGCGTCGCGGTGACGCGGCTGGAGTTGTTCTGAGCGAGGCGCCCCCGCTTGCGGCTTCGCACCCCTGCCTCGGAGGTGCGGGCGCGAAGCCGCGAGCGGCGTTAGCCGAGGCAGACGCGGTTGCGCCCCGCCTCCTTGGCGGCGTAGACGGCGAGGTCCGCCGCCTTGAGCAGTTCGGCCGGCCCGCGCATCTCCGCCGCGCGCACCGCGCCGCCGACGCTCAGCGTCACCCGCAGCGGCGCCCCCGCCACGTGCAGCGTCTGCTCCTCCACCTTGCGCCGCAGCCGTTCGCCGCACGCCGCCGCCGTCTCGCGGCTCATCCCCGGCGCGATCACCAGGAACTCCTCGCCGCCGACCCGGCAGACGACGTCGCTGCCGCGCAGCGCCGCGCGCAGCACGCCCGCCGTCTCGCGCAGCACCAGGTCGCCGACGTCGTGGCCGTGAGTGTCGTTGATCCGTTTGAAGAAGTCGAGGTCGATGACCAGGCAGGCGAGCGGCCGCCCGTCGCGCGACGTCGCCGCCCACTCCTGGTCGAGTCGCTCCAGGGCGAAGCGGCGATTATAAAGCCCCGTCAGGGCGTCGGTGAGCGCCGCCTGCTGGAGCTTGCGGTTGGCCACGCCCAACTCGGCCATGCAGTGCTGCAGTTCCTCCTTGTCGCGGCGCACCTCCTCTTGCAGGTGCAGGAGGCGCTGACACGCCCGCAGCCGCGCCGCCAGGATCTTCGGCCGGCACGGCTTGACGAGGTAGTCGTCGGCGCCCGCCTCGAACGCCTCGACCTGGCTCCGCTCCTCCTCGGCGCCGGTCAGCATCAACACGTACAGCGCCCGGCCCATCTTCGTCTGCCGCAGCGCCTTGCACAGGGCGACGCCGTCCATCCCCGGCATCATGCGGTCGGTGATGACCAGCTGCGGATTGACTTCCAGCACCGTCCGCAGCCCCTCGACGCCGTCGCTCGCCAGGTGGACGACGTGCCCCGCCTCGCCCAGGTGCGTCGCCAGCAGGTGCAGCTCGACCGGGTCGTCGTCCACGACGACGACCTTCAAAGAAGCCAAAGGCGCCACGGCGTGCGGCGAGACGTCGTCGGGTTCGACGTCCGGCGCGGGCGCCGCCTCGGCCTGCCGGCGCGTCTCGCGGGCGCGCTCCGCCAGTTCGGCCAGCGGCGGCACCGCCCGCGTGCCGACGCGGAGGATCTTGCCCCACTCCTGCCACTCGCCGACCACGCGGTCGCACACGTCGATCAGGTCGCGCGGCGGGATGCCGACCGCCGCGGCGCCGGCGAACAGTTCGCGGACGGCGTCGGGGCGCTCCGCCTCCTCGGCGACGCAGACGTCGGCGAGGCGCGACGCCAGGGCGAGCAACCGCACCAGCGACTGGCAGCGCCCCCCCTCGGCGTGGCCCGACAGGTCCGGCTGCTCGTGGTGTTCGGCCGCCGCCACGCACGCCTCGGGCAGGCCCCAATCTTTCAGCAGGGCGCCGGTCAGTTCGTTGTGGTCGGTGGCGAAGTGTTCGCGCTCGAGCCGGCACAGGTCGCCGGGCCGCGTCGCGTCGAACTCGGCGAGCACCTGACCGTAGGCGTCGGGGTAGATGCTGGCGAGGGCGAGGCGGCCGACCTGGCCGAGCAGCCCGCAGGTGAACGCCTCGCTCGGCGCGATCTGCCCGGCGAAGTAGGCGCCGGCCTGCGCGGCCACCCCCATCGCCAGCGAGCGCGACCAGAAGCCCTGGTAGTCGAAGGCGCGGCAGGCGCCGCTGCCGTGCTGCGACACCAGCGAGAAGCCGAGGGCGACGTTGCGGACCATGCGCGTGCCGAGGTGCGTGACCGCCTCGCGCACCGACGTGACCGGCCGCGCCCGGCCGGACGCCGAGGAGTTGGCGATCTTCAGCACGCGCCCCGCGAGCGCCGGGTCGGCCTGGAGGACGCGGGCGATGTCGGGCGCCGTCGTCCGCTCCGACTCGGCCAGGCGCAAAATTTGGAGAGCCACGCCGGTGGGCGACGGCAGTTGCCCGGTGGCCTTGAGTTCGTCGAAGCGCGTCGCCTGCATTACGGCCACGGTGGTCGAACCTCCCCGTCTCCCCGGCCGCGCGGGCGGCGCGCGGGCGCATTCCTCACGAGCCCAACCTTAGCTCATGAAGCGCGAGCGCGGGAAGCGGGTCACGACCCCAGGGCGCGGCGCCGCCGGGCGTCGACGAAGGAATGGACGCACAGGCCGACGAAGGCGAGGCACAGCGCCGCCATGACCGCCTGACAGCCGTAGGCGAACGGCCGCGCAATCTCCGTGCCGCGGAGGACCGGCAGCAGCAGCATGACCGCGCCGCCGAGGAAGCCGATCAGCCCGACCATCGCCGCGACGTGCATCGCGTGCTTGCGCAGATTGTCCTTTAGCGCCACGACGCCGAGCAGGATCAGCGGCAGGCCGAAGCCGGCGGGAATGAGGGCGGTGTACGGCGGCTTGTCGGCCCCGGCGGACGAGTAGAAGAACGCTCCGGCGCCCAGGGCGACGAGCAGCGACCCGAACAGAATGCTCCAGCGTGACACCGACGGCCTCCTCTCGCACACGATGCCGGCGAACGACGCGGTCATTCTAGAGCCCGCCGCGCGATCCGTCCGTCGCGCGAAATCGGCCGCGCGAATCTTGCGTTCGCCGCGCCGCCGTGGTACAGTCCCTTCGTGCGGTCTCCCTCCGGGGCGCCCGCACGAACCTCTGCGGTGTTCGTGATCTTGGCGACACTTTTGGCGAACCGATAAGAGTACCCGCGGGAGCCGATAAGCAGTCCGGCGCTTGCAAGCCCACCCACGAGTGGGATCCAAAAACCGGGCGTGAGGCACCCCACTGTACATTGCGGGTTCTCAAAAGCGCCGACACGGCACAGGTGGAGGTTTTTTCTTGCGCCCGTCCCCGGCATCGGCCGCCGGCTTCGGCCACAACGCCGCCCCCCGGCTCGTCAAGCGAAAAAATGGGTAAGAGCCGCAATGCCCGCCGAGGAAATGACTTGCGAAAGCCGTCCGGCGACCGTCCTGTCGCCCAACTGTCCGGGCGGCGCGGCCCCCGAGGAGATCGAGAAAATTCGCGGAAGCTTTCTTCTCCTTGTCCCACAACGGCTTCCGTAAGCTCGAGGTTCCGTTCGGGAGGGCGAGGAGGATTTTACGGTTGACATGGCCCCCGAACTCGTTATTCTAGCCCTCATGATTCGACCGCACGGCTTGAGACGAGCCGGCGGACGCGGGGAAAGAAACGGCCTCCGCAAGGCTTCTTTCTCCCCGAGTTGTCATCATTCCAGGACGGTTTCATCCGGCTTCGGCCACCCAAGGAAGGGACCGTCTGAGTTCTGTTTTCTTGTAGACACTTGTAACCCCTAACCCTTCGCCTTCTTCCTCCGCGTGCTTTGTGCGCGCCGAGGTGCGCAGCCATGAGAAGTGGACTCCGGCTCTCGCGGAGCCATCGCCCGCACCCAAGGAGGGCGTGCGGCTGGCGGCCAGGGATTGGTGCCCGTCGGGGACGGCGTCGCGTGCGACAGCCGTTTACCCCGAGTGATGGTTCACGAAGATCACCGGAGCCTCCGCCGCGGGCCAAGTTGGCCGGCCCGTGGCGGTATGGCCCCCAGGGATTGGCGCGGGCCACGCGACGGGCCGGTCGCCGTGACAAGGAGTGTCACGGCCCGGCCTTTTTTCTTGCGCACGCCGCCCTCCCCTCCCCGACGCCCGCCGAGTCCTAGAATACCCCGAGAACACAACCCGCCGCCGCTTGCGGCTTCGCACTTGCCAAGCCGCAAGCGGCGGGACGGCCACCCGGACGACCCGCCATGCTCCGAACCGCGCGCCTCTCGACCCGCGACCTTCTCGACGACCTCCTCGCCGAGCGCATCCTGCTCCTCGACGGCTCGATGGGTGCCCTGATCTTCTCGCGGGGGCCGACGGAGGAGGACTATCGCGGCGCGCGCTTCCGCGACCACCCGGCCTCGCTCAAGAACTGCACCGACGTCCTCGTTCTCACGCAGCCGCGGATGATCGAGGACATCCACCGCGCCTACCTCGACGCCGGGGCCGACATCGTCACGACGATGACGTTCAACGCCAACCCCTTCGGCCTGGCGGAATTCCAACTCGGCGGCCACGTCTTCGAGATCAACAAGGCCGCCGCCGAGATCGCCCGCCGCGCCGCCGAGGACTTCACGCGCCGCGACCCCGACCGGCCGCGCTTCGTCGCCGGCAGCGTCGGGCCGACGAACAAGACGCTGTACATCGAGCCCGGTTGCGAGCCGGACGTCCGCACGCTCACCTTCGACGACTTCGTCGCCAACTACACCGCCCAGATCGAAGGGCTGGTCGCCGGCGGCGTCGATCTGATCGCGGTCGAAACCGGCAACGACATCCTCGTGGTCAAGGCGTGCCTCGTCGCCCTCGACAAGTATTTCGCGGAACACGACGTCCGCCTGCCGGTGACGATCTCCGGCACGATCTACCACCCCGGAGGCCGCACGCTCTTCTCGCAGACGCCCGAGGCGTTCTACGTCTCCGTGGCGCACTTCGACGCCCTCGCCGTCGGCTTCAACTGCGGCGTCGGCGTCGACCTGCTCCGCCCGGCGCTGGAGAGCCTGGCCCAAATCTCGCGCAAGCCGATCATCTGCTACCCCAACGCCGGCCTGCCCGACGGCTTCGGCGGCTTCCAGGGCGTCGGCCGCGACGCGACGGCGCACATGCTCGGCGAGTTCGCCCGCAACGGCTGGGTGAACATCGTCGGCGGTTGCTGCGGCACCACGCCGGAGTGGGTCGCGGCGATGGCGCGTGCCGTCGAGGGCGTCGCCCCGCGCCGCGTGCCGGACCTGCCGCCGTGGTCCTACTACGCCGGCACCGAGGTGCTGACCGTCCGGCCGGAGACGAACTTCGTCATGGTCGGCGAGCGCTGCAACATTACCGGATCGCTGAAGTTCAAGCGTCTCATCAAGGAAGGGAATTTCGAGGCCGCCGTCGCCGTGGCTCGCGAGCAGGCCGCCAACGGCGCCAACATCCTCGACGTCAACATGGACGCCGACCTGATCGACAGCGAGGAGGCGATGACGCGCTTCCTGCGCCTGATCGCCAACGAAGGCGACCTCCAGCGCCTGCCCATCATGATCGACAGCTCGAAGTGGTCGGTCATCGAGGCCGGGTTGAAGTGCGTGCAGGGCAAGGCCATCGTCAATTCGATCAGCCTGAAGGAGGGCGAGGCGAAGCTCCTGGAGCAGGCGCGTCTCGTCAAGCGCTACGGCGCCGCCGCCGTCGTCATGGCCTTCGACGAGGTGGGCCAGGCCGTCACCACCGCGCACAAGGTGGAGATTTCGGCGCGGGCTTATCGCCTGCTGACGGAGGAGGTCGGCTTCGACCCCGGCGACATCATCTTCGACGTCAACATCCTGATCGTCGGCACGGGCATGAAGGAGCACAACAACTACGCCGTCGAGTTCATCGAGGCGGTGCGCGAGCTGAAGCGTCTGTTCCCGCGGGCGAAGACGTCGGGCGGCGTCAGCAACGTGTCGTTCTCCTTCCGCGGCCCGGAGTTCGAGGCGGTGCGCGGGGCGATGAACTCCGCCTTCCTGTACCACGCCATCCGCGCCGGCCTCGACATGGGCATCGTCAACGCCGGCCAGTTGCAGGTGTACGAGGAAATCCCTCTCGAATTGCGCACGCGCGTCGAGGACGTGTTGCTCAACCGCCGCCCCGACGCCACGGACCGCCTGGTCGAGTTCGCCAAGTCTTACGCGGCGGGCGGCGGCCGCAAGTCCGCCGCCGCCGAGCAGGCGTGGCGCGAGCAGCCAGTCGAGGAGCGGCTGAAGCACGCCCTCATCAACGGCATCGTCGACTTCATTGACGCGGACGTGGAGGAGACCCGGCACAAATACGACCGTCCTTTGGCGCTGATCGAGGGTCCGCTGATGGACGGCATGGGCGTCGTCGGCGACCTGTTCGGCGCCGGCAAGATGTTCCTGCCGCAGGTGGTCAAGAGCGCCCGCGTCATGAAGAAGGCGGTCGCCTATTTGCTCCCCTTCATGGAGGCCGCGCGGAAGGCGAGCGGCGCGACGGAGGCGCGTAAGGCGCGCGGCAAGATCGTCATGGCGACGGTCAAGGGCGACGTCCACGACATCGGCAAGAACATCGTCGGCGTGGTCCTCGGCTGCAACGACTACGAGGTGATCGACCTGGGCGTCATGGTGCCGTGCGAGAAGATCCTGCAAACGGCGCGCGAGCAGGGCGCCGACATGATCGGCCTGTCCGGCCTGATTACGCCGTCGCTGGACGAGATGGTCCACGTCGCCCGCGAGATGGAGCGCGAGGGTTTCACGATCCCGCTGCTCATCGGCGGCGCGACGACGAGCGCCAAGCACACCGCCGTCAAGATCGCGCCGGCGTACCACGAGACGGTGATCCACGTCAAGGACGCATCGCGTTGCGTCCCCGTCGTCGACCGCCTGACGAAGCCGGACCAGCGTCCGCAACAGGACCAGGAGAACCGCGCGTTCCAGGCGAAGGAGCGCGAAGCCTACGCCAAGCGCCGCCAGCGCAAGCTCGTCCCCTACGCGGAGGCGTTCAAGAAGCGTTTCGCGATCGACTGGAAGGCCGAAGCGCCGCCGAAGCCGTCGTTCCTCGGCCCGCGCGTGCTGCGCGACTTCTCGTTGGCGGAAATCGTGCCGTACATCGACTGGTCGCCGTTCTTCATGGCGTGGGAGTTGAGCGGCAAGTACCCGTCGATCTTCGACGATCCCAAGGTCGGCGCCGAGGCTCGTAAGCTTTACGACGAGGCGCGGCAGATGCTGAAGCGGATCGTCGATGAGAAGCTGCTGAAGGCGCACGCCGTCTACGGCTTCTTCCCGGCGAACGCCGACGGCGACGACGTGATACTCTACGCCGACGAGGCGCGGGCCGCGGAGGCGTGCCGCTTGCCGATGCTGCGCCAGCAGTGGGAGCGCGAGGGCCAGACGTCGTTCCGCGGCCTGGCCGACTACGTCGCGCCGGCCGGCTCGGGCGTCGCCGACTACCTGGGCGCGTTCGCGGTGACGACGGGCGTCGGGCTGGAGGCGCTGGTGAAGGGCTTCAAGGAGCAGCACGACGACTACAGCGCCATCATGGTCGAGGCGTTGGCCGACCGCCTCGCCGAGGCGTTCGCCGAGCTGCTGCACGAGCGGGCGCGGCTGGACTGGGGCTACGGGCATGAGGAGGTTCTGTCGAAGGACGAACTGATCGCGGAGAAGTACCGCGGCATCCGCCCGGCGGCGGGCTACCCGTCGTGCCCGGACCACACGGAGAAGGCGACGCTGTGGCGTCTGCTCGACGTCGCCGCGGCGGCGGACATCACGCTGACGGAGAGCTACGCGATGTGGCCGTCGGCGTCGGTGAGCGGGCTGTACTTCAGCCACCGCGAGGCGCGCTACTTCGCCGTCGATCTGGTGACGCGCGACCAGGTCGAGGACTACGCGCGGCGGAAAGGCATGCCCCGGCGCGAAGTCGAGCGCTGGCTGGCGCCGAACCTGGCCTACGAGGCGGAGTGAGGGGCGAGATCGGCCAGCCCGCCGCCGACCGCGAACAGCCCGCGGAACATCAGGTCGAGAGAAACGTCACGGGCGCCCGCCTCGATCTTGGCCACGCGGGACTGGCTCGACTTCAACTTGACGGCGAGCTGCTGTTGCGTCATGTGCCGCTCTTCGCGCAAACGGCGGACGGCGCGGCTGACCGCCAGACGCACGTCGATGAGACGACTTTCCTCCTCGGTCAGGCCCAGGAAGTCGCCCGCGTCACCGATCCGAAATCCCGCCTTCTCCAGCGCCTGGCGCTTCTTCTGTTCCATCGCTACTCCTCGTCGGAATTCGCCGCCTCGTCATACTGCCTCAGCCACGGTAGTCCCCCACAAGTATGCGCTTGACGACATCAGCGATCTCGCGTAAGATATTCAGTGCAATGTCCATGTCAGAATCGTTTACTCCGTAGCCTTATGGCAGGAAAAGGGACATCGTAGAATGCCATTAAGTTAAGGGTTTACTGAAGCGCTTGGGATTGCGAAAACGCCTTGTTTTTAGGCGTTCTCGAAGCCTCAACTCAGCCGTTACCCCCTTGACTTAAGGGCATTCGGGACATCGTAGATTACGACTTGGCTTCTCGATAATCTACGATGTCTCTTTTTCTTCTCCCTTGGCCTTGATCGCGGCGAGGATCTGTTCGAGAGTCTGCTCGCCGAACAGGTGCTCCCGCTCGGCCGTGTAATCCCCCAAACCCGTCGTGAACTGGTTGACGAACCGGAGCGTATCCGTGGCCCCCAACTCCCGCGTGAGGACCTGGAGGGCTAACCGCGTCACATCGGCCAACGGTCTTGTCGGCACGGTCATGATTCGACCTCCCCGATGGCGATGCGGAGTTGCGCCTTGTCGTCCAGGGGCCGCTGAAGGCTGCATAGGTCGAGGTAAAGCAACATCCCTTTAGCCTACACGCCGTCGGCCACCGGAACAATCACCTCGCCGAGAACGGGGATCAACTGACCTTGTGCCTATGGAGGACGGAGGTATAGTGGTCCCTCGTCCCAGCGAGGCCCGGGAGTCCTCATCGTCACACTCCCGTCAGGAGGAACGACATGGCGCAACGATTCTGCGTCGGCATCATCATGCTGCTGGCCCTGGCCGTTGGCGGACGCGGCGACGACAAGGCGACGACAGAGGCCAAGCACCCGGCCCTGGAGCGCCTGAAGAAGCTGGCAGGCACCTGGGTCGCGGCCGGCGAGAACGGCAAGCCGACCGATCAGGTGGTGTCGGTCATCAAGGTCACCGCGGCGGGCAGCGCCGTCCACGAGACGCTGTTCCCCGGCCAGGCGCACGAGATGGTGTCGGTTTACCACCGCGACGGGGCCGACGTGGTGATGACGCACTTCTGCGCCCTGGGCAACCAGCCGCGCATGAAGGCCGACCCGAAGTCGCCCGCCAACCAGATCCGCTTTCAATTCGCCGGCGGGTCGAACCTGGATCCGGCGAAGGACAAGCACATGCACGAGGGCACGATCACCTTCCTTGACGAGGACCACATCGAGTGGGCGGGCGTCGCCTGGGAAGGCGGCAAGCCCTGCGACGTATGCACCACGATGAAGCTCGTCCGCAAGAAATGACGGCGCGGCTACTGCGCGCGTGCGGAGAATCATGCGACGCCCGGCGGGGAAACTCGCCGGGCGTCGTGCATTCGCCAGAAGGAAAAGGGGACATCGAACCGAGAGGGACCGTCCCGAAGCGCCCGCCAGGGTCGCCGCGTGGCACGTCACTTCCCGCGCGCTTTGATGGCCAGGATCGCCTGCTCCGCGGCGACGGCGACGTCGCGCTGGCGGGCGCGCAGCGCCAGCGTCCCCACCTGCGTCAGGGGCGCGACGCTCTTCGGCGTGCCGACCGCCGCCAGGATACGACAGACCTCGATAATGACGTTCTTGTCGTTATTCGTCAGCCCCGACTTCACCTCGGCCTCGATCACCGTCCCCATTTCCGGCCCCATCGCCGCGAGGGCCTTGCCGGCGGCGTCGCGGTCGCCGGGCGCGGCGAGGCGCTGGGCCATCGCCTTGACCGTCCCCTCGTCGCGCAGCTTGGCCAGCGTGTCCAGCGCGGCGTGACGGACGCCGCCGTCCTTGCACGAGCTGTTCGAGGGCGGCGCGGGCCGCGGCGAAGGCGGCGAGCGCTTCCGCCGGCCGGCGCTGGTCGCGCTCGAACCGGGCCGAGCGCGGGCGCCTCGTCGAGCGTGGCGTAGGAGGGGGCGGGCGTGTCGGGGCGCAGTGGGGCGACGAGGGCGGTGAAGCGGTCCTGGTCAGCGAAGAAGGAACTCAGTTCGTCGGCGAGGTGGCGATGGCGGGCCAACCACTCTTCCCGGTCCGGGGGGCGTCCCGCCTCGACGGCCTCCAGGTAGGCGAGGACGACGTCGTCCAGTTCGGCGGCGTCGGCCTGCGAAGGCGGCATCGGTCATCCTTCGCGCGGCAGCAGGCCGCGCAGCTGCTGTAACCCCCGGCGCAACAGCGAGGCAACCGCCGCCCGGCTGCGCCCCAGGTGCCGGCCGACTTCCTCGACCGACAGGCCCTGGCAGTGTTTCAGAAGCAGCGCCTCGCGCTGCGCCTCCGGCAACCCGGGCGCGTCGGCCTCTCTCGGCCCGTGACGGCCGCGCGGGGGCGGCGCCGCCCCCGGAGGCTAGTCGCCGACGCGCTCGATGCGGATGGCGTCGGCGATGACGAAGCCGTCGGCGTCGTTCGTGAGCTTCACCACCAGCGAATTCCCCGCGATCGTGAAGGTGCCGAGGTCTTTCCACGACGCGCCCGCGTCGCTGAAGTCGGCGGGCGCCTGCTGTTGGCTGACGCGCACCGTGCCCCGCGACGTGGCCCCGTCGAAGACCGTGTAAGGCGCGTTTGTCGCCCGGTTGGAAAAGGGCGACCAGGTGGCCGACACGCGGTACAGGCCCGGCGCGACGGCGAACGCCCAGGCCGCGGCGTCGGCGCCGCTGCCGGCGGCGACGAAGTGGACGGTGTTGCGATACCCCTGGCCGGTGAACGACGTCCAGGAGCCCGTCGTGGTGAAGGCCGCGTCGGCGTTGTCCACGATCTGCACCGGGGGCGACACCGCGCCGCGGAGGACGAAGGCGAACGGGCTGGCGGACGGGTCGTTGGTCGCGAACGTCACGGTGCCGGAATAGGTTCCGGCCGCCGCCGCGTCCAGGCGCACCGCGAAGGTCGTCGAGGCGCCGGACGCCAGCGACGTCGCGCCGAAGCCCGCCGCCAGGCTGTACCCCGTCGGCAGCGTCACCGTCCCCAGCGTCAACGTCTGCGAACCGAGATTGCGGACCGTGAATGTGTGCGTCAGCGGCACGCCCGCGGACGTGGTCCCGAGCAGCACGCTGCCGCCGGGCGGCACGTCGGTCGAACCGTCCAGGAGATGAGCCCGCGGCGCCGCCGCCAGGTCGCCGACGCGCTCGACGCGGACGGCGTCGGCGATGACGAAGCCGTTCGCGTCGCTCCGCAGCTTGACCGACAGCGCGCCGTTCGTGACGGTGAACGTGCCGAGGTCCTTCCACGAAGCGCCCGCGTCGGCGAAATCGGCCGGCGTCAGTTGCTGATTGACGCGTACCGTCCCGAGCGTCGTCGTCCCGTCGAGGACCGTGTACGGCGCGTCGTTGGCGCGGTTGGCGTGGGGGAACCAGGCGGCCGCGACGTGGTAGACGCCTGGCGTCAGGGAAAACGACCACGTCGCCGCGTCGGCGCCGCTGCCGGCGGCGGCGAAGCGGACGGTGTTGCGGAAGCCCTGGCCGGTGAACGACGTCCACGTCCCGACGGTGCCGAACGACGGGTCGCCGTCGTCGGCCGTCTGTACCGCCCCCGCGAGTGCGATCGCGGCGGCTTCCTGGGTCCAGTACGGCGGCAGGGTGTCATACGGGTTCGACAGCACGTCGTTGGTGACGTAGACCAGGCCGGCGTTGCGCAGCGCCGCCAGGCCCAGGTCGCGGGCGAGGCTCGCGGCGGACGGCTCGCTGTGAATGATGTGGGCGAAGTGGTCCGGCGTGTAGTTGGACACCCAGGCCGACGGCGCGAAGGCGGCGTAGTTGCTCGCCGTGTCCTCGAAGATCACCAACACGTCCGCGGTCGGCCGCGTCAGGTAGGCTTCCTGCGTGTTCGTGCCGGGGTTGCCGATGACGCGGAAAACGGGATTCTTCGACTTTACATAGTTATAAACCGTTGCATAGTAGGTGAGGTGGGCGGCGTTGTTGTCGTTGCTCATCTCGTCGATGAAGATGCCGTCCACCGCGTAGAAGTTGACGTAGCTGTCGATCTCGGCCTCGACGGTGCCGAGGGCGCGGGCGCCGTAGGACGTGTGGACGTAGCCGAAGACGTGGCCGCCCGCGGCGCGGAGGTTATTGACCGCGGTCACATAGTTGGGGTCGGCAGAGGTGCCTGGCCCGCTGTTCGGGTTGAGGATGGCGTTGACGCCGGTCGCGGCGGCCGAGGTCGTGAGCGTCCCCCAGTAGGGGTTGCCGCTCGGGTAGAAGTAGGCCGGCACCAGGGCCTGCATCGGCCCCCGGCCCAGGTCGCCGACGCGCTCGACGCGAATGGCGTCGGCGATCACGAAGCCGTTGGCGTCGCTCGTCAGCTTGACGGAGAGGGCGTTGCCCGTCACGTTGAACGTGCCGAGGTCCTTCCACGAAGCGCCCGAGTCGGTGAAGTCGGCCGGCGTCAGTTGCTGGTTGACGCGCACCGTGCCCAGAGACGCGGCCCCGTCGAAGACCGCGTAAGGGGCATTGGTGGCCCGGTTGGCGTAGGGCGACCAGGTGGCCGACACGCGGTAGCGGCCCGGCGCGACGGCGAACGTCCAGGTCGCCGCGTCGGCGCCGCTGCCGGCGGCGGCGAAGCGGACGGTGTTGCGGAAGCCCTGGCCGGTGAACGGCATCCACGTCCCGACCGTGCTGAACGACGAGTCGCCGTCGTCGGCCACTTGCAGCGCGGGCACCGCCGTCACCGCGCCGCGGAGGACGAAGGCGAACGGGTTGGCGGTCGGGTCGTTCGTCGCGACCGACACGGCGCCGGAGTAGGCCCCGGCCGCCGCCGCGTCCAGGCGCACTGCGAAGGTCGTCGAAGCGCCGGACGCCAGCGACGTCGAGCCGAAGCCCGCCGCCAGGCTGTACCCCGTCGGCAGCGTCACCGTCCCCAGCGTCAACGTCTGCGAACCGAGGTTGCGGACCGTGAATGTGTACGTCAGCGGCGCCCCCGTCAGCGTACTCCCGAGCAACACGCTGCCGCCGGACGGCACGTCGGTCGCGCCGTCGCGGAGGCTCGCCCGCGGCCCGGCGGCGAGGTTGCCGACGCGCTCGGCGCGGATCGCGTCGGCGATCACGAAGCCGTTCGCGTCGCTCGTGAGCTTGACGGAGAGGGAATTGCTCGTAACCGTGAACGTGCCGAGGTCTTTCCACGCCGCGCCCGAGTCGTTGAAGTCGGCCGGCGTCAGTTGCTGGTTGACGCGCACGGTCCCGAGCGTCGTCGTCCCGTCGAGGACCGTGTACGGCGCGTCCGTGGCGCGGTTGGCGTGAGGGAACCAGGTGGCCGCGACGTGGTAGACGCCCGGCGCGACGCCGAGCGTCCAGGTCGCCGCGTCGGCGCCGCTGCCGGCGGCGGCGAAGCGGACGGTGTTGCGATAGCCCTGGCCGGTGAACGACGTCCAGGAGCCCGTCGTGGTGAAGGCCGGGTCGGCGTCATCGACAATCTGAGATCCCAAAGGCATCACAACATTCAGGGTGAGTCCGCCCGGCCCCAGGACGGCGGGCACCGTCTTCGTGACGCCGCCGTAGGAGACCGTCACTTCGTAGTTCCCCTGGAAGCCGCGCGTCGCATAGGAGCCGCCGGTCGAGGTGCCGCGGACGTCGGTCCACCAGTCGCCGAAGACCAGGTCTTCGTACTGCCGCGCGGCCGGCTTCTTCGACCAGTCGAGGCGGTAAATTGCCGCCCCCTGGGCCGCCTCCCACTGCGAGCCTTCCCAGAAGCCCCACTGGACGAAGCCGTTCACCGACGGCTGGCCGAACATCAGCGTCATGTAGTCGCGCAGGAAGTCCGCCTGGAGCTGCTCGTCGAACGTCGCGAGGTCGAACTCGGTGATCGTGATGGGCTTGCCGTAGGCGGCGAAGCGCTGCACCGCCGCCCGCACGCTCGGGATGCCCGGCAGGCTGCTCTCGTCGTAGTGGCTTTGCTCGCCGACGCCGTCCAGCAGGCCCTGGCTCGACAACGTCGCGAGCCACGACGCGAAGTTGTTGGCGTGGCCGCCGTCCTGGCCGGCGAAGATGCCGTAGTCGTTCAGGTACAGTTGGGCGCGCGGGTCGGCGTTGCGCGCCGCCTGATACCAGTCGCTCAGGGCCGCGTTGCCGAGCAGGTCCATGAAATCGTGGTTGGCGAAGGGCTCGTTGACCACGTCCCACTGCGCCGGCTTGCCCGCCAGCGTGCCGACCTCGTCGCCGACGTGGCCGAGGAGCGTCGTCCGCAGCCAGGCGTTGGCGGCGGTCGTCCCCTGAGCGGAGGCGATTTGGTTGTAGTTCTGGACGACGGAGCCGGGCGCGTAGTACCAACTCGGCCAGACGAGGTTGTGGCCGCGCAGGGTGAGGCCGCGCTGCCCCAGCCAGGCGACGGCGTCGAGAGCCTGCTGCCGGCTGGCGAGCCACTCCGGCCATTTGAGGTCGTTTTCCAGGGTCACGGTGTTGAACAGCCGGCGCAACTCGGACTGGTAGCGGAGGTTTTCGGGCGTGGTGCTCAGCAGCCGGCCGGCGGGCGCCGCGGTGCCGAAGGCGAACGCCTGACTCGTCTGCCGGACCGAGACGACGGCGCCGGTCAGCGGCGCCCCGTTGGCGTCGAGGGCCGAGACGCTGACCGGCGCCGTCCGCAGCTGCGCGATGCCCTGCTGGGCGTCGGCGCGCCAGGCGTCGCCGACGGAACGGCCGACGTAAGAAGCGTGCGCCGCGACGTGCGCCAGGGACGACGGCGGGAGCGACGTGCCGAAGTCGAGCAGCGACAGCCCGCCGATCTGGAGCGTCTGCGGGTCGAAGCCGAGCTGGAACGCCAGCGCCGCCGCGCCGGGGTTGTAGGTCGCGCTCGACGCGAACGGCAGGGCGAAGAGTTGCCAGGAGCCCGTCACCGTCCCCGCGTAAGTGAGAGACTTCGCGTAGGTGGTATTGTCCTCGAATACCAGGTTGAACGACGCCGGCCCGGTCCCCGCCGAGCGCGCCCAGAAGACGACCCACAGCGTCTCGTTTTGGACGACGGTGATGCCGACGTTCTCGCGGGCCTGGAAATCGTAGAGGCTGTTCGGCCGCTGCGCCGTGGTCACCTCGAGGGCGCTGGTGAAGCCGGGGCCGCTCACGGCGACGCGCCGCATCGAGCCGTTCCCCCCTCCGACGAGGGAGAAATTGAGCGGGTCGCCGGGGAACACCGAGCGCCCGCCCGACGGAGTCGTGAGGTCGTCGTTGAGGATGACGGCCGTGGCGGCGGCGCTCGACGTCGGCCCGAGGGTGTAGCCGGGGCCGTCGATCAGGCTCAGGCCGACCGTCTCGTCGGGCTCGACGGCGCTGTCGGCGGTGGGGCTGACCGTGATGCGGGCGGACGTCGCCCCGGCGGGGATGGTCACGGATCCCGAAAGGGTCTGGTAGTCCTGGCCGGGCGTCGCCGTCCCGGTCACGCGGTAGGAGACGGTCAGCGGCAGCGCGGCCGTGCCGCCCGCGCGCGTGACGACGAACGCCGAGAACGGCCCGCCGTCTTCCGCCGCCTGCGCCGTGTCGGTCGCGACGCGCACCTCGGGGAGGACGGGCGCCAGGTTGGCGCCGGCAATCGGCCCCTCGAAGGTGCCGTTCGGCAGCGTCCAGCCGACGGCGAGGTGATTCCCCTGAAGCCCCTGCTTGTGCAGCGCCTCGACGTAGTAGGTCTGTCCGGCGACAAGGAAGATCGGGGACGAGCGCTGCTGCGGGTACTTCGCCCACTCGCGCGGGTTCGTGAAGGCGGGGACGGACGCGACGAGGCGCTTGCCGGCCGGGTCGGCGCTGTTGCTCAGGTACAACTCGGCGGTGTCGTCGGCGGCGATCGCGAAGGTGTAGTTGCCCGTCGCGGGCGGGGTGACGACGGCGCGGAGGCGCTGCCCGTAGTTGTCGCCCACGTTGGCGCGGGCCTCGAACGCCGTCAGGAACTCGGCGCTCGACGGGGTGTTGGGGTAGCTCGGCAGGCTGGTCAGGTCGGCGACGCGCGTGCCGGGAACGTTGTCCCAGCGCTCCGCGAGGACGCCGCCGCGCTCGCTCGGGTAGAGCTGCGACGCGGGGACGACGCCGAACGCCTGGCCGGCGCTCGACCAGTCGAGCTGGACCGACGCCGGGCCGCTCGGGTTGAAATACTCTAAAAGGAGGTCGTATTTGCGCCCCACGACGAGGTCGATGGTGCCGCGCTCCTCGCCCGGCGAGAGGTTGGGCCAGGCGCCGAAGAGCGGCAGGCCATCGACCCAGAGGCGCGCCCCGTCGCCGGCGGCGGTGCGGACGGTGAACGTGTAGGTCTCGGTGAAGAGGGGCTGGACCTGGCCGCCGTAGCGCGCGGCGAAGCCGTCGGCGGGGAGCGACGGGTCCGGCGCGCCGAGTCCCCAGTTGATATCGACGGTCGGCTCGTTGCGTACCACGGGCGTGCCGGAGAAGGAAGGATTGGCGAAGTACATCGCCTGCACGCCGACGCCGTTGTTCGGCACGTCGCGCGACTCGAGCCGTTCGATGCCGGGCCGGCGGCAGTTCCGGGAGCCGCGCCGGCCGATAATTCCGAAGGAGATTCGCTTGGTGAAGAGGGACATGGACGCGCCTCCGGAGGGGAAGAACTCCACCGCCATCCTACAGCCCGAGTTCGGCGGGTCCAGTCATGACCAACTGCCGTGCCGGGTCGTCGGCCTTGCGGATCTCCGTGCCATGGCAGCGAATGTCTGCCGCGACATGAATATGGTCACGAGCCATCCGCCATGTATCCTCCACGGCCAAACGGACCTACCAACATTCCGATCACCCGAGACGGATTTGTGTGACCGTGGAACGGGTCAGGTATCCGACTCAACCGCCGCCCCTCACTTTTGCCGTCCCGCGCCTTTGGAGTAGCGGGGCTGGTAGAGCCGCACCTCGAAGCCGCCGGGCACCTTGAGATAGGTCACAAGGCCGTAGCCCTGGTCGGCCACCGGCTGGGTAAACTCGACGCCGCGCGACCGCAGATCGGCAACGGTCGCATGGATGTCGTCGCAGTAAAAGGAGATGTCGTGCGTGCCAGACGGCTGGCTTTCCTTGTCGATGGGATGGCAGCCCATGTCGGCCTCGGGCAGGTCGAAGATAAGCCAGCCCCCGCCGACATCCGTGGCCGGGAAGCCGAGTTTGTCTCGCAGGAAGGCCCGGAACGCCTCCGGTTCCGACGAGTAGAACATCGTGTGGACGCCGCGGATCATCGCACCCTCCTCCTGTGATGCTGGATGGCTGCGTCATCCTCCCGCGCCGCCGTCCAGCCGTCAAGTCCCTGACAAACGGCTCGGGTTGAGGGATCAAGCACTCCAAGCCCCGGTCGGGACACGGCGGCTACCTCCGCCTTCGCGCCGCCTCGCCTGTCGCTTTCTGACACCATCCGGGACCTTTCCCGGCCCCGCCGCGCGCGAGTACAATGAAGATCGGGCGCCGACGTTCCGGCAGCCCCGCCCGCCACGCGCGGGCAGGTCCGAGGGCGGGAACGGGGAAACGAGTGTCGGGAACGACTCACAGGCGCTCACGACTCACACCCCCACGAAAAGCCCGAAAAAAGCAGGGAAAACGAGCGCGGCGGGGTGTGAGTCAGGGTGTGAGTCGGTGTGAGTCGCTTGCCGCGGCCACGGTTCCCGCGAGTGAGGACGTGGGAGCACGGTTCCGTCCCCTTTTCGCCCCCGAGCCCGACGAGACCGTCGGCCTCAGCCCCATCGCCGACACTCCCCGAACTTCTGGGAGAGACCCGCGCGATTCCCTATCTTGTCCCCGTAGTACCAAGGATTCGCGTGCCGCCCGCGCGCCGTTTCGAGGCCGAGTCCCCGATGACCACTCCCGCCAACGACCCCTGGTTTCAGTCGCTCTTCGCCGACCGCATCGGCGGCGCCGGCTACGGCAAGGACACGAAGATCTACAAGTTCGAGAAAATCAAGCGCGCCAAGCGCGCCGCCCTCGCCGCCCACCCCGAGCGCAAGCTGCTCGACTTCGGCATCGGCGAGAACGACGAGATGGCCGACCCGGCCGTCCGCGACGCCCTCAAGCGCGAGGTCGATCGACCGGAGAACCGCGGCTACGCCGACAACGGCATCGCGGCGTTCAAGGAGGCCGCCGCCGCCTTCATGACGCGCCAGTTCGGCGTCGCCCTCGACCCGGCGACCGAGATCAACCACTGCATCGGCTCCAAGCCGGCCCTGGCGATGCTGCCGGCCTGCTTCATCAATCCCGGCGACGTCACCCTGATGACCGTCCCCGGCTACCCCGTCGCCGGCACCCACACCGCCTACTACGGCGGCGAGGTCCACAAGCTGCCGCTGCGCGAGGAGAACGGCTTCTACCCCGATTTGAAGAACGTCCCCGCCGACGTCCGGACGCGGGCCAAGCTGCTCGTCCTCAATTACCCCAACAGCCCCACCGGCGCGACGGCGACGCGCGACTTCTACAAGCAGGTGATCGACTTCGCCCTGACCAACCGGGTCGTCGTCGTTCAGGACGCCGCCCACGGCCTGCTCACCTACGACGGGCCGCCGACGAGCTTTCTCCAGGTCGAGGGGGCGAAGGAGGTCGGCGTCGAGGTCCACTCGCTGTCGAAGGGCTTCAACATGATCGGCTGGCGCATCGGCTTCGTCGCCGGCCACGAGCGGCTGGTGCGGGCGTTCGCCGACGTCAAGGACAATTGCGACTCGGGTCAGTTCATGGCGATCCAGCAGGCGGCGAAGGCGGCGCTGGACCGCCCCGAGATCGGCGGCCGCACGCGCGAGAAGTACCGCCGCCGCCTCCGCAAGCTCGTCGCGGCACTCACGCACGCCGGCTTCGCGGCGACGATGCCGAGCGGCACCTATTTCCTCTACGCGAAGGCGCCGAAGGCCGGCGCCGGCCGCACCTTCGCCAGCGCCGAGGAGGTGTCGGAGTTCCTCATTACCGAGCAGTCGGTCTGCTGCGTGCCGTGGGACGACGCCGGGGCGTACCTGCGCTTTTCCGCGACGTACCTCGCGAAGGACGAGGCGGAGGAAGACGCCCTGATGCGCGAGACGGCCGAGCGCCTCGGCCGCCTGCGGCTGGAGTTCTGACCCGCGGCCCGGAAAAGCCCAAGATTCGGTTGACGGCGCCGGCGACGCGACCTAGTGTTGTTGCACGAGCGGTTTGACGGACGCACGCGGCGACACGGCAACGAGGCCGAGCCGCGGCGCCCTAAACGGAACAGTCACGACAAAACCTCTTCATCATCCTCGAGAATGGCAAACCCGTCGCGAGGCGGGGACGCAAAGCCATGGGCCCGCACCGCCTCCCCGGCGCGTGCGGGCCGCCAGGCCGCCGAAAGGATGAGTGGACCCGCCGCGCAGGCCGTCCCCGGCGCCAAGGCGCCAGGCTCCCCCCCTCTGCGTTAGCCCCCACTCCCTCTCCAGGTGTCGAAGAGGCCGGCTCGGCGACGGCCCGGCTGCGGGGCCGTGCGCCCAGAAAAGGGGGAACGTCCATGCGTCTTTGGCTCGACAGGGCAATTCGGTTCGTCAACTCCGAAGACGGCCCGACGGCCGTCGAGTACGCGGTGATGCTGGCCCTCATCATCGTCGTCTGCGTCGCCGCCATCAGCGCGCTCGGCTCCAACGCCACGGGGACGTTTAGCAACGTCTCCCTCAACACCGCCGCCGCCGGCGGCTCCTGAGCCGCCGCGCCCACACCTAGGGCTCTTCCCGCGGCGCGGCTCGCCGCGGGTGTAGTTTTCTGTTCGCCTCGGGACGGATAGAGGAGATCTTTCAGATGCGCAAGCTCGGTCAGTTCGCGGTGGACTTCCTGCGTAACGAAGACGGCCCGACGGCCGTCGAGTACGCGGTGATGTTGGCCCTCATCATCGTCGTCTGCATCGCCGCCATCAGCGCGCTGGGCTCCAACGCCCAGGGCACCTTCAACAAGGTCGGCTCGACCGTCAACGTCGGCAGCTAACGCCGCCGGCACGCCCCGCCGCGGCGGGGCGCGAAAACAGCGGCGGGCGGGCGCGACTGCCCGCGCCGGACAGGCGCGGGCGGCGCCCCGCCCCGCCGCCTCCAGGACTCGTCTTTCATCGGATCATTGAACCCAAGAAAAGGGATGCGGCACATGCGCAAGCTCGGTCAGTTCGCGGTGGACTTCCTGCGTAATGAAGACGGCCCGACGGCCGTCGAGTACGCGGTGATGCTGGCCCTCATCATCGTCGTCTGCATCGCCGCCATCAGCGCGCTGGGCTCCAACGCCCAGGGCACCTTCAACAAGGTCGGCTCCACCGTCAACGTCGGCAGCTAACGCCGGCGCGCCCCCGCGACGACAACCCCGAGCCGCGGAGCCCACGGTTCCGCGGCTCCTTTTGTTCCCGGAGGATGCGTCCCATGACCCTGTTCACCGTGACCAACTGGCCGCTGCTCTTCGTCTGTGCCGCGATGGTCGTCGCCGCCGTCATCGACGGCTGGAAGCTGAAAGTGCCCAACTGGCTGACCTTCCCGCTCGTCCTGAGCGGCTGGCTGCTCGGCCTGCTGCACACCGGCGGCGCGCTGGAGGGGACCGGCTCGGGCGGCTTCGGCGCCGCCCTCGCCGGCACGGGTCTCGGCTTCGTTCTGCTGGTGCCGGTCTACGCCATCGGCGGCATGGGCGCCGGCGACGTCAAGATGCAGATGGGCTTCGGCGCCTGGGTCGGCGCCTTCTTCGGCCTGTGGGACGGCATGACGATCATCTTCTGGGCCTTCGCCGTCGCCGTCGTCCTCGGCGGCGTCATCGCCCTGGGAATGATCGCCTTCCGGGGGCAGTACCGCGCCAATCTCGCCAACACGCGCGAAATCGTCGGCGACCTGTTCGGGGCGAAGAGCGTCGCCGAGGTCGCCGGCAAGGCGGCGCGGCGCAAGCCGCGCATGCACCTGCTGCCCTACGGCATCCCGCTCTGCCTCGGCTTCCTCGGCACCCTGGTTTACCTGCACGGCTTCTGAAACTTGCCCCGCTTTCCCCGGCGCCGTCGCCCGCCGCGGAATCGGCACGCCCGATAGATCCGATACGTTCGCCCCAGGCGCAAAAAGCTGAAGTCTCCCTCTGCCGCCGGTCGAATTATCCCTCGGGTGAAGTGATCTTGACTCCGGTCGGGTCACACGCGGGGGAGAGGCGCGGGCGTGAGGGGGCGTCTCACCGCGAGGACTCCACCCAATGAAACCGAAGACCCTCATTCTGATGGTCGTGGCCGTCGTGTGCGGCCTGGGGGCCAGCTACATGACGAGCCGCCTGCTGGCGGAGCGCAACAACCAGCCCCAGGAAGAGCAGGAGAAGGTCCAGGTGGTGGTCGCCAAGCAGAAGATCCCGCTCGGCACCATCATCAAGGATCCCGAAAAGTATTTCGTCTGGAAGTCGTATGTGAAGGGCGAGGAGCCGAAGAAGGCGATCACGAACATGGACCAGGTCAAGGACCGGCGCATGAACAAGCCCCTCGCCGAGGAGCAGTTCGTCACGGCGGAAGACCTGATGAACCCCAAGGACTCCGGGATCGAAATGCTGCTGCCGCAGGGAATGCGGGCCATCGCCCTGAAGGTGAACGCGGCCTCCGTCGTCGGCGGCTTCGTCCTGCCCAACTCGCACATCGACGTCGTCTCGACGGTGCGGTCGGGCGACGACTCGTTCACGCAGATCATCCTGCAAAACATGCTCGTGCTCGCCACCGACATGACTTCGGAGCGCGACCCCGAGAAGAAGGCGGTGATGTCGAGTACCGTGACCGTCGCCGCCAAGCCCGAGGACGCCCAGCGGCTGCGCATGGCCGAGTCGATCGGCGAATTGTCGCTCATCCTCCGCGGCGGCGAGGACGACGAGGTGGTCCGCACGAAGCCGATCAAGCCGCGCGACGTCCTGCGGAGCGGCGACGGGTCCGTCAACGCCGGCGAAGATTCGGCCGCGGGAGCCGGCACGACGAGCCTGAGCGGCGTGCCCGACGCGCCGGCGACGAAGCCCGACGAGACCGCCAAGGCCCCCGAGAAGGCGCCCGAAGCGCCCCCGCCGCCGAAGACGATTACTCAGGTCCTCTACAACGGCGAGAGCGTGACCAAGACGGTGTTCGTCCTCAACGACAACGGCAACGTCAGCACGCAGGTCGAGAAGACCGGGCTGGAACACGAAGCCAAGCCCGCGAAGAAGGCCGCGGACAAGGACAAGGAAACGCCGCCCGAGCCCGAGCCGAAGAAGGACAAGGAGCCCGCCGGCGCCAAGCCGTAGGAATACGCGCCATTCTCCCCTCTCCCCTTCGGGGAGAGGGGAGAATGCAGCCAGTAGCCGCCCGAAGCAAGGACAGCATCCCCCGCCGGGGGACGCCGGAGCCCCGGACGGGCCCGGCGGGGATGAGAAACCATCGACTCTTCTGATGAGGTGAAAGGATGCACCGGACGCACCACACGCCCAAGGCGGTCTCCCGGGGCCTGCTCGTGGCCCTGGTTCTCGGGTTCGCCCCGGCGGCGTTGACGCGCGCCCAGGAGGCGCGGCCGGCGCCGGCCCCCACGTTGATCGTGCCCATCAACGCCACGCAGCGCCTGCAAATGTCCAACAAGCAGGCCATCAAGCGCGGCATCAACCGCAACGAGGCCGTCGTCCGCCTCGCCCCGGCCTACGGCGACCCGACGACCCTCCTCGTCACCGGCCTCGAGCCGGGCATCGCCCGCGTCACCCTCGTCGACCAGAACGACCGCGAGGAGAACTTCGACATCATCGTCCAACTGGACGTCGAATACCTCAAGAGCATTCTGAAACGGGCGGCGCCGACGGCCAACGTCGAGCCGCTGCCGTCCGCCAACAACACCATCGTGCTGCGCGGCACCGTCGACCGCGCCGAGGACGTCGAGCTGGTGAATCAGATTGCCCAGAGCGTCGTCGGCGGCAACCGCGTCATCAACGGCCTGCGCGTCGGCGGCGCCCAGCAGGTCCAGCTCTGCGCCGTCGTCGCCCAGGTGTCGCGCTCCGACTTCCGCCGCCTCGCCTTCAACTTCCTGCTCAACGGGCGGAACGACTACTTCCTCGGCAGCGTGGTCGGCGCCGCGGTCAACGTCGCGACGGTCCCCGCCGTCGCCCCGTTTGCCCTCGGCACGCCCAACGGGGCGCAGACGAACGGCTTCTTCGGCATCCTCAACAACGGCAACAACTTCTTCGGCTTTTTGCAAGCGCTGAAGGACGAGAACGTCACCAAGCTGCTCGCCGAGCCGCGCGTGGTGACGCTCAGCGGCAAGGCGGCGAGCTTCGTCTCCGGCGGCGAGCAGGCCATCCCGGTGCCCGCCGGCCTCGGCCAGATCGGCATCCAGTTCGAGGAGTTCGGCACCCGGCTGAACTTCCTGCCGCTCGTCCTCGGCAACGGCAAGATCCACCTGGAAGTCGAGCCGGAGGTCAGCGAGCTGAACGCCGCGTTCGGCGTCAACATCCAGGGCACCGTCGTCCCCGGCCGCACCGTCCAGCGTGTCCACACGAGCGTCGACCTGGAGCCGGGCCAGACGCTGGTCATCGGCGGCCTGATCCAGCGGAACTACAACGCCTCGATCACCAAATGGCCCATCATCGGCGAACTGCCCTACGTCGGCGCGGCGTTCAGCTCGAAGGCCGCCAACGAGAACGAGTCGGAGTTGGTGATCCTGGTGACGCCGCACCTGGTCGACGGCATGTCGACCGACCAGCTGCCGAAATTGCTGCCCGGCATGGAAACCCGCCGCCCCGACGATTTTGAGCTATTCTTGGAGGGCATCCTGGAGGCGCCGCGCGGGGCGCGGGAAGTGCGGCACGGCCGCGGCTACGTGCCGGCGTTCAAGAACGGCCCGACGGCGGCGCAGTTCCCCTGTGCGAACGGCGCGTGCGGCGCGGCCGGCGCTTGCAACGGCGGGGCGTGCGGCGGCGGCGAGACTCAGCCGGCCGCCCTACTCGCCCCGGCTCACGCCCTGGCGATCCCGACCGGGACCGCCCCGGCGGCGATGCCCCCCGTGACTCCGGCGGCGCTGGAAACTCCCGCGCCCGCCCCGACTGAGGCGGACAGGGTGCCGACGCCCGCGGCGCTCGACCGGCCCCAGGCCCTGCCGCCCCTGAACGTCAAGCCGGACTAACGGCGCGGCGGCCCGAGCCGCGCCGGTCGGGGAGCGGAGAAATCTTCGCTCTTTAACGGTCGCGGCTCGGAAAGCCCGCTCGTCGTTACTCCCCTCCGGCCGCCCGGACGCGGCGGCCCGGAACACGGCTACGAGGCAAGGAATCGGTGGGAAACATGAGGGACGTGCAACGCATCGCCATCGTGGACCCCTCGGACGCGACGCGCGAGCCCCTGCGCAACATGCTACTCGGCGTCGAATCCGTGTGGCTCGAGGCGGAGTGCTCGCGCTACGAGTTCTTCCTCGACGTCGTCCGCCAGTCGCAGCCCGACGTGTCGGTGGTGTCTCTCGACGCCGACCACGCCAAGGCGATGCAGCTGATCTCCGTACTCGCCGCCGAGATGCCCGGCATGCCCATCCTGGCCGTCAGCGGCCGCGGCGACGGGCAGTCGATCTTGCAGGCGCTCCGCTCCGGCGCCAAGGAATTCCTGACCGCCCCGGTCGTCCTCGAAGAGTTGCTCACGGCCTTGCAGCGGCTGGCCCGCAACCGCATGGCGGCCGACGGCACGCCGATGACCAACGGCGCCGCCAAGGGCGAGTCGATGGTCATCGCCCTGTGCGGCGCCCGCGGCGGCGTCGGCACGACGTGCCTCGCCGTCAACCTCGGAGCGACCCTCGCCCAGGATCCGAACGTCAGCCCCGCCCTGATCGACCTCGACCTCGCCCTCGGCGACGCCGACGTCGCCCTCGACCTGATGCCCGACTACACGCTCGCCGACGTCGCCCTGAACATCGAGCGGCTCGACATGACGTTCCTGCGCCGCTCGCTGAGCAAACACAGCTCCGGGTTGTCGCTCTTGCCGCACCCGGTGCAAATGGAGGACGCCGGCCTGATCCGCGAGGAACACTTGCAGCGCGTCATCGGCCTGCTGCGGGCCAGTTACACGCACCTGATCCTCGACCTCAGCAAAGGCTTCACGCCGACCGACGTTACCGCCCTGCGCATGGCCGACGTCATCCTGCTCGTCAGCCAGCTCGAGTTGACGAGCCTGCGCAACACGGTCCGCATCCTACTGACCCTCGGCGCCGACGAGACGTTGGCCGAGAAGGTCAAGGTGGTATTGAACCGCGTCGGCTCCGAGGCGGACATCGGCCTGAAGAAGGCCGAGGAAACGATCGGCAAGCCGATCTTCTGGCAGATCCCGAACGACGCCCGTTCGGTGATCGATTCGCGCAACGCGGGGGTGCCGCTGATCCAGCACGCCCCCAAGAGCAAAGTGCAGCAGGCCATCGCCGGCCTGGCCCAGGCCCTGTGCGGCCGCGGCGAAGTGGCGCCGGCGCCGGCGAAGAAGAGCCGGTTCTTCTCGTTCAAATAACGGATGGCTGTTAGCTCTTAGCTGTTAGCTATTAGCCGCTCAATGGATGCTAATTTGGCATTCGGCACTGTGCCGAATGTGAATGGCTAACAGCTAAGAGCTAACAGCTAACAGCCCGTGAGAAAGCACCCATGTCGCGATTGCAGCGTGGCCTCAGCAGCATCGGCAACAGCCAGGGCGGAAACAGCCTCGGCGGCCTCGGCGGCCTCAGCCGGCTCGGCGCCAGCCAGGCCAGCATGGACAAGCAGTCGAATAAGAGCTTTGAAGAGCTAAAACGGCTCATTCACCAGAAGCTCGTCGACAAGCTCGACCTGTCGCGCGTCAGCGACCTGGAGGGCGACACCCTCCGCCGCGAGATCCGCCTGGTCGTCGAGCGGCTGTGCGACACGGAGAACCCGCTCCTCAACCGCATGGAGCGCGAGCGCCTCATCGACGAGGTTCTCGACGAAACGTTCGGCTTCGGCCCCCTGGAAGTGTTGCTCAAGGACCCGACGATCAGCGATATTCTGATCAACGGGCCGCACAAGATTTACGTCGAGCGCCGCGGCAAGCTGGAGAAGACCGACGTCAAGTTCCGCGACAACGACCATTTGCTGCAGATCATCGACCGCATCGTGTCGAAGGTCGGCCGCCGCATCGACGAGACGTCGCCGATGGTCGACGCCCGGTTGCCGGACGGCAGCCGCGTCAACGCCATCATTCCGCCGCTGGCCCTCGACGGGCCGAGCATGTCGATCCGGCGCTTCGGCAGCAACCCGCTGAAGCTGGAAGACCTGCTCAACTACAAGGCGTTCACGCCCGAGATGGCGATGCTGATGGAAGCGTGCATCAAAGCACGGCTCAACATCATCATCAGCGGCGGCACGGGTTGCGGGAAGACGACGCTGTTGAACACACTGTCGAGCTTCATCCCGCAAGACGAGCGCATCATCACCATCGAGGACGCGGCCGAGTTGCAAATGCAGCAGGACCATGTGGTCCGCCTGGAGACGCGGCCGGCGAACATCGAGGGTAAAGGGGCGATCACGACGCGCGATTTGGTGCGCAACGCCCTGCGTATGCGCCCGGAGCGCATCATCATCGGCGAGTGCCGCGGCGCCGAATCGCTCGACATGCTCCAGGCCATGAACACCGGCCACGCCGGCTCGATGACGACGCTGCACGCCAACACGCCGCGCGACGGCCAGGCCCGGTTGGAAACGATGATTATGATGGCCGGCATGGAATTGCCGATCAAGGCGATGCGGCAGCAGATCTGTTCGGCGGTCGACCTGATCATTCAGGCGAACCGCTTGCAGGGCGGGCCGCGCAAGGTGACGACGCTCACGGAAGTGTGCGGCATGGAGCAGGACATCATCATCATGCAGGACATCTTCCGCTACAAGCAGTTGGGCATCGACCAGAACGGCCGCGCCTTCGGCCAGTTCGAGTCGACGGGCGTGCGGCCGACGTTCGTCAGCCGGCTGGAGGCGGCGGGCATCAAGCTGCCGTCGAACTTGTTCGCGGAGCGGGCGCTGTTGCGCGACTAGTGTCGGACAGAACTAACCACAGAGGACACAGAGAACACAGAGAAGAGGAAAATGAAGGGAAAACATTCCAGGGGCTCTGACCTCGCCGCGTCTCTGCCCTCTTCCTCTTCTCTCTGCCTGTCTTTCTCTGTGTTCTCTGTGTTCTCTGTGGTTAGTTCTTTGAGGCGCCATAAGGGACCAACACCATGACTCTCACCCTCATCATCCCGCTCGGGGCGTTCCTGGCCGTGACCGGGCTGATCGGCCTGCTGGCGTTCATGTTCCGCGGCGACGGGAACTCGTCGGGCAGCAACCGCCTCGACGTCCTCATCGGCAAGCGCCGCAAAGAGGACGCCCAGCAGGCGGAGATCCTCAAGAAGGCCGCCTTCGAGAACGACAAGAAGTCGTTCATGGAGATGATAACGCCGAAGATCCCGAGCCTGGACCGGATGTTCGAGCAGGCCGAGGCGAACATCAAGCCGAGCGCGCTGTTCGCGACGGCGCTCGTCGTGGCCGCCGGGGCGACGACGATCAGCTGGCTGGCGCGGGTGCCGTGGTTCCTGGCGCCGTTCGCCGGGCTGGCGGCCTTCTCGACGCCGTTCCTGTGGCTGCTGTTCAAGCGGTCCTTCCGGCTGAAGAAGTTCGCCGCGCAGATGCCCGACGCGATGGAGCTTTTGGCGCGGGCGCTGCGGGCCGGGCAGAGCCTCGGCGCCGGGATGCACACCGTGTCGGAGGAGATGCCGAACCCGATCGCCAAGGAGTTCGGCCGCGTGTACGAGGAGCAGAACCTGGGCATCCCGCTGGACGACGCGATGCGGGGCATGTGCGAGCGCGTGCCGAACCTGGACCTGCGCTTCTTCGTGACCAGCGTCGCGATCCAGCGCCAGACCGGCGGCGACATGGCCGAGATCCTCGACAAGATCGGCTACGTCATCCGCGAGCGCTACCGCATTCTCGGACAGGTGAAGGCGCTAACCGGCGAAGGGCGGCTCTCGGGCATCGTCCTCATCGGCCTGCCGTTCTCCCTGTTCTTGTTCATGCTCCACATCAAGCCGGACTATGTGGAGATGCTGTGGACGCACCCGCTCGGCATCAAGATGAGCGTCTTCGCCCTCGTCCTGCAATTGTTGGGGGCGATCTGCATCAAGAAGATCGTCGATATCAAGGTCTAGCCGCTTGCGGCTTCGCGAACGACCGCCCGTTGGAGAACGCACCGTGATCTTCGCCGCGATTGACTTCACGTTCGTCATCCCGCTGCTGGTTTTCGCCGGCTTCGTGCTGGGGGTGTGGGCGCTGCTGTCGTCGATCTCGAACCGCAACAG
The DNA here is from genome assembly GCA_038229635.1 of Gemmatales bacterium. Lineage (GTDB taxonomy): Bacteria > Planctomycetota > Planctomycetia > Gemmatales > Gemmataceae > DATFNV01. Next base: position 37,985 of record JBBROG010000039.1, read on the forward strand.
CCGGGCGCAGGAGCGCCTGACGCGGATGAGCCGCCCGGCGTCGCTCGCCGAAATCGACCTGGGGAAGGTCACCAAGACGAAGGAGCGCTTCCAGGGGGTGATGGACACCGCCAAGGCTCTGTCCGCCCCCCTGATGCCGCAGACCGAGTTGGAGCAGTCGGCGCTGAAGACGAAGCTGGCCAACGCCGGCTTCCGCAGCGAGTCGGCGGCGTCGGTCTACCTCGGAGCCCGTTTCGCCTCCCTGATGATCTTTTTGGCGATCGGCCTGGCCTACGCCCTGCCGTCCTACGGCTTCGCGCGGCCGGCGCTGTACCGGATCTTCGGCATGGGCTTCTGCGGCTTTTACCTGCCGGCGGTCATCCTCTGGTGGATCCGCCGCAAGCGCCAGGAGGAGATCTTCCTGTCGCTGCCCGACGCGCTCGACCTGCTGGTGGTGTGCGTCGAGAGCGGCCTCGGCCTCGACGCGGCGATGCGCAAGGTGTGCGAGGAAATGAAGGACCACGCCAAGACCATCTGCGAGGAATTTTCGCTGGCGAACTTCCAGCTCCAGATGGGCCGCCCGCGCCGCGAGGTGCTGCACGACCTCGGGGTGCGCACCGGCGTGGACGACGTGCGCAGCCTGGCGGCGATCCTGATCCAGGCCGACCGCTTCGGCTCGAGCATCGCCCAGGCGCTGCGCGTCCAGTCGGACTCGATGCGGACGCGGCGCAAGCAGCTGGCGGAGGAGAAGGCGGCGAAGACGGCGGTGCAGCTGATCTTCCCCCTGGTGCTGTTCATCTTCCCGGGGATTTTCGTGGTCCTCGTGGGACCGGCGGCCATCAACATCATGGAGACGATGCTGAAGCCGCAGTAACAGCGGTCATTCGACTAAGGAGATCTCGATGAAAGGACTCATCCCGAAGGCGCTGGCGGGCGCGTGCGGCGCGGCCGCGCTGGCCGTCGTCGGCTGCGGCGAGCTGACCTACCGCGACATCGTCGACCCGTGCTACCCGGCGCGCTACAACGCCGCGGCGAAGCGCGAAGTCAACGACGCGATGGCCCCGCAAATGCACAACGGCCACGCCCTCGACCAGACCGTCTGGAACGAGCACTTCGAGGCCGGCGGCGACAAGCTGACATCCGGCGGTCAGGAACACCTCAAGTACCTGGCCCGGCGCCGCCCCGCCCCGGACCCGATGATCTTCCTCCAGACGGCCCAGGACGTCGCGTATGACCCGGCCAAGCCGGAGGACTACACCGCCAAGCGCGCCGAGATAAACTCCAAGCGCATCCAGGCGGTCCAGAGTTTCCTGGGCGCCTACGCCAACGGCCTGCCGTTCCAGGTCGTCGTCCACGACCCCGGCGAGACGGGCCAGTCGGCGGTCGGCGTCGGCCGCGCCGCGACGCAGATGCACAACTCGTATCAGGGCTCGCTGCCGGCCGCCGGCGTCGGCGCCGCGGGAGGCGCCGGAGCCGCGGCCGGGGGCGGCGGGGCGGCCGCGGGAGGCGTACGCTGAGAAGTAATCTCTCGACCGGCCGGAAGCGCTCGCGCTTCCGGCCGGCGAGTGAAGTCGTGACACCAGGACGAACACCGATGAAGACGGCACCTCGCACTCTTGCCGCGCCGGCGCGCGCCGCGCGGCCGCTGCTCCTCTCCTTGGCCCTCCTGCTCGCGCTGAGCTTCCCCGCCGCCGCGTCGCCGGCGCGCGTCCCCCCCGTTCTCGCCGACGGCTTCAGCGCGCGCCAGCTGTACAAACCCGTCGAATGGGCCCTCGGCAGCCAGCGGCGCATGTTGCAGGTCGCCACCATCGGCATGTGCCTGGCCCTGTGGATCATGATGAAGAAGTAAAGCACCCAATGACCTCCACCAAGATCAACAACCGCCTGGACTGGGAAGCCGCCGAGCTGCCCGAGGCGCCCAGCTCGCCGGACACGCTGCAACAGGCCGGGCTGTCGATGGGGTTTATTAACGACCTCATTTTGCGCACCTTGTACGCTGGCGGCGCCATGCTCGGCATCGACATGGCGCGCGCCCTGTGCCTGCCGTTCAAAGTCATTGAAGACCCGCTCGAGTTCCTGAAGCGGGAGAAGTGCCTGGAGGTGACCGGCGGCGACCTGATCGGCCGCGTCAGCTACCGCTTCAACCTGACCGAGATGGGGCGCCGCCGCGCCCACGACGCCATGAAAATGTGCGCCTACATCGGCCCCGCCCCCGTGCCGATTGAGGACTACATCGAGCAGTGTTATCGCCAGGCCGTCACGGGCATCCACGTCACGCCCGAGGTGCTGCGCAACGCCTTCACCCACCTCGTCATCAAGGACGAGTTGTTCAACGCCATCGGCCCGGCCATCGTCAGCGGCAAGAGCATCTTCATCTACGGCCCCCCCGGCAACGGCAAGACGTCGATGGCCCGCGCCGTCGGCGACTTCATGAACGGCAGCGGCGGCGAGATCTACGTCCCTTACGCCTTCCTCGTCGAAGGCAGCATCATCACCATCTACGACCAGGCGCTGCACCAGAAGTCGGACGACGGCCTCAACGACCGCCTCGACGACCAGGAGGCGACCATCCGCCGCCTGCTCAACACCGGTACCGTCGACCAGCGCTGGGTGAAGATCCGCCGCCCCGTGATCGTCACCGGCGGCGAGCTGGCGCTGTCGATGCTCGACCTGCGCTACAACGCCGAGTCGAACTTCTACCAGGCGCCGATCCATGTGAAGGCCAACGGCGGCATCTTCCTCATCGACGACTTCGGCCGCCAGTTGTGCAGCCCCAAGGAACTGCTCAACCGCTGGATCGTCCCGCTCGAAGACCGCCACGACTTCCTGTCGCTGGCCAACGGCAAGAAGTTCGAGGTGCCGTTCGAGCAGCTGACCATGTTCTCGACGAACCTCGACCCGAAGGACCTGGTCGACGACGCCTTCCTGCGCCGCATCCGCCACAAGGTCGAAGTGGAAGCGCCGGCGCGCGACGTCTACGAGAGGATCTTCAACGCCGTCGCGAAGAAGCTGGGCATGAACCCCTGTCCGCAGGCGATCGATTATTTGTATGAGCGCTATTATGATCGGGGGGGGCGCGGCGCTCGTGCCAGCGATTGCCGCGATTTGCTGGAGACGATCCAGTCGATTTGCCGATTTAGAAAACAGCCTGTCCAGCTGACGCGCGACCTCATGGTCGAAGCCGCCACGAGCTTCATCTGCGACTTCAAGTGACGCGGGGCCGCGTGCGGGGTAGGCAGGGGGTAGCCGCACGCGGGCGCCCGGGAACGCGAACCACATC
>JBBROG010000040.1:0-40874 GCA_038229635.1 Gemmatales bacterium
ATCCATCCGGGGCCATGAATCGTTCGTTGAACCTGGGTAGCGGGTGACGGAGTCGTGACCGTCCGCGCTTCCGTCACCCGCTCCGCGGGTTCTAAATATTGACACGTCCCCGGTCTGTTTCCCCGGGTTGCGCTGCACCCGCTGCGCGGGTTGCGCTCCACCCGGGGCTACGATCCGTCACCCGCTACGCGGGTTCCAAACAATTCACACGTCCGCGTGGCTGTCCCCGGGTTGCGTGTCCCCCGGGTTTCGCGAGTACGCTCCACCCGGGGCTACGATCCGTCACCCGCTACGCGGGTTCAATACACCAAGCACCACCAAGCAATCGGCCCGGACGTTACAATTCGTATTGTCGCCCGGCGGCGCTTTACTGACCACTGACCCCTGACCCCTGACCACGGCATGAGATGGCTCTTCCGCCCCTCGACGCTGGTGCTGCTCTCTGCCGTGCTGGCGCTGGGCGCCGCGGCGCTGGTCCTGTGGCCGCGCGCGCAGGAGGTGCGGCCGGTGCCGCTCGGCGAAGGGGACTACGAGGTCGTCTGGCTCTACCAGGCGACCAGCGCCTCGGCGTGGGAGCGCTTCGTCACCGCCGTCAAGAGCGCCGCCGAGCGGCTCAACGGCGAGTCGTCGGAGAGGCGCTTCGGCCTCGTCGACGACGGCGCCTTTCCCCGACAGACGACCGCCGTCCCGGAGGTGACGCTCACGCTGCCCGGCGGGCGCCGCCTCGCCTTCCGCTGGTACAAGCTCACCAGCGACCAGAAGACCGACGCCTGGGTCAAGGCGTTGGTCACGGAGAGGCGGCAACCGCTGGCGTTCGTCGGCGGCAGCAGTAGCGACCTCGCCCGCGACCTGGCCGACCGCCTCGCCGACCGCGCGAACGAGTTGGGGCTCGCGTCGGCGCCGCAGCTGCTGCTGACCTCGGCGACCGCCGATCTGGTGCGGGCGCCCGATGGGGCCGCCGAGGTGCCGCTCAACGCCCTGTACGACGGCCGCACCTTCCGCTTCTGCTTCACCAACCGGCAGATGGCGGCGGCGGTCGCCGAGTTCGTCGCGGCGCGGCCGGAGCTGCGGCCCGACGCCGGGCCGTTCTACCTCGTCATGTGGGGCGACGACCCGTACTCGATCGACCTGACCCTGCGCTTCCGCGAGGCGCTGGGCCTGTGGGGGGCGGCGGCGTGGCTGTCGGCGACGCCGGGCACGGGCGGCCCGCCGGTCAACCTCGCGGCGGCCTGCGGCGGCGACCTGTCGCAGCCGCCCGAGACGGTCGACTACAGCGTCGGCGCCTTCGACCAGCCCAACCGCTGGGAGGGGCCGACCATCGAGCGCATTCTGGAGACGAAAAGTTGGTCGCCGGCGCAGCGGCGGCCGCTGCTGGTGCTGGCGGCGCCGTCGTCGTCGCCGGCGCGGCGCTTCCTGCGCGGCCTGGCCCGCGCGGCCCCGGCGGAGGCGCGCCGCTTCGTCGTGGCCACCGGCGACGCCCTGCCGTTCAACACCGTCTACCGCGACCGCAACGTCTCCTGGCCGATACAGGACATGCCGTTCGACCTCGTCTTCTTCTGCCACCGCGACCCGGTGGACCCCGGAGCCGGCTTCGCGGCGCAGGACGAGACGCACGTCGCCGCGGCCGACGGCGCGGCGCCCTCCACCGGCACCGAGGACTTGCTGCTGTTCCGCGACCTCGTCGAGGCGCTGGCGCTGGCGGTGGCGACGGGCGCGGCGCCGGCGGACGGCGACGCGCTGGGGCGGCGCCTGCGCGAGGCGCGCTGGGACCGCGGCCGCGTGGCGTTCGGCGGCGAACACCCGGCGCTGTTCGACGAGACGGGCCGGCGCCGCAGCGGCACGGGCGAGCACGTCGTCTGGCTGCGGCCGAGCGGCAACGGCGACCGGGTGCGGCCGTCGGCGACCGTCGAGGTGTGGGCGTGGTTGGCCGGCGAGCGGGCCGGGCGCCTCTGGGAGTTGCGGGCCACGCTCGACGCCCGCTACGAGGCGGCGCCGCCGCCGGACCGGCGCTGAGGAACCCGGGCGGAGCCACCTATGGACCCCCGACACAAACGCTTCGGCCGCTACGCCCGCGGCCTGATCGCCCCGGCCCTGTTGTGGGCCATCTTCCTCGGCTTCGTCTGGCAATTCCTGCCGACCTGGCTGCGCGGCGACGAGGAGTACGACGAGAAGGCGCTGCGCGAGTGGATCGACGAGGCGCGCGTCTTCCGCGAGACGCTCCCCGAGATGACGCGCGCCTTCCTCGACGAGGTGCGGCAGGCGCGCCGCGCCGACCCCGACGCCGGCTCGCGCCAGGATCTGCTGCGCCTGCGCCGCAACGAAAACCTCGACGACGCCGCCCTCGACCCCGAGCGCTGGAAGCTCAACTGGGCTCTCCTGAACCACTTCTCGCAACTGGAAGAGCACCTTCGGTCGCTCGGCAACCCGCCGACGAAGCTCTACCCCGGCCAACTCGTCCTCTTCCCGACGATCTACCGTTTGGAGGTCCGCTTCGACGACGACCTCGCCCTGCCCCCGGTCGTGTGGGACTCCGACCTGCCGCGCCACCGCAGCCAATACCGCGAGCTGCGCGAGCCGCACGCGCTGCACCCGAACGCGCGCCTGTATGTGCAGTACCAGTTGCACGCCTACAACAAGCGACAGCGCATCGAGCAGGCGGCGGCGACGCGGCTGCGCTGGGTGAGCCTGTGCGCCGTCGCCGGCACGGCGCTGGCCCTGTCGTGGATGTTCCTTGTGCGGAAGCGCGAGGCGGGGCGCGAGCGCCTGCTCCTCGAACAGGAGCTGCGCCGCCAGGAGGCCGAGCGCCGCCACGAGGAGGCCGAGCGCAAGCTCCTCGAACAGCGCCTGGCGACGCAGGCGGCGCAGGGGCAGGCGCTCGAGTTGCGCTCGCAGTTGTACGCCGGCATCGGCATCATGGCCGGCTCCTACGCCCACAACATCAAGAACCTGCTCGTCCGCCCGAATGACCTGCTGCGCCGCTGCCTGGAGGCGGACGGCCTCTCCGGCGACCAGGAGCAAATGCTGCACGAGGTCAAGCACACGCTCGGCACGGTGACGGAGCGCTTGCAGCAGATCCTGCGCACGGTGCGCCGCGACCCGAGCCGCTCGGAGCAGACGCGCCTCGACCTCAACGCCGTCGCCCGCGACCTGGCGCACACCTGGCGCGACCTAGCCCGCGAGCGCTGGAAGCTGGACCTGACGCTGGAGCTGTCGCCGGAACCTTTGTGGGTCGAAGGCGACCTCTCGCATCTCCAACAGGCGGCGGAGAACCTGCTGTTCAACGCCCGCGACGCGACGTTCGAGATGCGCAACCGCCTCCGCGACGAGGCGCGGGCCGCGACGGCCGACCCGGCGGCGAAGCGCCAGGCGCTGATTGCCGCGGCGTCATGGCGTGGCGAGGTGGTGGTGCGGACGCGGCGGGCGGACGACCGGGCGGTGTTGGAAGTGCGCGACAACGGCGCCGGCATGACGGAGGAGGTGCGCCGCCGCTGCACCGAGACGCACTTCTCGACGAAGCGCGATAACGCGATCTACGAAGGGCATAGCACGGGGATGGGCCTGGGCCTGTCGTTCGTGGTGGCGATCCTGGAGCACCACCGGGCGGCGCTGGAGATCGACTCGTCGCCGCTGCACGGGGCGCTGTTCCGGGCGACGTTCCCGCTCGCCGACTAGCACGAAGCCGTACCCGACAAATGATAAAACCCTGCGATTTCTCGCAGGGTCTCGAAAAGTGGAGCCGACGGGGGTCGAACCCGTAACCTCAGCATTGCGAACGCTGCGCTCTCCCAATTGAGCTACGGCCCCTGGGGGGACTGAGGGATTATAAGGGGCCTCCCCGCGCGGCGACAAGGCGACTTCTCCGCCGACCCGCGCCGCGTCGGCTCTTCGGTCTGGTCAGCAAAACGCCTCGTCGTTAAAATCCGCCGGCCCGCCGCATCCTCGGAACCAAGGAGGGTCGTTATGCGCTTCCCCAACCGCCTCGGGTTGACCATCTTCACGCTCGCCCTGACCGCCGCCCCGTCGCCCGCCCAGGCTCCCGCCGCCGCCACCGTCAACGGACAGGCGATTCCCGACGCCGCCGTGGAGCGCGGCCTCCGGCGCGTCCCCGCCGACCGCGCGGCCGAGGCGCGCGCCGCCATCCTCGATCAACTCGTCGACAACGCCCTCGTCGAACAGTACCTAGGCCAACTCAAGGTCGCGGTCGAGAAGAAGGACGTCGACGCGCGCGCCGAGCAGATCCGCGCCGAGATCGTCAAAGGAGGTCAGACCGTCGAGAAGGTGCTCAAGGAACTGATGCTCACCGAGGCGGAGCTGCGCGCCCAGGTCGAGGCCGACCTGCGCTGGGAGCAGTTCGTCGCCCGCCAGGGGACCGAGCCGGAGTTGCGCAAGTTCTTCGACGGCAACCGCGAGACGTTCGACGGCTCGCAGGTGCGCGCCCGCCACATCCTGCTGACGCCGGCGTCGGGCGACGCCAAGGCGGTCGAGCAGGCGAAGGCTCAACTGGAAGCGATCAAGAAGCAGGTCGAAGACGCCGCGGCCGCCGCGGTCGCCAAGGCGCCGACGGGAGCCGACCCGCTCGCCCGCGAGAAGGCGCGGGTCGAGGCGCTGGAGCAGACCTTCGCCGAGTTGGCGCGGGCGCACTCCGCCTGCCCGACGAAGAAGGCCGGCGGCGACGTCGACTGGTTCCCGCGCTCCGGCGGCATGGTCGAGCCGTTCGCCCGCGCCGCCTTCGCCCTGAAGCCGTACCAGACCAGCGACGTCGTCCGCACGCAATTCGGCCTGCACCTGATCCTCGCGACCGACCGCAAGCCAGGGAAGGACGTCAAGTTCGAGGACGTTAAAGGAGAGGTGAAGGAGGTCTACGGCGAGCGGCTGCGCGAGGCCGTCGTCGCGTACATGCGGCCCAAGGCGGCTATTGTTATTAATCCGAAGTGATCCGCCGCTTGCGGCTTCGCACCTGCGAAGCCGCGAGCGGCCGTTCAGTCGCGGCGCAGCCGCGCCTCGAGCGCGCGGATCTTGCCCTCGCGCACCTCGACGACGAGGTCGGGGCAGTACGCCGTCCGCTGGACGCGGTCGACGCCCGCCGCCGTCCGCACCGCCAGCGTCTTCGACTCGCACGACCCTTTCGTCCGCAGCACGAAGCGCGGCTGGTCCTTCTCATTCCTCACTTCCAGGATCTCCAGAGGGTGGCGCAGGTAGAACTCCGCGACGAGGCGCTCCGCCTCCCGCTCCGAAACCGGCTCCGCCGGCACGGCGGGGGCGGGGCCGAGCAAGTCGTCCGCCGCCGCGTCGCCTGCGTTTTTCAGCACCGCGAAGCGTTCGACCAACGCCCGTTCTTCGGCGAAAGACGCCGCCGCGCTTTCCCCCCGCGCGCCGTTTTTTTCGCCCTTGTCGCACCCGAAAGCGAGGACGGCGATTCCTCCGAGGAGGACCGCCGCCGTCCGGGAGATGTTGAAGAAGCGCGTGGCCACCTGGGTCGGCTCCGGGGGTCGATGGGATGAGGAATGTTCATCCCTCACCTTATCAGGGAGCCGCGAGGGTCGCAACCCGGCTCGTCGAGCGCCGCAGCGTCGCCAGGACGAGGACCGCGACCAGCCACAGGCCGAGGGTCGTGACCCCGCAGACGCCCGCGTCGCGCGGCCGCGTCATTCCCGGCAGGTGGGCCAGGCCCTGGCCGACGAAGTTGACGGCGAAGAGCAGCCTCAGCCCGGCGCCCGACCCCGCGGCCGGCGCCTCCCAATGCCGAGCCAGCAGCGCCATCAGCAGCGGCACGACCAGGCAGAAATAATGCAGGTGGCACACCGGACTGAGCAAGAGCATCAGCGGCACCAACGCGGTGAGCAGCAAGAGCGGACGGAGGCGCGAGCCGCCGGCCGCGCGGCCCGCCGCCGTGAGGGTCAGCAGCGTCAGCACGCCGCCGAGCGACCAGTGAGCCAGTCGCGTCAACGGTTCCGCCTCGGCCGGCCGCGTCCTCCGGTCGGGATAGCGGTTGTTGTGGATCATCGCCAGCAGCGACTGGCTGTCCGTCGCCGTCACGTTGAGGAGTTCGTCGGCGCGCGAGCGGTCCTCGCCGTGCCCCAGCGCCGGACGGACCAGCACCTCGTACCACTCGCGGTAGCAGGCGAGCGTCGCGCGCGGGCCGAAGTACGCCGCCGGGATCAGCGCCAGCCCGACGAAGAGGCCGGCGGCGCCGCCGGCCAGGAGGCGGAGGTCGCGGCGCCACAGGGGGTAGACGACAAGGTACGCCGGGATGACCTTCAGACACACGGCGGCGGCGAGCCAGGCGCCGGCGCGGTACGGCCGGCGCCGCGTCACCGCCGCCGCGACGAAGCAGAGGAGCGCCAACAGCAGCAGACCTACCTGTCCGCGCGACAGCGTGCCCCCGACCGACGGCAGGCAGGCCAGCACCGGAGCCACGCGCAACCGCCACCAGCGGCGCCGGTCGAGGGGCGTCGCTTCCTCCAGCGCCGAGGCGAGGGCGTGAACGCCGGCGGCGAGACAGGCGAGGCCGAAGACGTACCAGAGCAGAGCCGAGACGGCGAACGGCACCACCCCGGCGCGGTCGGCGCCGGCGGGCGGGTCGGCGAGCGGCGTCAACAGGATCGCCAGCAGCGGCGGATAGTGGTAGTGCCAGCCGTTGTCGTCCGTGATGGCGTAAATGTCGGCGCCGCTCTTCGCGGCCCAGGCGGCGCGTAGGAAGACCTGCAAGTCGGTCATCGGCCGCTTGAGGAACGCCGCGCGCATCACCACGACCCCGCCGAAGGCGACCGTCAGGGCGACGACGAAGCCGAGCAGGGCGCGTTCCCGCCGCGACAGCATAGCCGGCGCGGCGGGGGAAAGAAAGAGGATGCGGCGCGGGAGGAAGGAAGTCAGGCGGGTCACGTTGACGTCCTGGGGTGCGGGATAGGCCGCACCGCGCGGGGCGCGTCAGCGGAACGGCCGGTGCTGTCTCAGGGCGGCGAGCGTTTTCTCGAACTCCGGCGGCAGCGGCGCCTCGGTCTCAATGGTCTTGCGCAGGCGCGGGTGGAAGAAGCGCAGCCGCGCCGCGTGCAGTGCCTGGCGCGGCATCAGCACCTCGTCGTCCGCCGGGTCGAGGTTCGGCGTCAGGTCGGAGAGCTTGAAGCTGTCCCGGCCGCTGTAGATCTTGTCGGCGAGGACGGGGCAACGGACGCTGCCCAAGTGGACGCGGATCTGGTGCGTCCGGCCGGTGCGCGGGAAAATCCGGCAGAACGTGTAGCCGTGGAAGCGCTCCAGCACCTCGTAATAGCTGCACGCCTCCTTGCCGTCCTCGTCGTCGTCCTCGACGGTCGTCATCTTGACGCGGTCGGTCGGGTGGTGGCCGATGCGCGCCTCGATGTAGTCGCTGTCGCGGTCGAGGACGCCCTGGGTGATGGCGCGATACTCCTTGAAGATCTTGCGCGTCTCGAACTGCATGCTCAGCTCGCGGTGCGTCAGCTCCTCCTTGGCGACGAGGATGGCGCCGCTGGTGTCGCGGTCGAGGCGGTGGACGATGCCGGGGCGGTAGTCGCCGCCCAGGTTGCTGAGGTGGGCGAAGTGGTACTGAAGCGCGTTGACCAGCGTGCCGCTCCAGTGCCCCTTGGCGGGGTGGACGACCATGTCGTGCGGCTTGTTGATGACGGCGAGGAACTCGTCCTCGTAAAGGATCTGGAGCGGGATGTCCTCGGGGACGGGGGCGTCGTGCGTCGGCGCCGGCAGCGTGACGCAGACCTTATCGCTCTGGCGGACTTTGGTGCTGGCCTTGACGACCTTGTCGTTGACCGTCACGGCGCCGGCGTCGACGGCCTTGCGCAGCAACGAGCGGCTGTAGTCGGGGAAGACGGCAACGAGGTACTGGTCGAGGCGCGTGCCTTCGAGCTTGGGGCCGACCGCGAGATCGACCGTGCGCGGGGAGGAAGCAGCAGTGGGAAGGTCGGACATGGCGGCTCAGTGTTCAGTGGTCAGTGGTCAGTGGTCAGTGGTCAGAAAGGCATTTCCTGACCACTGACCACTGACCACTGACCACTGAACACTGCTTATTACGGTTTCACCGGACTCGGCACCGGCGGCAGGGGCGGGGGTAGCGTCGGCGTCTCGGCTGGCTTGCCGCGGTTGTCGGCGAGCTTCCTCATCTCGTCGTAGAATTTGTCGGCGCGCTCGCGGTTGTCGGCGACGTCGAGGAACTTGACGCGCTGAGCCGCTTCCTTGCCTTGCGCGCTGTTCGGGTAGCGGCCGGCGAGTTCGCGGTACTTGCTCAAAGCCGCCTCCACGTCGCCGAGGCTCTCGCGCGCCTTGGCGATCATCATCAGCGCTTCCTGATGGAGCGCGGGCACGTCGGCGGAGCGCTCCGCGAGCTGTTCGTACAGGTCGGCGGCCTCCTTGACCTGCTCCAGCGCTTTCGGCCGGTCGCGCTCGGCATACAGTCGCTCCAGACCGAGGCGGAGTAGGGTGCGCGCTTTCTGGAAGCGCAGCGTGCGCCCGGCCCAGGTGTCCTGGTGGCCGCCCGCCGTCTGGTCGATTTCCTTGAGGGCGGTTTCGAGGCTCGGCATGTCCTCGGCGGCGGCGAGTTGGCGGTCGACCTCGTCGACCTGGCGCCACAGGTCGGAGACGCGCTCGCGGCGCACGGCGGCGAAGTGTCTCCAGCCGAAGACGGCGAGGACGAGCAGGGCAATCAGGACCACGACGACGAGTCCGCTGCGCGACGGACCGGCCTTGACGTTCTGGATGAAGCGGCCGACGCCGTCGGCGAGGGCGTTGGTCTGCAACTCTTTGCGATGCTCCGCTTTCATGCGGCCCATGCTCCTCAAGGCCCCGAGGCCGGCTCGCGGGGAACCCCGTGCGATGGGGCGCCCGCGACGCCTTGCCCGTTGCGGTATCTCGAGTTAGGTGATGATAGGAGGGAGGCCGGCGCGGGTCAATGCGAAAGGCGGCGGCCCGCGTGGGATTCCGGGGGTGCGCTGCGCGACCCCCGGCTGTGCGATGTAACCGCTTCGCGGTAACGCGCCGCAAGACCTACCCCGAAGGGGTTGCATCCCAAAGCCGGGGGTCGCGCAGCGCACCCCCGGAACGACGACGCCCACCCCCGGACGAGATCAATCCGTCCGGTACTCGAACCCCGCCTTCACCCCGGGCTTCTTCAGCACCAGGAGGCAGCTGATGCCGACGATCGGCCCCCACAGCAAGATAATCATGGCGACGAACACGCCGGCGTCGTCGACGATCCACTCCAGGATCGACCACAAGAAGTAGTAGACCGGCAAGACGTGCAGCGGCAAGATCGTCAGGATCGAGGACGCCATCCCCCACCCGTGCGACTCCAGGCTGTTCATCTTCACCGACCCGACCGCGATCAGGCTGGCGTGGATCATGCCCAGCATGACCAGGACGACGAAGCCGGCGACGTACCAGTTGGACGCGAGGATCATCTTCAGCTCGAAGACCGGCGGCTTCGGCGCTTCCTTCTTCTTGTCCTTCTCCCCGGCCTCGACGATGGGGCGCCCCGTCCTCGGGTCGACGTCTTCCTTCTTGTCGATGTTGGGGAAGGCCACCGGGATCATGAAGACGACGAACGTGACGGCCCAGCCGAAGAAGCCGACCAGGGCGGTGCGCAGCAGCCAGTTCGACGGGCCGACGACGGCCTCCTGCGCCGGCCCGCGCGGGTCCGTCTTCTTGAGATTCTTCAAGTACTGCGCGCCGACGTCTTCCTCCTCGTCCTCGTCCTCGTCTTCCTCGTCGGGGTCGTAATCCTCCTCCTGGCGGCGCCTCTTCTTGCGCTCCCGGCGCTCCTCCTCGGCGGCCTTGCGCGCCTCCTCCGCGAGGTCGCGGGCGACGGCGTAGGTCCCGCCGTCGTCGTCGTCCTCGTCGACGGCCTTCTTCTTGGCGGGCGCCGGCTTGGCCTTCGCCGCGACCGCTTTCACGGCGGGCGCGTCCTCCTCGTCGGGCGCCTTGAACGTCTTGGCGCACTTGGGGCACTTGACCGTTTTCCCCTCCTGCACCGGCTTGGCCGGCCTCAGCGTGGCGTCGCAGTGGGGACAAATCAGTTTGGCATGGGGCATGGTTCGCCTCACCCGGAAGAGCGTCGTGGACGACTTCACTCCATCGTACTGTACGCCCCCGGCTTCCGCCAGGCGCTGATGACGGCCTGCTGGCCGAGGACGCGCACGTCGAGCTGGCGCAGCAGCTTCCAGCGGGCGGCGCGGCCGGCGTCGCGCAGCGGCCCGAACTCGCTCACCACCAGCACCGCCTGCCCGCCGGTACGCAGCACGCGGTCGTACTCCGGCACCATGCGGGCGTAGAGCGCGCCGACGTCGTCGGGGTTGCTCAACTGCTTGCCGAACGGCGGGTTCGAGACGACGCGGTCGATGGAGGCGTCTTCGAGCGGCAGCCGCGTCGCGTCCCAGCGCTCCAGGCGCGCCGGGCCGACGCGGCGCAGGTTGATCTCGGCGGCGCGCAGGGCGGACGCCTCCGCGTCGCCGCCCCAGACCCGCAAGGTGCCGAGCTTCCGGTGCCGGGCGTAGTCGATGGCCTCGGCGAGGAGCGTGCCGGCGCCGCACATCGGGTCGAGCAGCACCATGTTCGCCTTCGGCGCGGCGAGGCGCACCATCGCCGCCGCCACCGTCGGCCGCAGCGACGCCGGGACGTGTTCCGCCTTGTAGGTGCGGTGCCGCATCGTCCGATCCGACAGGCGCAGCCCGCACACCGCCGTCTTGCCGTCGATCGATAGCCAGACCTCGACGGCGGCGTTCTCGTCGGCGGGGCGCCAGCTCGCCGGGAACTTGCCCGCCAGTCCCTTGGCCATCGCCTCCAGGGCGTCGACGCGCCGGTAGGCGTGCTGGCCGTTCATCTGCGCGACGAGGTGATACGTCGGCTTCCCCTTCGGCTTCGGGCGAATCGCGTGATGGATCTTCAGCAGGCGGTCCCAGGGGGCGTCGCGCTCGGTCCAGCGGCGGATCGTCTTCAAGTCCTCGGCGCGGTACGTCAGGCTGTCGCTGCCCCAGGCGAGGAGGTAAACGTCCTCGGTGGTGCGCAGGCGCAACAGCGACTCGTCGATCTCGGGGGCGCGAAACACGACCAGGCCGCGCGCGACCTTCTTGACCTCGCCACGGACCGCGTCGGCGACCTCCTCGGCCGCGACCGCCTCCAGGCCAGGCAAGACCGTGGCGTAGAGGGCGGGCTGTTTCTCGTCCTTGGTCTCTTGTCCCTTGGCCCTGGTCACGGGGGGTCCTCTTGCACGACGGGGCGACTCTGGTATATTAACGAATTCACCATGCGAATGGCGGGAAGATCAGACACACAGTTTGTTGACAAGGGACGACCGGTATGGTGGAGCCGATGCTGATCGATCTGAAGTCGCTTCTCGTCGAGCGCGAGGACTGCGACGCGGGAACCGTTCAGAAGCTTCGTGAGGCCCTGGCCCAAGGCGGCAACCAGTTCCGCGCCCTGCGCGACGCCACCGACGTCTTGAAGAAGAAGCTGGAGTCGGCCACCGGCGCCGCCGCCGAGAAGTTTCACCTGAAGCTCGGCATCGCCCAGTACTTCCTCGGCCACACCGGCGAGGCCGCGAAGAACCTCCGCGAGGCCAAGGGCGCCCTGGCGTCGTTCTATCTCGGCCGCGCCCTCGCCTCGCGGCACGAGTACGACGACGCCCTCAAAGCCTACGAAAAGGCCGAGAAGGCCGGCTACACCTCGGGACAGGTCCACCTCCAGCGCGCCAGCATCTACCGGCAAAAGGGCGACGTGGCGCAGGCCAAGGCCATCCTCGGCAAGTTGGAGGAGATGTCCTCCCACTCCGCCGAGTACCACTTCCAGTTCGCGAGCTGCCTCCTCGGCGACGGCGACCGGCTCAAGGCGGTCCGCCACCTGGAGCGTGCCGTCGACCTCGACCCCGGCCACAGTGGCGCCCTGTTCCAACTCGGCCACGTCAACGACCAGGCCGGCAACGACAACGACGCGATGGACTACTACGAGCGCTGCTTGCAGCACCCGCCGGTCCACGTCGGCGCCCTGAACAACCTCGGCGTCCTCTACGAGGACACCGACCAGTACGACAAGGCCGTCGAGTGCTACCGGCGCATCCTCAGCGCCAGCCCCAACGACGAACGCGCTCGCCTCTTCCTCAAGGACTCGAAGGCGTCCACGACGCAGTACTACAGCCCGGAGGAAGAACACGCGCTGAATAAGTTCAGCCAGGTGCTGGAGATCCCCGTCACCGACTTCGAGCTGTCGGTCCGCAGCCGCAACTGCCTGAAAAAGATGAACATCCGCACGCTGGGCGACCTGACGCGCGTCACCGAGCAGGAGTTGCTGTCGAGCAAGAACTTCGGCGAGACGTCGCTGGGCGAGATCAAGGAGATGATGCAGACGAAGGGGCTGCACCTCGGTCAGTCGCTGGAGGAGGGCGCTCAGCAAGACCCCCGCTACCGGCCGCCCACGAGTTCGCTCAGTGAAGAGCAACAGGCGGTCCTCAGCAAGCCGGTCACCGATCTGAACCTGTCGGTGCGGGCGCGCAAGTGCATGAACCGCCTCGGGATAAACACCTTGGGCGACCTGATCCAGCGCACCGGCGACGAACTGCTTGAGGCGAAAAATTTCGGTATGACGTCGCTCAACGAGGTCCGGGAGAAGCTACAACAGTACGGACTCACGTTGCGCGGCGACTGATCCTCGACGCCGCTCGCGGCTTCGCAGCCAGTGCGAAGCCGCAAGCGGCAACCTATCCGACGAAACTTCAACATCCCCCGGACACCCGACCGGAATTCCCACCCACGGGAATGCCGGCGGGCGCGCGTACCACTTCCGAGAAGCCGGCGCGGGCGCGACTTCCGCAAGTCCTTGGTTCCTCGTCTCGAACGCGCAAGCGGGCGCCGGCATCGCCTTTGCGATTGCCATAGGCTCGCCCTGACGAACGCGGCCGCGGCGCGGGAAATATCGTTGACGCGGCCGCGCCGACAGGTACAACGATCCCCGTAAGCCGCTGCTTCCGCTCTACCTCCGAACCGACTTGCGAGTGTGGGACGTCCTATGTCCGACCCGACTACTGAAATCACCGGAACACCCACCCCTCAGCCCGCCCCGGCCCCTGTGCCGCCGAAGCCGGCGGCGCCGGTCGCGAAGGCGCCGGCCAAGCCGGCGGGGAAGACGCGCCGCTTCTTCCTGATGGCGCTGCTCGGCAGTTGGATGGCGGCCGGCTTCACCACGCTGACCGCGGCGCTGGTGGGCATGACCCTCGGCACCGTCCGCTTCCTCTTCCCCAACGTCCTCACCGAGCCGCCGAGTCGCGTCAAGGTCGGCTTCCCCGACCAGTTCGAGGACGGCAAGGTCGTCGAGCGCTTCAAGGACCAGAACATCTGGGTCGTGCGCCGGAGCGGCGTCATCTACGCCCTGAGCACCACCTGCACGCACCTCGGCTGCACCCCCAACTGGCTGGAGCGCGAGGAGAAGTTCAAGTGCCCCTGCCACGGCTCGGGCTTCAAGATGACCGGCGTCAACTTTGAAGGCCCCGCGCCGCGGCCGCTGGAGCGCTGGGCCATCGGCGTCGGCGAGGACGGCCAACTCGTCGTCGACAAGAGCAAGAAGTTCCAGGAAGAGCGCGGCGAGTGGACCAACCCCGAGTCGTTCGTCAAGGTCTAGAGCGAGTACTCAGTACTCGGTACTCGGTACTCCGCCCCCAAGGAATCCTCGATGAGTGTCGGCGACTTTATCCGCAATAGTCAGGTCTGGAAGAGCGTCTTCCGCCACCCCGCGCCGCGCGACCGCCGCAACCGCGTGGTCGTGATGCTCACCAACGTCTTCCTGCACTTGCACCCGGTTTCGGTGCGCAAGAGCGGCATCGCCCTCTCCTACACCTGGTGCATGGGCGGCATCACTTTCTTCCTCTTTCTGGTGGAGACGGTGACCGGCGTGCTGCTCATGTTCTACTACCGGCCGACGCTCGAACACGCCTACATGGACATCCTGAAGCTCCGCGACGTCGCGACGCTCGGCATCCTCCGCGAGCTGCACCGCTGGGGCGCCCACGCGATGGTCATCACCATCTGGCTGCACATGTATCGCGTCTTCCTCACCGGCAGTTACAAACCGCCGCGCGAGTTCAACTGGGGCGTCGGCGTCATCCTCCTCGTTTTGACCCTCCTTTTGAGCTTTACCGGCTACCTGTTGCCGTGGGATCAGCTCGCCATCTGGGCCATCACGGTCGGCAGCAACATGGGCCGCGCCTCGCCGTTCCTCGGGCACGAAGGCCCTGGCGCGTCGCTGCTGAACATCGGCGGCACGGCCCTCATTCACCCCGGCGGCGACGCGCGCTTCCTGCTGCTCGGCGACAAGGTGGTCAGCGGCGAGACGCTGCTGCGCTTCTACGTGCTGCACTGCGTCGCCATCCCGCTCGCGGTGGCGCTGCTGATCGCCGTCCACTTCTGGCGCATCCGCAAGGACGGCGGCATCAGCGGGGCTCTGTGACCGCCGCTCGCGGCTTCGCGCCTTGCGAAGCCGCGAGCGGAAGACCTGGCGAGATCATCAAGGATTTCTGACATGCACGGTCCCGAACACGACTCGCCCGCCCTCGCCTACGGGTTGGCGTCGTTCTACGTCGTCTGCGTTCTCCTCAACCTCGGGTTCGCCGCCTACTACTGGTTCTCCGCGAAGGACAAGGGACAGGCGACGCTGTGGGGCGCCGTCGGCGGTCTCTTCCTCGTCCACGTCCTGATCTACCTCGTCGCGGGGCTCGGCGGGCACTCCGGCCCGGCGGCGCCGCAGGCGCTGCTCGACCGGATCAATTCGCTCGCCGGGCCGATCACTTATACGGCCGTCTCCGTCATCGGCTTCGTCGCCCTGCTCGTCGGGCGCGGCTTCTTCACTCGGCCCGCCGTCGCCTGGGCCATGTTCAATCTCAGCCTGTTCTTCGTCGGCTGGGCGCTCACCGAGCCGAACTTCCGGGGCAACATGACGACCCCGGATAACGTGCCGATTCCGCTGCTGATTTACTCGGTCGGTTTCACGACCTGGCTGGCCCTGCGCCGCGGCGTCCTCAACGACGCGCGCATCGCCAAGGGCGAGGCGCCGCTGGAGAAGAGCGACGGCGAGGACGACAAGGTGCTCGTCTGGCCCGACCTCGTCTACACCGAATTGATCGCCATGATCGTCTGCACGGCGCTCCTCATCGTCTGGGCCATCGTCCTCAAGGCGCCGCTGGAGCCGCCCGCCACGACGGCGAAGGCGCCGAACCCGTCGAAGGCGCCGTGGTACTTCCTCGGCCTCCAGGAAATGCTCGTCTACTACGACCCGTGGATGGCCGGCGTCGTGCTGCCGACGATGATCGTCATCGGCCTCATCGCCCTCCCCTACATCGATTTCAACCCCAAGGGGAACGGTTACTTCACCTTCGCCGAGCGCAAGTTCGCCGTGACGACGTTCCTGTTCGGCTTCGTCGTCCTGTGGGTGACGCTGATCGTCCTCGGCACCATCCTGCGCGGTCCCAACTGGAACTTCTTCGCGCCGTTCGAGTTCTGGGACACGCATAAGGTGCTGAACCTGAACAACGTCAATCTATCGACGATCTTCTGGAACTGGTTCGGCCGCGACGCCAAGGTGATGCCGTGGTACACGCGAGAGATTCCGGGCATCCTCGTCGTGCTGGGCTACCTGTTCGCGCTGCCGCCGCTGATGGCGAAATTGATGCGCGGGTTCTTCATCAAGATGGGCTTCATCCGCTTCTTCCTGCTGGTGAACCTGCTGCAATTCATGGCAGCGCTGCCCATCAAGATGATCCTCCGCTGGACGATCAATCTGAAGTACATCGTCTACATTCCGGAATACTTCTTTAACATCTAGGCGCTCGCCCGCCGCTTGCGGCTTCGCAAGAGTGCGAAGCCGCAAGCGGCGAACGAAATACGAGTCCCCACATGGCCGCCACCGACAAACACTACCGCAGCCAGAAGGCGTTGGACGTCGTCTTCGGCGTGTCGTGCGTGCTGTTGCTCGTCACCACGTTCTGGATGCTGTACGACGACCACGTCAAGCCGTACAAGGAAGTCCAGCGCGACTTCCGCGACGTGGAGGCGGCGCTGTACCAGCGCGTCCTGCTCGACAAATACCCCGCCGAGAAGATGGACGACGTCACCGCGGCCCGGCAGGCGGTCGCCGACGCCCGTAAAACCCTCGACGAGGCGAAGGCCAAGCTCTCCCAGCCCGAGGCATGGTTCAAGCAGAAGGGCCTCGAAAAGGCGCGTCTCGAAGCCGAGTATCAGGACAAGAAGGCGAACTTCGACTCGTTCGGCAGCCTCTTGAACATCGCCATCGACGACCGCGACGCCGCGGCGCCCGGCCCGAAGAAGGACTCGTTGGCGAAGGAGGCCGAGAAACGCAAGACGGAGATCGCCGCCCTCGACGTCGAGCTGCAGGGCCTCCAGAAGAAAATCGCCGAGAACGAGTACGCGACGGCGTCGGTCCTCGCCGACCAGAAGAAGGCCGAGGAGGACGTCGGCCGCGCCGAGGACGCTTTCAAGAAGCTGACCAACGAGTTCGACCGCGCCGCCAAGACCGCCGCCCAGAAGCGCTGGAAGTTCGGCGACTGGTTCCGCTCGCTGCCGATTATCGACGGCTTCGCGTCGGCGTACCGCATCCAGCAGGTGACGCTCAACGACCTGACCATCGACTACGGCGGCTTCAAGGACGTGCCGCGCTACGACCGCTGCACCACCTGCCACCTCGGCATCGACCGCCCCAGCTTCGACGCCGCCTCCCTCGCCAAGCTCGGCGACACGCCCGACGAGGCGAAGACGAAGTACAAGGACGCCGTCGCCTTCCTCAAGGATCGGGCGAAGAACAAGGAAGCGCTCGGCTTCGACCCGGACGACCTGCCCGGCGACCTGCGGGGGGCGAAACTGTCGTCGTCGCAGGTCAAGGAGTATTGCGCCCACCCGCGCCTCGACCTGTTCGTCGACGCCAACAGCGCCCACCCGGTGGAGAAGTTCGGCTGCACCACCTGCCACGCGGGGCAGGGCAGCGCCACCGAATTCGTCCTCGCCACGCACACGCCCAACGACGCCGCCCAGGCGCGGACGTGGACGAAAGAGAAGGGCTGGCGGTCGCTGCACGACTGGGAATTCCCCATGCTACCCAACCGCTTCGTCGAGTCGAGTTGTCTCAAGTGCCACCATCAGGTGACCGACCTGGTGCGCAGCGGCAGCAAGGAGGAGGCGCCGAAGCTGCTCAAGGGCTACAACCTCGTCCGCGAGAACGGCTGCTTCGGCTGCCACGAGATCGCCGGCACCAAGGGCGGCCGCTCCATCGGTCCCGACATGCGCCTGGAGCCGTCGCCGGCCCTGGAGCAGCTGACGCCGGACGAGCGGGCGAAGGTCCTGTCCGACCCCACCAACCCGCCCGGCACCCTGCGCAAGGTCGGCCCGAGCCTGCGCCGCCTCGCGGAGAAGACGAGCGAGGAGTGGACGCGCAAGTGGATCGAGTCGCCGCGGGGTTTCCGCCCCGACACGCGCATGCCGCACTTCTACAACCTCAGCACCAACAGCCCCGACGTGCTGCCCGAGGAGCAGAAGAACCTCCCCGCCGCCGAGATGCACGCCATCGCCTTCTACCTCTTCGCCGAGAGTCGCGACTACCTCAAGGGCGCCGACAAGTACCGCCTGGCCAACGAGGCCCGTCTCAAGGAGTTGGAGGATAAGCAAAAGAACAATACGACGAGCGAGAAGGAACGCAAGGAGCTGATCGAGGTGCAGCGCCGCCTGGAGCTGGCCGTCAAGCCGACGCCGCTGAGTCAGCGGGTGGTGGACGGCGACGGCAAGCCGGTGACGCTGCCCGCCGCCGCGAACGACAAGGCGGTCCTGGCGGGGCGGCGTCTCTTCACCGAGAAGGGCTGTCTCGCCTGCCACTCGCACCGGGCGACCGAGAAGGCCGGCACCGACGGCGACGGCAAGGAGATCGCGGCCGTCGTCGGCGAGGCGCACTTCGGCCCGAACCTCAGCCGCATCGCCGCCAAGATCGGCGGCGGTAACAAGGACGCTGGGCGCCGCTGGCTCGTCCAGTGGATCCTCAACCCGAACGTCCACTTCCCGCGGACGCGCATGCCCATCACGCACCTGACGCCCGAGGAAGCCGGCCTGGTCGCCGACTGGCTGCTCAGCCAGGACGCCAAGGACTGGAACCCCGACGACGTGCCGGCCCCGACGGTCGACACCCTCAAAGATCTGGCGCGGGTCTACCTGAAGAAGGCCCCCGGCGTCAGCCCGCTGGAGGTCGACGGCGTCCTGGAGAAGGGGTTCGCCGACGAGCGCACCAGGGCGCCGCTGATGGCGCCGGACGCCGACGAGCAGGCGTTGAAGGGCGACCTGACGCCGGAGAAGCTGAAGTATTACATCGGCAAGAAGAGTATCAGCCGCCTCGGCTGCTTCGGCTGCCATGAGATCCCCGGTTTCGAGTTCGCCAAGCCGGTCGGCACGCCGCTGAACGACTGGGGCAAGAAGGATCCCGCGCGCCTGGCGTTCGAGGACGCCGCCGCCTTCGTCAAGGATACTTATCACGTCGCCGAACTCCGCGACGACCCGAAAGACCCGACGAAGCCGGCCAAGGAGTGGGAGGCCAAGGAGGGCAAGCGGCCCTACGAGAAGTTCTTCGCGGACTCCCTGGGGCACCACCAGCGCGACGGCTTCCTGCACCAGAAGCTCATGGAGCCGCGCAGCTACGACTACCACCGCGAGGTCAAGTGGGACGACCGGCTGCGCATGCCGCAGTTCCGGTTCGTTCACGCCAAGGCGCGGGCGGGCGAGTCGGAGGAGGACTTCAAGGCGCGTGAGGAGAAGGAGGAGGCGGAGGGGCGCGAGGCGGTCATGACGTTCGTCCTCGGTCTCGTCGCCGAGCCGGTGGCGGCGAAGTACGTCAACAACCCCGCCCCCGACCGCGCCGCCGAGATCAAGGGACGGCAGGTGCTCGACAAGTTCAACTGCGCCGGCTGCCATCAGGTGCGGGCGGGCTTGTACGACGTCAAGTTGACCGCCGACGCGCTGGAGGCGATTCAGAAGCGGTCCAAGAAAGACCCGGCCGACTTCGACATTCTCAGAGCGCACAACTCCTGGGGGGCGACGACGACGCAGACCGGCGAGAAGGCCACGCTGCACGGCTTCCCCACCGCGAAGCAGGCCGGCGAGGAGACCTATTCGCTGGCGCTGACCGAGGCGCTCCGCGTTGATAGAGGCGACACGCAGGCCGAGGTCCGCGCCGGCAACATCGTGACCGTGCCGCGCGAGGCGGTCGAGAATCTCGACGTCACCCGCCCCTACGGCGGGACGTTCGCCGAGCTGTTGCTGCCCTACCTCGCCAGGAAGAACGCGACGATCTACAACCTCGACGCACTCGGCGAGAGCGACCAGGGCCGCGCCGCCGGCCCGCCGCCTCTCGTCCGCGAGGGCGAAAGGGTCCAGCCGGACTGGCTGTTCCGCTTCCTCAAGGAGCCGCACAAGATCCGGCCGCTGACCGTCCTGCGCATGCCGCGGTTCAACCTCAGCGACGAGGACGCGCAGGCGTTGGTCAACTACTTCGCCGGCGCCGACCGCTCGTCCAACCCCGGCATCGGCCTGACTTACCCGTACTTGAACGTGCCGCAGCGCGAGGAGGCCTACTGGCGCGAGAGGACGAAGCAGTACGTCGACCGCCTCGGCAAGGACAAGGTCGAGGCGCGGCTGAAGGCGATGCGGCCGGCCTGGGAGCGGACGCTGAAGGACCAGCTCGCCGAGGCCGAGCGGCAACTCGAATCGGCCAAGTCGCGGGTCGCTTCCGCTAAGGAGGACGCCGTCAGGCAGACGGCGATGACGCTGGAGGCCGAGACGAAGAAGACAGTCGACGCCCTCAAGGCCCGCGTGGACAAGGGCGATTACGAGGCGTACCGGCACAGCTACCTGGAGTCGGAGGCTTACGCGACCGACGCCTTCCGCCTTCTGACCGACGCCTCGTCGCAGAAGTGCCTGAAGTGTCACCGCGTCGGGAACAACATCCCCGACCAGGAGCAGGGTCCGCCGCTGGAAAGTGTCTTCGAGCGGAGGCGCCCCGACTGGGTGCAGCGCTGGGTCGCCCTGCCGCAGCGCCTCTTGACGTACCGCTCGGTGATGCCGCAGAATTTCAGTAACGACAAGACGGAACTGCAAAACCTGTTCGAGGGCGATTCCTTCGAGCAGATTTCCGCCCTCCGCGACGTCCTGATGAACTACCCCAAGGTTTCGGAATTGCCGGGCGTCCGCTACGGAGCCGCCCCGGCAGGAGGTAATAAGTGATGAAGAGCTTGTGGACCCTCGCCGCCGCGGCGCTGACCCTCGCGCTGGGCGCCTCGCACGCCAGTGCCCAGTGGGGCACCGTCAAAGGGCGGATCACCTGGGGCGGCGCGCTGCCCTACGCGCCGGACAAGGTCAAGGTGGACAAGGACCAGGCCCACTGCCTCGCCAAGGGGGAGATCGCGGCGGAGAAGTATGTCGTCGGCAAGAGCGGCGGCGTTAAGGACGTCTTCGTCTGGCTGACTGACGCCGGCGACAAGGCGAAATTGCCCATTCATCCTTCCCTCAAGGAGCCGAAGGAGAAGGAAGTCGTCATGGACCAGCCGTGCTGCAAGTTCGAGCCGCACGCGCTGGCGCTCCGCGAGGGGCAAACCCTCGTCGGCAAGAACAGCTCGCCCATCGCCCATAACATGAACTGGACGGGCGGCAACGACAACCCCGGCAACAATAAGCTCATCCCGGCCGGCGGCGAGATCAAGATCGACGACTTGGTCGCGTCGCCGTCGGTCGTGTCGGTGTCGTGCAACATCCACCCGTGGATGAAGGCGTGGGTGCGCGTCTTCAACCACCCCTACTACGCCGTCACCGACGCCGACGGCAAGTTCGAGATCAAGAACGCGCCGGCCGGCAAATACAACGTCGTGATCTGGCAGGACATGGGCTGGGTCAACGGCGGCAGGACGGGCCAGACGATCACTATCCCGGACGGCGGCACGGTCGAGGTGAACGAGAAGGTCAAGCCGAGTGAGTAACGCTCGGCCGGCTTGGTGACGGAACCCGAAGCGTCGGCGAAGGGCGCTTCGGGTTCCGTCGTTTCGGGCGACGCGGAGGTCAAAGCATGAAACGTCTCTCCCTCGTAACGGCGCTCCTCGGCTCTCTTCTTCCCGCCGGCTGCGGCGGAGGCGGCGCGGCGGTCGAGGAACGCCCCGTCGCCGCCGAGGCGGACGCCGCCTCCCCGCGCGAGCGGAAGCCCGACGAGAAGGCGTCGGGCGACTGGGGTACGCTCAAAGGCCGGGTCGTCTGGAAGGGCGCCTCCCCGGAGATCAAACCCCTCGTCGTGGACAAAGATCAGGCGCAATGCCTCAAAAACGGGCCGGTGCCGAACGAGGAGTTCGTCATCAACAAGACGAACAAGGGGGTCCGGTTCGTCATCGTCTGGCTGACGGGCGGCGGCGACCCGAAGAAGCCCGCGGCGCTGCCGGTCCACCCCGACGTGAAGGAGATCAAGGAGAAGGAATTCGTCGTGGACCAGCCCTGTTGCAAGTTCGAGCCGCGCGTGTTCGCCCTGCGCCAGGGGCAGATCCTCGTCGCCAAGAACAGCTCGCCCACCTTGCACAACTTCAACTGGCAGGGCGGCGAGGGCGAAGGGAACAACACGACGGTCCCCGCGAACGACGAAATCAAGATCACGGTCGAGAAGGCCTCTCAGCGGCCGTTCCTGGTCTCATGCGGCATCCACCCGTGGATGAAGGGCGCATTTCGGGTCTTCGACCACCCGTACTTCGCGGTGACCGACGCCGACGGCAAGTTCGAGATCAAGAAGGTCCCCGCCGGCAAGTGCCAGCTCGTCGTGTGGCACGAGGGCGTCGGCTGGGGCGAGGGCGGCCGGGGCGGTCAGGCCGTGGACGTCAAGGCGGGCGGCACGACCGACGTGGACACGGCCCTCGTAAAGTAAGGAATAAATCGGCGCCCCGAGGGATCATGATGGGGAGGCGGCGCCCCGCTTTCCGTGCGTTTCCGAACACCACCCCTGGAGGTTTCCCCATGCGACGTTTGATGACGTGGGCTGCGGCCGTCGTGCTGTCGGCCGGCGTGCTATCCCTCGGCTGCGGCGGCGGCGACACCAAGACCGGCGGCGGCAGCGGCGACAGTAAGAAGGCGGACGGCGGCGGTAAGGACGTGCCGAAGGGCGCCGGCAAGACGGCCTCGACCCCCGTCGACTTCAAGGAGACGGGCACGCTCAAGGGGAAGATCACCCTCAAGGGCACCCCGCCCGGCCTGGCGACGTTGAACGCCGACATCCAGAAGCTGCTCGGCGAGAAGGACAAGGACCGCTGCCTGGCTCACGACGCCCCGCCGGAGATGAAAGAACAGCAGGTGTGGCGCATTGGCAAGGACAACGCGCTGGGCAACGTCTTCGTCTGGGTCGCCCCGCCTGACGGCAAGTACTTCCGCTTCGACAAGGCCGACGTCGAGAAGATGAAGCTGGCCGACGCCACGATCGACCAGCCGTACTGTGCCTATGTGCCTCACGCCTTCGTCATGTTCACCGAGTACCACCCGGACCCGAACAACCCGAAGAAGACGGAGAAGACGGGGCAGAAACTGATCGTCAAGAACAGCAGTACCATCCAGCACAATACCAACTGGGCGGGCCAGCCCGACAACCCGGGCAACAACGTAATCATCGCGCCCAAGGAGACCAAGCCCATCGATGACCTGGTGCCGTCGAAGACCCCCATCGAGTTCAAGTGCAACATCCACGCCTACATGAAGGGCTGGGCGCGCGACTTCGACCACCCCTACGCCGCCGTGACTAATTCCGACGGAACCTACGAGATCAAGAACGTCCCGGCCGGCGTCGAGTTGAACGTCGTCGTCTGGCACGAGGAAGCCGACTTCGTCAACGGCAAGAAGGGCGAGCCCATCACCCTCAAGGCCGGCGACAACACCAAGGACTTCGTCGTCGAGCCGAAGGCGAAGTAACCTGCTCCCGTCTTTCGCGCGGCCCACGGCCTTCCCGCCGTGGGCCGCGTCGTTTCTCCTCTTCCTCCCGCCCCCTTTTCTCCCCGGCCGGCCTTGATCTCGCGCGACGGATCGGGCACCATGAGGCGCGTCCCCGCGAGGAGAAACCCGTACCATGAGTGCCATCCCCCTTCCTCGGCCGCGAAGCCATCCCTCCCCGGCGGCGGCGGCGACGGCCATCACCTTCGTCATCGCCAACGGCTCGGCGGACGACGTCGAGATCGTCGTGCCGACGAGTGCCCTGACGCTGGCCGGCTTCCGCGAGTGGACCTTATCCGACGACTTTCCCGAGAGGGGCCGCATCTCTTTCCTCGATGGGGAGATCTTCATCGACATGAGCAAAGAAGCTCTTGAGTCCCACAACAAGGTCAAGTCCGAGATCAGCTACGCCCTTATGGGGATTAATAAGAAGCGGAAACTCGGCGAGTTCTACATCGACGGCTGTCGTTGCTCGAACGAAGAGGGGAACGTCTCCAACGTTCCGGACGCCGTGTTCGCGAGTTGGGAGTCCCTCGAGTCCGGCCGAGTTCGATTCGTACCGGGCGTGGATGACGCCGGAGAGTTCGTGGCCATCGAAGGGACGCCCGACTGGGTCCTGGAGGTCGTGAGTAAGAGTTCCGTGCGGAAGGACACGCGGCTCCTCCGCGAGAGCTACTACCGAGCCGGCATCCCCGAATACTGGCTCGTCGACGCCCGTAGGGACGAGATCGCCTTTCACATCCTGGTGCGCGGCCCGGACGGTTACGTCGACTCGGCCG
Organism: Gemmatales bacterium; assembly: GCA_038229635.1. Taxonomy (GTDB): domain Bacteria; phylum Planctomycetota; class Planctomycetia; order Gemmatales; family Gemmataceae; genus DATFNV01. The sequence goes on from JBBROG010000040.1 coordinate 23,771, forward strand.
AGGGCGGCGGCTGGCGGACGTCGCCGCTGTTCGGCCGCCGCTTTCGGCTGACGCGCCTTCGCAACCGCGCGAATCATTGGGATTACACGCTGCGGACGAAAGCCCTTCGCTGAAGGAGCCGCCCGCGATTCGCCTTGACCGCTCACGCCGAAATGCCCAATATTCCCTTCGCGGCGCGGCGCCTGTGCTATGCTGCCTGGAAAGGAGCGCGGCCCGAGATCCGTCATGAACTTCCTCGACCACGAAACGAACGGGACGACTGTGGATCAGTTGATCGAGCGCGTGTCGGCCGACCCGGCCGAGCGGGTACGCCTACTGCGGCGGTTGCTGGGCGAGCACGCCTGCCGTCAGCTCGGCCTCTACCCCATCCCCGCCGGCTTCAAGCTGTCCGTCGTCATCCCGGTCTACAACGAAGAGCAGTGGGTCCGCGAGTTGATCCGCCGCGTCCTGGCCGTGCCGATCCCCAAGGAGATCGTCATCGTCGACGACTGCAGCACCGACGGCACCCGCGCCATCCTGAAGGAGTTGGAGAGCCCCGAGGTGCGCGTCTTCCACCAGCCGCACAACCAGGGGAAGGGCGCCGCCCTCCGCGAGGGGTTCAAGCACGCCACCGGCGACGTCGTCCTTGTCCAGGACGCCGATCTCGAATACGACCCCGCCGAGTACCCGCGCCTGATTCAGCCCATCCTCGACGGCCGCGCCGACGTCGTCTTCGGCTCGCGCTTCATTGGCGAGGACCACCGCGTGCTGTACTTCTGGCACTCGGTCGCCAACCGGGCGCTGACGACGCTGTCGAACATGTTCACGAACCTGAACCTTACGGACATGGAGACCTGCTACAAGGTCTTCCGCCGCGAGGTGCTGACGGACGTCCGCCTGAAGTCGAACCGCTTCGGCTTCGAGCCGGAGATCACCGCCAAGATCGCCCGCAAGCGCACGCCCGCCTGGCGCGTCTACGAGGTCCCCATCAGCTACTCCGGACGTACCTACGAAGAGGGGAAGAAGATCGGCCTGAAGGACGCCTTCAGCGCCTTCTACTGCATCGTGCGCTACTGGCTCATGGACTGACCGCGCCCGGGCCGCTCGCGGCTTCGCAAATGCGAAGCCGCAAGCGGCTCACGCGCTCCTCACGGAACCGAGGACCCTCCCCATGCGATCCCTCCCGCTGGCGCTCGCCCTGGGCGCCGTTCTCGCCGCGCGTGCGCCCGCCGGCGACCTCCGCAACTTCGAGGACGCCCCGCTGCACGCCGTCCAGTTCGTCGACGCCCGCGAAGGCTGGGCCGCCGGCGACGAGGGCGTCATCTGGCACACGATCGACGGCGGACAGACCTGGGAGCGGCAGCCGACCGGCGTCCGCGCCTCGCTGCGCTCGCTCCACTTCCTCAACCCCTACACCGGCTGGGCCGCCGGCCGCGAAGAGATTTCCTCCGGCGGCAGCGCCGGCGTGCTGCTCTATACGCGCGACGGCGGCGTCAAGTGGCAGCGCGTCACCCTCAACGCCCTGCCGGGCCTCAACCGCGTGCGCTTCGCCGACGCCAAGACCGGCTTCATCGCCGGCGACGGCAGCGATCAGTATCCGTCCGGCGTCTTCACCACCGCCGACAGCGGCCGCACCTGGCTGCCGCTCGCTGGCAAGCGCGCCACGACCTGGCTCGCCGCCGACCTCCTCGACGGCGGCAACGGCGCCCTCGGCGGCGCCTGGAACCGCCTCGCCATGATCCGCCGCGACGCCGTCGTCGGCGTCGACGAGGATTCCCTCGGCGGCCGCAGTCTGCGCGGACTTCAGGCATCGGGCAAGACGGCCTTCGCGGCGGGCCAGGGCGGTCTCGTTCTGGTGCTGGGCAAGGACGACGCGAGCCAGACGGCCTGGGGCTACGAGCCGCTCGCCAAGAAGGGGATCGCCGCCGAGGCGCTGGCGTCCTGGGACTTTCACGCCGTCTGCCTCCAGGAAAAACACGTCTGGCTCGCCGGCCGTCCCGGCTCGGCCCTCCTCCACAGCTCCGACCAGGGCGCCACCTGGGAGGTGGTGCGCACGCGCCAGCCGCTGCCGCTCAACGGCGTCTTCTTCCTCGACGCGCAACACGGCTGGGCCGTCGGCGAACTGGGCGCCGTCCTGGCGACGGGCGACGGCGGCAAGACGTGGGCGGTGCAGCGGCGCGGCGGCGAGCGCGCCGCCGTCCTGTTCGTCCACGCTCGTCCGGGCGGCGTGCCGCTCGAAACCGTCGCCGGACTCGGCGGCGACGAGGGCTACCTGGCGACGGCGGTGCGCGTGGCGGCGTCCGACCCCGCCACGGCGTCCCCGGCGCGCTCGACCGAGGCGATGCGCTTCGCCGCGGCGGTGCGCCAGGCCGGCGGCGCCGCCGGCGAGACGCTCTGGCAGTTCCCCCTCCCCCAACACGCCTCGCAAAACGACAAGGCGGACCTGTTGAAGGGCTGGGACCCGCGCCACGGCGGCCGTGCCGCCGACGAGATGCTGCGGCAACTCGTGCTGGCGATGCGCGTGTGGCGCCCCGAGGTCGTCGTCACCGACGCCGACGCGGGGGGCGAGGCTCTCGACGGCCTCGTCGCCGAGGCGGTGCGGGCGGCGTTCCAGCGTGCCGCCGACCCGAAGGCGTTCCCCGAACAAATCGAGCTGCTCGGCCTGGCGCCGTGGAAGGCGGCGAAGCTGTACGCCCGCCGCGACGGCCGCGCCAAGAATCTCGTCCTCTACGACGCTTCCGAGCCGGCGGCGCGTCTCCAGGCGAGTCCGCGCGACTTCGCCGCCCCCGCCGCCGCTCTCCTCTCCGAAACGTCCGAAAGCCTGCCGTCGCAGCGCTCCTACGCCCTCCTCGACAGCCGCCTGGAGGGAGCCGCCGGCCACAGGAGCCTGATGCAGGGCGTCGCCCTGGCGCCGCGCGGCGAGGCGCGGCGCGACCTCGGCGAAGTGGCGGCCCTGTCCCCCGAAGTCGAAAAAGCGATCCTGACGCGGCGCAATTTGCAGGCCCTGGCCGAACTGCCCGCCGGCGGCCTGGCCGACGCGGACAAACTTCTCGTCCGCCTCGGGCCGTCGCTCGACGCCATGCCGGCGGAGCAGGGCGCCCCGGCGGCGTTCGCCCTCGCCGGGCAGTACGCCCGCGCCGGCCAGTGGGGTCTGGCGCGCGAAGTCTACGGCATGATGCTGGATCGGTATCCGGCTCATCCGCTGTCCGCCGAGGCGTGCCGCTGGCTGATCCGCCACAGCGCCAGCGGCGAGGCGCGGCGGCGGCAGGAGTTGGAGCAGTACGCCGCGCGCGGGAAATTCGATTTTCAGGCGTCCTCGCCCGGAGACGAAGGCAAGATGCCGGACGCCGACGACAAGCCGCGGCCGAAACAGGGCGCCAGGCCGAAGGGTCCGCCACGCTTCGAGACCAAGGTGGCGCCGACGCGCGTCGAGGTCAACGCGGAGCAGGAGGCACACCACCTGCGCAACACGGAGGAGTTCCGCAAGTGGCACGCGGCCGGCCCGGCGCTGGAGGCAAAGCTGGCGGCGTTCGGCCCGCTCTACGCCGGCGACCCGGCGACGCTCTTCTGCCTGCAATCGTCCCGCCGCACCCTCGGCGATTTCGAGACGCCGAAAAACTGGTACACGCAGTTCGCCAACCGCCAGCCGCCCGGCCCGTGGCGCGACGCGGCGCTGGCCGAACTGTGGCTCGTCACCCGCGCCGGCGAGGCGCCCAAGCCGGTGCTGCCCTGCCGCCTCACGAGTACGCGGCCGTTCCTCGACGGCAAGCTCGACGACGCCTGTTGGCAGGGCATCCGGCCGCTCACGCTCAAGGCGGCCGTCGGCGAGAAGGGGGCGCGCGTCGCCCGCGCCGACGACACGACCGGCGACTTCCCGACCGAGGTCTTCCTCGCCTACGACAAGGACTATCTCTATCTGGCTTTGCGCTGTCGCCAGCCGGCGGACCGCTACGTCGCCCCGGTGAAGGTGCGGCCGCGCGACGCCGACGTGAAGAACTACGACCGCGTCAGCCTGATGCTCGACGTCGACCGCGACTATTCGAGCTATTTTCACCTGCAAATCGACCAGCGCGGCTGCGTCCATGAGGAGTTCTGTCAGGACGGGGTCCGCGACCGGAGTTGGAACCCGCGCTGGTTCGTCGCCTGTCAGAGCGAGCCGGGCGTGTGGCAGATCGAGGCGGCGCTGCCGCTGACGGAATTGACCGGCGACCCGGTGACGCTGGGCAAGGCGTGGGCGTGCAACGTGGTGCGCGTCGTGCCGGGGCGCGGCGTGCAGGCGTTCGCGCTGCCGGCGGACGCGGAGCCGCGGCCGGAGGGGATGGGGTTGCTGATGTTCGGGGCGGACGGCCGCGCGGGCGGGGACACGTCGATGCCGCGCGTGCCGTGAGAAGAGGCCGCTTGCGGCTTCGCACTCTTGCGAAGCCGCAAGCGGGCGCGAACGGTTACTTCGCGGGCGTGATCTTCGCGACGTCGGCGACGATCTTCTCGACGTCGGCGTTCTTGAACTCGCCCTTCTTGAAGGCGTAGTTCGCCTTGACCGTGTGGTCGGTGTACAGGACGACGGTGACCTCAGCGTCCTTGGCGATGTTGTACTTTTCCGGACCGGTCTTGTTGTCGATGGCCAGGACGGTGTGCTTCAGGCCGCTCTTGCTGGCGAGCGCCTTGAGTTCCTTCTCCATGCCTTCCTCGTCGGTCAGGAAGACGGCGAAGCTGCCCATGCCGCACTCGCTGTTCTTGGCGGTGCAGCCGTCGAGCTGCTTGAGCAGCTTGGCGACCGGCTCGCTGTTGCCGCGGGCGAAGACGACCGCCACCGGGGCGTCGCCGTGCTTGCAGTACAGGCAGGTCTTCGTGCCGGCGTCGGCGCCGGTCACGTTCAGCGGGTGGAACGGCCCCGGAACCTTGTCGCCGACCTGGGGGCCGGACTTGAGGCGCTCAGCGGCGGCCACGCCGCCCAGAACCAGGGCGAGCGCCACGACCGTCATCGCGGCCAATCGTAGGGTCTTCAAAGCACCATCCTCCGTAACACGGGAACAGGGAAAACAAAGGCGCCCGAAGGCGCCGTCCGTCGCACACTTATCGAGTCGCGTTGTTGTTCGGCGAGTTGCCGTCTTGCCGCTGTTGGGGCAGCCGCCAACGCCGCGGGCAAACGTCACGGGCTCTCCCACGAATCACGGGGAAAGTGCGACGGCGTGGCAGGAAGCGAGGAAAGACTGATCGAGGACCGGGCACGCCGTCACGCGAGGTCGCGCGCTCAGCTGAAGCCACGGTCGTAGTCGGCGGGGGTGAAGACGACGGGAGCCGTGGCGCGGAAGCGAGAGCTACCAGCGGTACACGGCACGCGGTTCATGAAAAGAGTCTCCGCACAACAACCCAGGCAATGGTAGGCGCGGCGCGGACGGTTTGTCAAGGAGAAAAACCGACTGGTCTTTATTCGCCTCGACTAATGACGACTGTTAGGCTAAGCTACTCGCATGACGACCTTGCGCCGGCGCCAGCCCCTGGCCGCCGCGCCTCGGCCGGGCGAAGGGACTTGAGCCATGACGTCGGACCGTTCGGCCGTCTCGGCGGCGCACCGCTCCCTGGAAGAGGTTCACGGGTCGGTGCCCATCCCGCCGTCGCGCTGGAAGCGCCTGCTCGCCTTCTCGGGGCCGGCGTTCCTCGTCAGCGTCGGCTACATGGACCCCGGCAACTGGGGCACCGACCTCGAGGCCGGCTCGTCGTTCAGCTACCGGCTCCTGTGGGTGCTGCTGATGTCAAACCTCATGGCGGTGCTCTTGCAGAGCCTCGCCGCGCGGCTTGGCATCGTCACCGGGCGCGACCTGGCGCAGGCGTGCCGCGAGAGCTACCCGCGGCGGACCGTGTTCGGCCTCTGGGTTCTGTGCGAGATCGCCATCGCCGCCTGCGACCTCGCCGAGGTCATCGGCACCGTCATCGCCCTGAAACTCCTCTTCAACCTCCCTTACACGGCGGGGCTGGTCGTCGCCGCCGCCGACACCTTCGTCCTCCTCGCCCTTCAAAAGCGCGGCGTGCGCCTGATCGAGGTGCTGACGCTGGCGCTCATCGGCGTCATCGGCGTCTGCTTCGTCGTCGAGATCGTCCTGGCGCGGCCTGACTGGGGCGAGGTGGTGCGCGGCTTTGTCCCCGGTCTGGAGCCGGGGAAGGCCGGGGAGAGCCTGTACCTGGCCATCGGCATGCTCGGCGCCACCGTCATGCCGCACAACCTCTATCTACACTCTGCCTTAGTGCAGACACGCGCCTTCGCCCCGACGCCCGCCGGCAAGCGGATGGCGTGCAATTACAACCTCCTCGACTCGTTCGTGGCGCTCAACGGGGCCTTCTTCATCAACGCGGCCATCCTGGTCCTGGCGGCGGCCAAGTTCGCCGGCCACGAAGTGGAGACGCTCCAGGACGCGCACCGGCTCCTGGCCGAGGTGCTGGGGACGGCGGCGGCGAGCGTGCTGTTCGCGGTCGCCCTCCTCGCCTCGGGGCAGTCGTCGACGTTCACCGGGACGCTGGCGGGGCAGGTGGTCATGGAGGGGTTCGTGCGCTTCCGGCTGCGGCCCTCGGCGCGGCGGCTCCTGACGCGCTCCGTGGCGATCGTGCCGGCGCTCGTGGTGATCACCCTCGCGGGCCAGGGGGCGGACGACATCGACGGCCGCCTGCTGCAGTTGCTCGTCCTGAGCCAGGTCGTGTTGAGTTTCCAGCTGCCGTTCGCCATCGTGCCGCTGGTGCACTTCACCAGCGACCGCCGCCGCATGGGCGAGTTCGCCAGCGGCAGGCTGCTCAAAGGGCTGGCGTGGGCGTGCGCCGTCGTGGTCGTCGGCCTCAATTTGGTGTTTATCGTTCTGCAAACGGGGAAATGGGCGAAGGCGGCCGAGGAGGCGGGCTGGGACTCCCTCTGGGTGTACGCGGCGGTCGCGCCCTTGGGCCTGGGAGTCGTCGGATTCCTCGGGTGGGTGGCGCTGTACCCGCTGCGGGCGCCGCGCGAGGAGGCGGAGCGGCCGCCGCTGGCGCCGGTGCTGCCCGCGGTGCGCTTCGAGCGCGTCGGCGTGGCGGTCGAGTTAGAGGGGGCGGACGACGCGCTCCTGGCGCAGGCGGCGGCGGTGGCCCGGCAGTACGCGGCGGAACTGCTGCTGATTCACGTCGTCGAGGGGCCGGCCGTCGCGATTTACGGGGCGGAGGCGGCCGACCTGGAGAGCCGTGCCGACCAGAAGCGCATGGCGGAACTGGTCGATCACCTGCGCGGCGAGGGGCTGCGGGCGGAGGGGACGCTCGGCCACGGCACGCCGGCGAAGGAGCTGGTGCGCATCGTCAACGAACGTCGCCTCGACCTGCTCGTGGTCGGGACGCACGGCCACCGCCTCCTCGCCGACCTGGCGCTGGGGCACACGGTGGCGCCGGTGCTGCACCGGCTGACGATCCCCGTCCTGGTGGTGCCGGCGCGGGTCAACACGAGTGTAACGTCGCGGGCACACTTCGCCCCGGCTGACCATCCCCGTCCTCGTGGTGCCGGCGCGGCAGAAGTGAGTCGCGGAGAAGGCCCTTGACCCGCCCTCGTCGCCGGTGTACCTAGGGAATGGCCCCTCGATCTCACACCCCAAGGCTCCCGGCCATGACCGCAGGCACCTGGCTCCTCCTGCTCGCCGTGGCCCTCCTGGTGCTGTGGCAGCTGACGCGCGCCCTGCCGCCGGCGCGGGCCGTCGGCTGCTGGCTCGCCGGCCTCGGCGCCGTCGTCGCCGGCACGCTCCTCCTCGAATCCCGCGCCCGCGAGGACGCCGCCCGCCGGCCCGACGCTGTCGACGTCGAATCCGTCTCCTCCGACACCTGCGTCAAGTGCCACGAATCCCACCACGCGAGTTGGCACCGCACCTACCACCGCACCATGACGCGCGAGGCGACGCAGGAGACCGTCAAGGGCGACTTCAACGACGCCACTTATACTTACCTCGGCGTTCCGACGCGGCTGACGCGCGAGGGCGACCGCTTCTTCATGGAGACGGCCGACTTCATGTGGAAGTCGCGCACTCCGCCCGACCGGCCCGACGGCTTCGACCCCGCGCGCGTGCCCCGCCGCCGCTTCCCCGTGGCGCGCCTCGTCGGCTCGCACTGGTTCCAGGAGTACATGACGCGCGACGACCAGGGGCGCTACTTCCGCCTGCCCGTGTCGTACCACATCGTCGAGAAGCGCTGGGTCCACACCAACGGCGCCTTCCTCGGCCCCGACACCACCGACTTCTGGGATAAGAGTACAATTTGGAACGAGACCTGCGTCTTCTGCCACAACACGCGCGTCACCAAGGCGCCGCAGCCGCCGTCGCGGCGCGGGGCGCCGCCCGGCTACCGCACCGAGGTCGCCGAGTTGGGCATCAGCTGCGAGGCGTGCCACGGCCCCGGCGCCGAGCACGTTCGCGTCAATTCCAACCCCGCCCGCCGCTACGCCACGCGCGCCGCCGGCGCCGGCGACCCGACCATCGTCAACCCGCGCCGCCTCCCCGTCGAGGCCGCCGACCAGATCTGTGCCCACTGCCACGGTGCCCTGGTGCCGCGCCCGGAAGCGTGGGACCGTCGCACCGTCGCCGACCCGTACCTCGCCGGCCAAAACCTCCTCGGCTCGTACTCGTTCTTCTGGTCCGAGGCGGAGCAGGCTCTGCTCGCGCGCGGCCGGCGCGACGAGGCCGGCAAGCGCCCTCCGCCGGCGCCCGACGACGGCCGCTTCTGGGGCGACGGCACGCCGCTGACGACCGCCGTCGAGTACCAGGGCATGGCGCTGTCCGCCTGCTACGAGAACGGCAAAGGACGCCTCAGCTGCCTCACTTGCCACTCCGGCCACGCCGACGACCCGAACTTCATGCTGAAGCCGAATACGCAAACCAACGAGGCGTGCTACCAGTGCCACGAGGGCTACCGCGGCCGCCTCGCCGAACACACGCACCACGCCGCCGACTCGCCCGGCAGTCTTTGCTATAACTGCCACATGCCGTATCAGGTTTACTCGCTGCTGACGACGCACCGCTCGCACCGCATCCAGATCCCGCGCGTCCGCGACAGCGTCGGCACCGGCAAGCCGCACGCCTGCAACCTGTGCCACCTCGACCGCTCGCTCGGCTGGACGCAGGAACAACTCGGCAAGTGGTACGGCACGCCGCCGGGGCCGCTGCCCGACGAGGACCGCGGCACCGCCTCGTCGGTCGTGCAACTCTGCCGCGACGACGGCCGCACCCGCGCCGTCGTCGCCGGCGCCTTTTCGTGGCCGGCGGCGCAACAGGCGTCGGGACGCGACTGGCCCGGCGCCGTCCTGCCGCACCTGTTGGGGCGCGAAACGTATCCCGCCGTGCGCTACCTGCTTCACCGCGGCCTGCGCTCGCTGCACGGCGACGACGCCAACCCCTACGACCACCTCGCCGCGCCGATACGGAGAGCCGAGTCGTTGAAGGCGGTGCGCGACCGCCTCGCCGCCTGTTGCCGCCCGGCGCCGGCCCGCTACCCCGATCTGCCGCTGACGCCCGCCGGCGGCGTCGATGAAGCCGCTCTGGAAAATCTTCTGAAGAGGCGCCGCGACCCGGACGTGAGCATCCATGAGTGACGACCTGACGACCCTGCGCGCCCGCCTGGCCCGCCGCCATCACCTCGTCGGCTGGCTCGGACTGCTGATCTTCTTGACGCTCGGGGCGACGTTGGAGGCGCTGCACGGCTTCAAGGCCGGCTTCTACCTCGATTCGGACCGCAAACTGCGGCGCGAGATGTGGACGCTGGCGCACGCCCACGGGACGCTTCTCGCCCTCGTGAACGTCGCCTTCGCGGCGGGGCTGCCGTCGTTGGGGCGCTGGACGACGTCGCGCCTGCGCGTGGCGTCGTTCTTCCTGATCGACGCCGCCGTGCTGATGCCGCTCGGCTTCTTCCTCGGCGGCGTGGGGCCGGGCGAGACCGACCCGTCGGCCGGCGTGCTGTTGGTGCCGGCCGGGGCGCTGCTTCTGTTCGTCGCCGTCGGTCTGACGGTCGAAAGCGCCTTGCGGTCGCGGGAGTGAGGGACACTCCCTACGCGGAAGCCGGGGGAAAGAACTCCGCGTACTCCGCATGGACGGCCCGGACGCCCTTGGCGAAGGCCCACACGTCGAAGCCGAGCGACAGCATACGGCAGCCCATGTCGACGCAGCGCCGCGCGTGCGCCGGCGCCAACGGCAGGATCGCCCAGTGAATGCCCGCGTCGGCCGCCGCCCGCGCCACGCGCTCGATCGCGCCCCACAACTTCGGGTGTTCCCACTCGCACGGCACGCCCAGCGACTGCGACAGGTCGGCCGGGCCGATGAAGAGGACATCGACGTCGGGCAGCTTGGCGATGGCCTCGACCTCGGCGACGGCGCCGGCGTGTTCGATCTGGAGGGCGACGAAGGTGTTCGCGTTGCCGCGGCGCAGGTAGTCGGCGAGCGGCACCGTGCCGTAGCCGCCGTCGGCGCCGGCGTTGTTGATGCCGCGCTGGCCGCGCGGGTGAAACTTCGTCCAGCTCATGACCTCTTCGGCCTGCCGGGCGCTGCGGATCTGAGCGGCCATGACGCCGGCGCCGGCCTCCAGGGGGCGCATGACGGTAGCGTAGTCGGTCGGCGCCACGCGCACGAAGGCGTCGAGCCCGACGGCCCGCGCCGCCAGGGTCGCCGTCTCGATCTGGGCGAGCGTCAGGCCCGAGTGTTCCTGGTCGAGCCAGATGGCGTCGAAGCCGCCGAGGAGGCCGACCATCTCGACCAGCTTGGGGGAACAGAGGTGCCCCGTGCAGAAGACCGTCGTCACCCGGCCCTGGGCCAGGGCCTGTTTCAGCCGCGCCGCCATGTGCGTCCCTTTCGCGTCGAATGAATTAGAAGGCCTAACAGAATGAATAAGGAAGGCAGGAAGGCAGGAAAAGCGCAGGGCATTTCCGCCTCCTGCCTTCCTGCCTTCCTCATTGCTTGAGGCGCTCTTAGGAATCGACTCCGCGCCCTTAGCCGTCACCCGCCGTTTTCGCCCTTCCGCAATTCTTCCAGCATCGTTGGGATGCGTTGATACATCGCGATATCTCGGACGGGGTTGAAGGCGACCCACTCACAGCCGCTCGCGCCGACCCTGGTCAAGCAGTCGATCAACGCTCCCCGCTCCGGGAGGAGTCGATTCTGCGCGAGGACGTTGTTCTGACGGCAATACCGTTCGGCGATCTCTTGGCTGGTGAATAAGGCAAGGCACGTTTGCCCGTCTGACTCGATGGTCTGGAACCTGCTGCCCGAGAGGTCATCGAGGATGATTACGGGCAAGGAAAGGTCGAAGACGGGGCGGCGGCGGAGTTCTTCCCAGAATTGGGGCGGATTGACGACTTTGCCAGGCCCGTTCCAGACAAAATCGAATAAAACCTTGTCTCCCGTCACGATGTAGTCGGCCTCGGCTTCGACGGCCGCCGCGAAGAGCATCGTATCGTCCGGGTCGGGCGGCGGCGGGACGACAGGGGCTTGTCCGGGGACAAGACGCGCCACTTCCGAGAATCGAAGCAGCAGGCGGTTAATTTCGGCCTCCCCGACGGAATACTTGTCCCGAATTCGTGGCAGGCGTAGTTTTTCCGAGATTTCCTCGATGAGAGCGGGACAGGCCACGACTTCGAGGTACTCGGCGTGCCAAGCATCGAGAATCGCCGCCGGTTTCCCGCGCGGCGAGATCGTGCCGCTGATGATGACGTTGGTGTCGAGGACGGCGCGGATCATCGACCGGCACCCTCCTGCTTATCGAATTCTTCCAACTCTTCCAGAACGGCGTCCGAATCGACTTCTTCATTCCTCCGTCTCAGACCGTCGATGAGGGTAAACAACTGCTCCTTCGCGACCCCCCTCTGCTCCAGGACACGAGCGTCGACCAGGGCGAGGCGGGCCTGGCCGCCCTGCTCCAGGATCACGTCCTCGCGGGACGGGAACAGCGCGGCGAGGAACTCTCGCGCCTTGGCGTCCGGCGGAATGTCCTCGATCTTGATCGTCTTCATCAGGTCACCCCGTATAGCTCTCCGACGTTCGGCCGCGAGGGGTTCTCCAGAGCCCCGTCGGATGATTGTAGCAGAGCCGAGCGGATGCCGCCTCATGTGTGGGCTACTCCGGCTTCCCCGCGAAACTCGTTGAGTGTACGGCGCCGCGGCGGCTATAATCGGGGGAGGGACAGACGCACCGCCCGCCGGGAGACGCCGATGGCCACCGTCCGCGAACAGCCCAAGCCCGCCGCGCCCGCGCGCCACGACGCCGTCGTCCAACAGCAGCTCGACCGCGCCCGGCGGCGCATCCGCCTCCTCGACGTCGGCGCCGCCGCCCTCGGCTTCCTCGCCGTCACCCTGGCCTTTGTCCTGGTGACGGTCCTCCTCGACCGCCGCTACGACCTCGCGCCCGCGACGCGGCAAATCGCCCTCCTCGGCTACGGCGCCCTCGCCGCCGTCTACCTGGTCTTCGGCCTGGCCCGGCCGCTGTCGCGGCGCATCAACCCCTACTACGCCGCCCGCGAGCTGGAGCGCGCCGTCCCGGAGGCGAAGAACAGCGTCGTCAACTGGCTCGACCTGCACGACGAGCCGCTGCCGCCGGTCATCCGCGGCGCCGTCGCTCAGCGCGCCGCCCGCGACCTCGGCCGCGCCGACCTCGACGAGGCCATTCGCGGGCGCCATGCCGTGATCGCCGGCGCCGCCGCCCTCGCCCTGTTCCTCGCCGTCGGCGTCGTCCTGATCTCCGGCGGCGCCGGCCAGTTCCGCTCGCTCCTCGGCCGCGCCTTCTTCCCCTTCAGCGCCGAGGGCATCGCCAAGCGCACGCAATTGACGCTCGTCCGGCCGTCGAACGGCGACGCCGTCGTGGCCGTCGGCCAACCGGTGTCCGTCGCCGTGCGCGTCGCCGGCCGCGTCCCCGACCCCGAGAAGCCCGGCGCCTTGAAGCTGCTGTTCCGCTACGACGACGCCGAGCCCTACGAGGAGCAACTTCTGGAGCCCGAAGTCGGCGACGTCTGGGCGACGTCCGTGCCCGCCGCGCGCACGCACCACGGCTTTCTCTACAAGGTCGTCGGCGGCGACGACGAGACGCCCGAGTACCGCGTCACCGTCCGCTCCGCGCCGCTCGTCCAGCGCTTCGCGGTCACTTATCACTATCGTCCTTACCTTGGCTGGGCGGATCGCACCAGTCCCGACGCCAACCTCAAGGAGTTGCGCGGCACCGAGGCGATCGTCGTCGCGCACACCAACCGCGCCGTGAAGGAAGGACGCCTCGACCGCGAAGACCGCGCCGGCAAGAAGAGTCTGCCCGCCGAAATGGTCGACGGTTTGCCGCACGCACTGCGTTTCCGCCTCGTCCTGGACCAGGAGGGACAGTACCGCGTCTGGTTCACTTCGACCGACGGCGACGGCAACACCGAGGCGATGCCGTACACGATCACCGTCCTGCCCGACCAGGCGCCGCGCGCCGAGCTGACCAAGCCCGGCGAGGACGTGACGCTGCCGGCGAACGGCACGCTGAAGCTCGAAGGCTCCGCGACCGACGACTTCGGCGTGCAAGCGCTGGCGTTGCGGATGCGCCTCGTCGATGGGGCGGCGCTGGCGCCGAAGCCGTACCGCGCGGGGAAGTCGCTCCGCTTCACCGACGGGAGCTATCCGAAAACGATCGCTTACAAGGACTTCGTCGCCCTCGACGCGCTGAAGGACGAGGCCGGCAAGCCGCTCCCGCTGGCGAAGGGCCAGGTGCTGGAGTACTGGCTCGAAGTGCTCGACGGCTGCGACTTCCCCGCACCGAACCGCGGAGAGAGCCGACACTTCAAGGTGACGATCGCCGAGCCGACGCCCGACAAGAAGAAGGAGCAGGAGCAGCGCGACCAGGCCGCCCGCGAGCAGAAGGACCACGAGAAGAAGCAGGACGAGAAGCTCGGCGCCGAGAACAAGGAGCGTCAGGAGAAGGGAGAGGCGGAAGGGGCGAAACCGGACAAGCCCGGCGAGGGTGACAAGCCGAACCCCGACGACGGCAAGGGCGACGCCGACACGCAGAGCCAGGCCGAGAAGATCAAGGACGCCCTGGACCGCCGCGAGCAGGAGGGGAAGGGCGCCGACGACAAGGGCGCGGGGAAGAGCGACGGCGCCGACAAGGGCGACGGCAAGGCGGACGGCGCCGCCAAGCCCGACGGCGACAAGGGCGACGGCAAGGGAGCGGGTCAGGGCGACACGGCCAAGGACGCCGCCGGAGACAAGGGGAACGGCGGCGAGCCGGGCGCCAAGGAACAGGGCGAAGCAAAAGGCGGCGGCCAGTCGTCCGGCGACGGCGAGAAAGGCGAGACGAAGGGCGACCCGATGGCCGCGCGCGGCGAGGCGAAGTCAGGCGACAAGAAAGAGGCGCAAGGCGCCGAGAAGAAGGAAGGGCGCGGCGACGGCGAGGCGGGAGCGAAGGGCGAAGCGAAGGCGGGCGGCGACAAGGGCGAGGAGAGTGCCACGGCCAAGGGCGAGTCGAAGGCCGGCAAGTCCGACGAGGTATCGCGCCTGGAAAAGGATCTTCAGAACGGCGACGACAAGGCGCGCGAGCGGGCCGAGAAGCGCCTGGAGGAGCTGAGCCGCGACGGCGACGCCAAGACGCGCGAGGAGGCGCGCAAGGCCCTCGACAAGGAGAAGGACGCGCGCGAGGCGGCGCCGGCGCTGGCCAAGTCGCCGCCGAAGAACGAAGGACAGCCGGACGGCTCCCCGCCCTGTGCCGAGTGCAAGGGCGGCCAGGGCGCCGAGTCGAACGCCCCCTGCGCCTGCAAGAACGGCGGCGCTTCGGGCAACGGCGGCGCGGCCGGCAACGACAACTCCGAGGCGAAGGGCAGCGGCAAGCCGCAGGGCGACGGCGACAAGCAAGGCCAGGGCAAGGGCCAGGCGACGGCGAAGGGACCGAGCAACGGGGGCGGCGAGGGCACGCACCGCGTCGGCGATGGCACCGGCACTGACCGCACCGCCGACGCCGAACCGGAGCGCCCCGCCTCCAAGCCCGACCCGAACCACCGCCGCCGCGCCGGCGTCCTGCAACTCGAAGACTTCACCAAGATCGACAAACGCCTCCTTGACGAACTGAAAATGTCCGAGGAGGAGTTGAAGGCGTTCCGCGAGGCGTACACGAAGAAAGTGCAGCGGCCTCAGCCGACTCCCGAAGTGCTGCCGCCGGCTCAGGCGGGCGGCGACCTGCGCAACCTCGGCGCCCGCGAGGTGAAGCCCGGCGACAAGCCGCGCACCGACGACGCCCGCCGCAGCGGCCTCGGCCAGGCGCCGCCGGAGTTCCGCGAGATCTTCCGGCGGTACACCAGCGGCGAGAAGAAGTGAACCCTGACCAGCCCGAAGCGCCAGCGAAGGCGCATTCCGCCCTCGCTGGCGCTTCGGGCTGGTTAGCAACTTGCACGCGATACCACTCGTCATGATCTTTCCCCCGCGCTATCTCGTCCCCTTCGGCCCGAAGCAGACGCCGCACCTATTTACGGACGTCCTCGTCATCGGCGGCGGCATCGCCGGGCTGCGCGCGGCTCTCGAAGTGCCGCCGTCGCTCAACGTCCTCGTCCTCACCAAGGACGTACTGCCGCTGAGCAACAGTTCCTGGGCGCAGGGCGGCATCGCCGGCGTCCTGGCGCCCGAGGACCGCTTCGAGAACCACATCGAGGACACGCTCACCGCCGGCGCCGGCCTGTGCGACCGCTCCGTGGTCGAAATGGTCGTCCGCGAGGCGCCCGAGCAGATCAACGACCTCATTGCCTGGGGCACGCACTTCGACCTCGAAGACGGCCACCTCGCCCTGGCGCGCGAGGGCGGCCACAGCCACCGCCGCATCGTCCACGCCCTCGGCGACGCCACCGGGCACGAGGTCATGCGCGCCATCATCGAGCGCGTCCGGGGCGTGCCCCACGTCACCGCCTGGGAGAAGACGTTTACGCTTGACCTGCTCGTCCATGAGGGGCGCTGCGTCGGCGCCTTCGTCGCCCGGCCGCGCAAGGAGAAACTGCTCGTCTGGGCGAAGCAGACGGTCCTCGCCTCGGGCGGCTGCGGCATGGTCTACCGCGAGACGACGAACCCGCCGGTGGCGACCGGCGACGGCATGGCGGCGGCCTACCGCGCCGGCGCCGAGCTGCGCGACATGGAGTTCATGCAGTTCCACCCGACCGTGCTGTACGTCGCCGGCTCGTCGCGCACCCTCATCACCGAGGCGGTGCGCGGCGAGGGGGCGTACCTGCGCGACAAGAACGGCGACCGCTTCATGCCCGCCGAGGACCCGCGCGGCGAACTGGCGCCGCGCGACGTCGTCGCCCAGGCCATCGTCCGCACGATGGAGCGGACGCAGCACCCCAACGTCTACCTCGACCTGTCGCACCTCCCCTCCGAAAAGGTGCTGGAGCGCTTCCCCGGCATCGCCAAGGTGTGCCGCGACTTCGGCCTCGACATCACGCGCGACCTGATCCCGGTGCGGCCGGGCGCCCACTACATGGTCGGCGGCGTCACCGTCGACGCCGACGGGCGGACGACGCTGCCGGGGCTGTGGGCCGCCGGCGAGGTGACGTCGAGCGGACTGCACGGGGCGAATCGCCTGGCGTCGAACAGCCTCCTGGAGGGATTGGTGTACGGGGCGAAGTGCGGGCGCGGCGCCGCCGAGGCGGCGGCGCGGATGCCGGACGCCTTCGTCGTCCCGCCGCTGGCCTACCGCCGCGAGCCCGACCGCGGCGAGGCGCTCGATGTCGCCGACATCACCAGTTCGCTGCGCAGCCTGATGGTGCGGCGCATGGGCATCGTCCGCGACCGCGCCGGCCTGATGGAGGCGGAGCGGCAGGTGGCGTTCTGGTGCCGCTACGTCCTGCCGCGCTCGTTCGACTCGCGCGCCGGCAGCGAGCTGCAAAACCTCCTGATCGTGGCCCGGCTGATGATCTGGTCTGCGCTGCGGCGCGAGGAGTCGCGCGGCGTCCACTTCCGCGCCGACTTCCCGCAGCGCGACGACACCGGCTGGGCCAAGCACGTCGCCTGTCCGCCGGCGCTGCCGTAGGATCTTTTTTGGAGTGCGGCGGCTTGACGCCGCTTTGGATTCGTGACGCCTAGGGAGGCGTGACGTGTCCAAAGCGGCGCCTGCGAGGGTTTTTGGAGTGCGGGGGGGGGGGGGGGGGG
>JBBROG010000041.1:0-40581 GCA_038229635.1 Gemmatales bacterium
ATTGTTTTGCAGCAGAAGGATCGCCCCGTCCGCGTCCGACACCGCGCCCGTCGTCACCGCCGCAGCCAGCAGCAAACCCAGCGTATCCACGAGGATGTGCCGCTTCCGTCCGTTGATCCGCTTGCCCCCGTCGTAGCCCCGCGCGCCTCCGGTCGCGGCCGCCTTGACGGTCTGACTGTCCACGCAGGCTTCGCTCGGCTCCGGGTCATGGCCGGCCGCGACGCGTGCCTTGCGCCGGAGGTGATCCAGCAGGCGATCCCAGGTGCCGTCGGCCCGCCACGTGCTGAACCATTCGTGGACGCGCCGGTAGGGGGGAAAGTCGTGGGGCAGGTCGCGCCACTTGCAGCCGTTGGCGATCTTGTAGAAGATGCCGTCGGGAATATCTTTGCGGGGCCATTCGATAGGGCGTCCGGTCCCGGTGCCGGCGTCAATCGTGTAGACTTCCACCCGTCGACCGGCCTCAACGCCTTCCAGGTGGAACCGGGGGATGATCCGGGCCTCGGCGAACCGGAACGTGAAACAGGGGTCTTCGTAGACCGGCAGCATTTCAACCACGTCCCTCACGCAAAACCCCAGCGGACGGATGGACTTCGGGGAGGTAGCCGCTACGGATTGCCGCCACGGTCGATGTGGGAGTCAGAACAAGAACTTCAGCCTCCTTCGGGCGGTCCATCCGTCTTTTGTATCCTGCCGGCGACCAGGCGAGCAACCCGTCGTTCCAGACCAGGTAGGCGTCCTCTCCCGAATCGGCACGTCGCACGAAGACGCCGTTCGGCAACTCGTCCCGGCTCGCCTCGAACAACCGCTTCGAGCGGTCAGGGCCGACCCGCTCGGCCTGAAGCTGATGGTCGATCTCCTCAGCGCTGGGCAGTGGCGAGTCACTGGTGCCCGGATGGGCCGACCGCCACGCCTTGCGGAAAGCGTTGAATCGCTCCCGCCGACACTCGGCACAGGGGCGGTGCCCTGCGGCCAGGGCGGTCGCTTCATCCAGAAAGAACAACTCGGTGTAATGTCCTGGCGTCATGACCTGGCGCTTGCGACCCCGAAACTCCAGCACGCAGACGATCCAGCGCTTCAACTGCCACGCCCGCTTGATGCGGCCCTCGGCGTCGTGGAGGACGCCCCGGTTGCCCATGAAGGTGCCCCGTTCCGTGGTGGCAACGATCTCGCCGAACGGGGTGACACGATTCTGCCTCGGCATACCTTGCCTTCCTCGTTTTTTCCAACAGCGTCAGATGCGGTCCAGGTGTGCAACCGTCCGCTCGTTCTGCACGTTGCCCGTGTTCAAGGTCGAGGCCGGCTCGAACAGCAGGACGTGCGCCTCATAGGATAACCATTGGCTGACCATCAGGCCGCACCACCGAGTCGTTCTTGGCGGCGAGGCGTGTCAGCGGCGGCGAGCGAATCCGGCAAGCGAGTGCGGGAGGGCGGCGATGCCCGTCGTCTACACTGCGGTCAAGCGCTTCGACCCCGGCTGCGGCGAGGCGTGGCGGAAGTTCATCGACTGGTCGGGGCTGGCGCAGCTTCGGGAGGTCGTCTCACTGGACCTGATCCTGTGCCCGACCTTCTTCGGGGAGCTGACCGCCGAGGACTGGCGGCACAACGTCCAGGAGGATTTCAAGATCATCCTCTTCCACGACCTCGACCACGTTCTGTGCCGGGTGGCCGGGGACGACCGGGTGAACGTCCTGGCCTTGATGCAGAACCCGACCGACGACGAGATTAGCTCCTTCACCGACCCCCGATTCGCCTTCCGGGGATTCGACCTCGTGGAGTTGCAGACAAGCATTAGCGCCCTGGTCAACTGCGGCGGGTTCGACAAGGCGTTCGCCTCCACCGAACTCTCGGACTGCGGCCTTCTGGCCGACCATGTGAGGGCGCTGACCGTCCAGAAGCGGCTCCGGGCCGAGTACCCCGACGAGCATCATGCGGACTGCGACCTGTGGGCCGTCTGGCAGATGACGACGGGGCCAAAGATGACTGGAGAACGAGCATGACCGCCGTACCCGACCGCAAGACGTTCGAGAGCGCCTACGCCGGCCCAGCGCCCTGGGACATCGGTAGGCCGCAGAAGGCATTCCTTGACGTGGCAGATAGGATCGTCGGCAGCATCCTCGACGCCGGCTGCGGCACCGGGGAGAATGCGCTCTTCTTTGCCGGGCGGGGCTGCCAGGTCACGGGCATCGACTTCTTGGATGAGCCGATCCGCAGGGCCAAGCACAAGGCGACCGAGCGGGGCGTGCCGACGACCTTCCTGGTCAAAGACGCCCTAACGCTGAAGGATTGGACCGAGCGGTTCGACAACGTGATCGACAGCGGCCTCTTCCACGTCTTCTCGGACGAGGACCGTCACCGCTACGTCGAAGGGCTGGCGACCGTATTGAAGCCGGGCGGTAGGCTGTTCCTGCTCTGCTTCAGCGACGAGGAGCCGGGCACGCAGGGGCCGAGGCGGGTGACGAAGACGGAACTTCACGACGCCTTCGCCGAGGGCTGGGTCATCGAGTCCATCGAGCCATCCCGCTACGAGGTCCGGCCCGACCTGAAGGACTTGACCGTCTCCGAGGGCGGGCCGAAGGCGTGGTTCGTGGTGGTGAGGCGGGCAGTCAAGGGCAGGCCAAACGCCCCTTGTCCTCAGCTCAAAACTCATAACGATTCCCATCACGATTCACAGGAAAACCGGGGTTAAAACAGGCTGAATCGTGATGAAAACTGATTCGATGGAGTTGACGCAAGCTGCTGCCATGACTAGACTTACTCAGAGTGATCTGTAGCTGACCGGAGCCTGTAACCACCTGAAAATCCTTAGGTCGCCGGTTTGCGGTTGACCGCCTCACCTCAGCCTTGCAACCACACCGTCATCTTGCGGCTGCCGTAGAACGGGCGGGCCTCGGCGTCGCCGGCATCAACCTTCACCCCGTTAGCAAAGACGACCTCGGCGCCGGCGAGGAGCTGCTTCTTCCAGGCGTGGATGAGAGGGGGGTGGACCCCGAACGGCCCCGCCAACTCGTTGATGGTGCGGTCGCCCTTGATCGCGGCCAGGGCGACCTGGGCCTTGAACGGTGTCGTAGGATGCTTCCGCTTGGCTGTCATCGTTGCCCCTTTCCCGGGCCACCAGAGTAGCTTAGCCGGTGGTCCAGTTTTCGGGGTCCACGAGAAAGATCGACGGGACGTTCCGCGTGGCCGATGCTCGCAAGAAACTGCACGGGATCTATCCCTCGTAACTTCTGGCGCCGTCCACTAGGGGGTCGCGTACCCGCGCACCCCCGGAATCCCTTACGGTCGCGGCCCGGCGAAGGCGGTGTCCAACCATTTCAGCGCGGCGTGGACCTCGGCGATCCCCGGCCGCGGCGCCTGCCCCGACGTGACGGACTCGTGAAAGCACTCCAGCATCGCCGGCACCGTCGCACTCCCCGCGCGCGGCAGCGTCAGGGCGTGGCGGCCCGTCGCGTCCTCCCAGGCGAGCCGCCGCCCCGGCGCGAGTGTCGCCTGCCCCCGTTCGGCGACGACCCGCACCCGCAGGGTGGTCTTCCGGCCGGGCGCGTGCCAACTCGACAGCTGGACGGCCGTCCCTTCGCCGCACGCGAACGCGACCGTCGTCAGCCCGGCCGGCGCCTCGCCCGCGGCGACGACGCGCTCCGGCGCGCGGCCGATCAGTCCGAACAGGTAGGCCAGAACGCTGCCCGCCCCTCTCCCCAAACCGGCGCGGCCGCGCCGCCCCCACTCGCCGACCACGAGGCGCGGCGGCCCGAGATGACGGCTAAGCAACTCCGGGACGTAGAGAAATGCCGGGCTCACGGCCGGCCCCCAGCCCATCATCACCAACGCCTTCGCCCGTTCGACCTGCCGAACGAGCGCTTCGGCGTGGGCCGCGTCCCGCTCCGGCGGCGCGGCGCAAAAGACGGGCTTGCCGAGGCCGGCGGCGCGCCCCAGCGGCCACAGGCCGAACCACTGGGCGTCGACGAGGACGACCGCCTCGACCTCGTGCGCGGCGACGAGATCGGCGGGGCCGGCGCTGGCGGCGCAGCCGAGGCGGTCGGCTTCGGCGAGGGTCCGTTGAGGAATTTGATCGCAGACGGCGGCCACCTCGTAGCGGTCCGCCAAGGCCAGCAGCGCCGGCCGGTAGCGCCGCGCCCAGCGCCGGCCGAGCCCGATCACCCCTACGCGAAGTCGCCTGGCCATGAGTCGACGCCCCCGAGTGCGGCCCAAGCGCCCGGCCCCGGCCGGCGCCTCGGAGGTTCAGGCTACGCGAAGCGGACGGGTCGTGGCAAGGCGGAGGCGGGTGCGCGAGGGGTTCCGGGCGCACGCGCGTCCGCCGATCAGACCGCACGAATCAGCCTTTCGGCTTCGTGTTGCCGCCGGGCTTGAGGAACAGGCGCCGCTTGTTGACCGGGGCCGGTTGCTCCTTCCCGTCCGGCGCCGTGTACGTCCCTTCTAACGCCGTCCCCA
The DNA here is from genome assembly GCA_038229635.1 of Gemmatales bacterium. Lineage (GTDB taxonomy): Bacteria > Planctomycetota > Planctomycetia > Gemmatales > Gemmataceae > DATFNV01. The sequence continues at coordinate 4,447 of JBBROG010000041.1, forward strand.
GCGCCTGGAAGTAGGCGAGGGGAGCCAGCATCTCGTGGGCGTCGTGGGCCAAGAGGCCGCCCACCTTGCCCAGGGGGTTGGGTCCGGCCAACAGGATACGGAAGTTGCTGATGACCAGCCGGTCGCCCTGCACACGGAACTTGTAGCTGAACGGCAGGTCGACCAGCACCTCGTTGACGAGCGGCTCGACGACCGACCAGAGGCCGGCAAACGGCTTCAACTCCGCGAACTCCTCCTTGCCCTCCGGGACCTTGAGGTGATTCACGCGCACGCCGGTCAACAGGCCGTAGATGGTGCCGTTGCTGCTCAGGGCGTACTCGGCCTCGGTGCCCAGCTCGAACTCGAAACCCATGACGGACCCCTCCACGAGGCCGACGACGCGCTCCTCCTCGTAGGTCCAGGTGATGCGGCCGCTGCCGTAGGCCCCGCCGTCGATCTCCTTGACGAACGAACCGACCGGCAGGCGAATGACGGTTTCGCGGCGGCGCCCCGGCGCGGCGGGCCGGGCGTCGTCTTTGACTTCCGGGGCAGGCGGGGGCGGGCCGTCCTTGTCCTTGCCGGGCAACGCGACCCGCGCGGGGGCGCGCGGGTCGGAGTCGTCGGCCGCTGACCGGCGGCCGCTGTTCGGCCCGTCCGAGGCCGTGGCCCAGTGGCCGAGGCCGAACCCGATGAGGCCGACGGCCATCAGAGTCGCCAGGACAACGTACTTCAGTCGGTCGATCACCATGGCGCGAACCACTCCTTCGGTTAGAGAAATCGTTCTTTCAGACATCCCCAAAGAGTCCGAGGACGCGCCGGCCAGCATTCCCCGCGCGGCCCGGACCGTCTGCCGGGTCCACGCCGCGCCGGCAGGCGCGACCGCAGCCAGTCCCGCGAGAGCCGCCGGCGCGAGGCCGCGTCGCGTCAGGCTCGCCCGCAGCCGGCGCCTGGCCCAGGCTAATCGCGTCAGCACCGTCCCTTTCGGCCAGCCGAGGCGCCCGGCGGCCTCGGCCGTCGTCAGCCCGACGAGGTAGCAGAGTTGGACGGGGAGGCGGTACTTCTCCGGCAGTCGCGCCACCTCCTCCGCGACCAGGTCGCGGCCGTCGTCGGCCGGCTCGCGCCCCGGCACGTCCTCGGGGAGGGAACAGGCCGGCCGCTGTTGGCGCTTCAAGCGGCGGGCGACGTTCGCGGCGACGCGGTACAGCCACCCGCCCAGTGCGGCGCGCTGTCGAATCGACCGCGCCCTCTGGACCAGGACGAGGAAGGTCGCCTGCGTCGCGTCGTCGATGTCGGCACTCGACCGCAGCCAGACCCGGCACGCGGCCCGCACCGCCGGGGTGTGGCGCAGCAGGAGCGCCTCGAACGCGAATTCGTCGCGTCGGTCCAGGAACAGGGCCAGCAGCTCCTCGTCCGGGCGCGCGTCGCGGCGCGGCAAGGCGAGGGCGGCTCCCAGCAGGGCGTTGAGTCGTCCGGGGGGCATCGTGGCGAGTTCCCTCCTGGCACTCGGGCGGCGGCGCCTCGTCCTCTTCCTAAAGAGTGCCGTCCGCGGTCGAATTGATTTTGCCAGTTTCGCGGCCGGCCGGAGACGAGTCCTCGGCGACTCACACCGACTCACAGGCCGACTCACACCCCGCCGCGCCTCTTTTCCCTGCGTTTTCCCGGCTTTTCGATGGGGTGTGAGTCGTGAGCGCCTGTGAGTCGTTCCCGGCGCTCGCTCACTTTTCCCGCCCTCGAACCGATCCGCGCGGGGCGCGCGGTCCTCCCGCGCTGTCGCCGCCCGATCTTCATTTTACCCGCCCGCACCGGGGTCGGTAAAGGTCCGGGATCGTGTCAGGAAGGGACAACCCTCGGGCGGGTTGGGTAGGAGTTCCTTCCCAGACCCTCACGGCCGTCGTGGGGTAGCCCGCGTAGCGGGCGGCGGATTGTTACCGCTCATAAAGTTTGTCCGTCGGAACCGCTCATAATGTTTGTCCGCGGAGCCAGGTTGTCGCGTTCGTCCCTCGTCTTGGGGGCCTTACTCCCTGCCCGAACCGGGTGGGCCGGGCGGCGTTGCCTGTCCGGACGACCTGCCCTCACCCGCCTCCTCGCGCGGGTTCCGCTTGCGGCGCGTGCGCCCCGCCGACCGGCCGGGGCGCCGCGACAGCCGCAACTGGCAGATGCTTTCCGCGCTCAGGGGCCACGCCGCGACTCGTCTCACTTCCCGGTCGCCCAACACGAACACCCATTCGCGCGTCGCCACCGCCAGACACACGCCCACCCGCGCGCCGGCGTAGGCGATGCCGACGGGATACTTGTGGTCGTACAGGGAGACCGCCCCGCTGCGATCCACCTTGCGGGACAGCGGCTGCCGCGCCAGGCATTCCAGGGCCGCCTCGAAGTCCCAGCAGACGCTCTCCCCGTACTGCGCCGCGTAACCGCGGCCGGAGTGACGCAGCTCGGGGTAAACCTCCCACCGGCTCCGGCCCTCCAGAGACGGGAAGACCTCCCGTTGCAGCCGGTCCTCCTCGTCCAGGCGCCGTTGCAACTGCTCCGGCGTGTCGCACGGCCCGGGCTCGGCCCAGGCCCGCGCCGTCCGCTGCGACCGCTCCCCCTTGCCGTTGGCCTGGGGGCGGCGGGGGCGGTTGCGGTGCAACCGCACGCCCAGCCCCGCCAGCCACAACTCCAGGTCGGTGGGCGGTCCCTCCTTGCTGCCCCACGGCACGCCGTTATCGACGCGCAGCCCTTCCGGGCGGCCCCAGCGGGCGAACGTGGCCCGCACAGCATCTGCTGGACCGCGCGGCCGCCGACCTCGCCCCAACAGCCGTGGGCCTCATCGATCAGGCGGAGCCAGCACACGCGCTGCCCCGTCCGCAGGGGAACCTGTTCGGTCGCGTCCCTCTGCGGACAAACATTATGAGCGGTTCCGACGGACAAACTTTATGAGCGGTAACAATCCGTCACCCGCTCCGCGGGTTCAACACATGTAGGAGTTACGCAGTTGATGGGTTTTGTACAGTAGTTTGTTGAGGCCTAGGACCGAAAACTACGACCACGACCTCAATCCTGGGGCATGAAATAGTGTACAAAACCACTCGACTGCGTAACTCCTACGTGTGAGAACTGCACCCACGGCTCGGGTTGAGGGACCGAGCACCACAAGCCTGGTCGGGACGCGGCGGCTACCCCCGCCCTTCGTACCGCCCGGCGTCATCCCGGGCCCGCCCCGCCTGTCACGTCCTGACACCATCCGGGACCTTTCCCGGCCCCGGCGCAAGCGGGTACAATGGAGATTGGGCGCCGACGTTCCGGTCGCCTCGCGCGCCACGCGCGGGAAGGAACGGGGCAACGAGTGTCGGGAACGACTCACAGCGCTCACAGACTCACACCGAGCCCCAAAGCCTGGAAAACGCAGGGAAAGTGGGCGCGGCGGGGTGTGAGTCGGGGTGAGTCGCTCCCCGCCCCTCTGCCGTGACGAGGATTCTCCTGAGCGGGTCGAGGGGCACTTGCCGCCCGTTCGCGTCGGCGGGCTTTGCACGAGGGCGACTGGCGCAAGCTCATGGCGTCGCTGGCCCACCTGTTCCGGAACCTCGGCGAGTTGCCGGGCGGAAAGGTCAAGTAGGGTTTCGGACTCCCACAGGGCTGTTTCCGAATTGAGGTTTGCTGACCGAGGGGATTGGGGGATGTCTCCGGGCCGGATCGAACGCCCATTGACCCGCGAAGGGCTCTTCTGGCAAGATTCGCGGCGACTGTCGCCCCGAGGAAGAGCAGGGAGGCTCATCGTGCCGGACCTCGAAGCCGCCGCCCCGTCGTTGCCGCGCTCGCCGCTGGCCTGCCTGGCGCTGCTTTATCGCCGCGTCCTCTTCCCCGGCGCCTCCGCCGAGCCGGGCGCCCTGTCGTGGCGCGCCCTCGCCCTGCTGGTCGTCTTGCCGGGGCTGCTGCTCTACCCGTGTCTGTCGTTCGCGCTGTTCGACCCCGACGAGGGGCGCTACGCCGAGATCCCGCGCGAGATGCTCGCGCGCGGCGAGTGGGTCGTCCCCTACTTGCAGGGCGAGCCGTACCTCGACAAGCCGCCGCTGTTCTACTGGCTGGTGATGCTCAGCTACCGCGCCTTCGGCGTCGGCGACGGGGCGGCGCGGCTGGTCCCGGCGCTCGCGGTCCACGGCACCATCCTCTTGACCTATCTCCTGGGGCGGCGAATCCTCGGCGGCCGCGTCGCCTTCGCCGGCGCCGCCCTGCTCGGCCTGGCGCCGGCGTTCAGCGGCATGGGCCGCCTGCTGATCCTCGACGGCCTGCTCACCTTCTGGGTGACGCTCGCGCTCTTCGCCCTGTTCGAGGCGACGCGCGGCGAACGGCTGCGCCGCGGTTGGTGGCTGCTGGCGGCGCTGGCGTGCGGCCTCGGCGTCCTGACCAAGGGGCCGATCGCCCTGCTGCTGGCGCTGCCGCCGGTGTGGGTCCACCGCCGCCTGTGCGGTCTCCCCGCCCGAGCCGGCCGAGGCGACGCGGCCGTCTTCCTCGCCGTCGTGACGGCGGTCGCGCTGCCGTGGTACGTCGCCGCCTCGCTGCGCCTGCCGGCCCTCGCCAAATACTTCCTCTGGGAGCACAACGTCCTGCGCTTCCTGTCGCCGTTCGACCACCTCGAGCCGGTCTGGTTCTACGCCCCGGTGCTGCTGTTGGGCCTGCTGCCGGGGGCGCTTTTGCTGGTCCCCTTTGTCCGCTTTCTGCTCTCCGGCGACGGGACGGCGGTAAGCCGGCGGTCTCCGGAGTTGGGCTTCCTGCTGCTGGCCGGCGGCTGGTGCGTGTTCTTTTTTACGCTGTCGGGCTGCAAGCTGGCGACCTACGTCCTGCCCGCCTTCCCGCCGCTGTGCCTGGCGCTGGGCGGTTTCCTGGCGGCGCGCGGCTGGGACGTGGCGCGGGGCGTGAGGGCGACCGCCGCGGCGTGGTTCGTCGTCCTCGCTTTGGGGCATCACCTGCTCGTGCCGTGGTTCGCCCGCCAGCGCGCGCCGATGGGCCGCGCCGACGAGGTGCGCGCGCTGTGCGACGACCGGGACGTGCCGCTGGTCTGCTACCCGCGCAACTGCGACTCGGTGTCGTTCTACCTCGGCCGCGACGACGTGCGCGCCTACCGCAGCAAGCACACGCACCTGCTGATCGAGCGGCTGCGCGAGCGGCCGCGGACGGTGGTCCTCTGCACGCACCGGCACACGCTGACCGGGCTGCGCCAGGCGCTGCCGCCGGACCTGCGCGTCGTCCGCGCGACGCATTTCGGACTCAGCGAGGGGCTGATGGAGAAAGTGAGAAGTTGGCTGGGCGAGACGGCGCTGGGGCTGTGCGACATCGCGGTGGTGGAGCGGGCCGACTCGCCCTCCTCGTAGGTCGGGATTTCGCCCCTGACCTACGAGGCCAGCCGAGGCTACGCCTTCGGCTCCTCCGCGTTCCCGTTGCGTTCCTCGTCCTCGTCGTCCTCTTCCTCGTCCTCTTCGCCCTCCCCTTCGTCGTCGAGGCCGTCGAAGTCCATGTCGTCCATGTCCTCGTCGTCGTCCTCGCCGGCGAAGCCCTCGGCGTCGGCGATGGCCTCCTCGGGGTCGCGGTCGCCGTACAGGACGCCCATGACGCCGGGGAAGTAGCGGTCCATCGACATCAGGTTGGCCTGCATGACGTTCTCGATCATCTTGGGCGTCAACTCGCCGCCCTCGACGTCGACGCTCGTCTTGTAGCGCACCTCGCCGTCGGTGTAGTCCATCTCGAAGTTGCCGATGACCAGGCCGTAGTTGGCGCGGGTGATGAACTCGGCGATCGTCTCGCGCTTCTCCTCGGGCACGTTGGACGGCAGGATGGAGTAGAAGCTGAACCAGCCGCGCTCCTCGTCGACGTTGGCGAAGCACTGCCAGGAGCCGGAGCGGCCGCGGAAGTTGAGGACGAGGGCGGTGTCGTCCTTGACGACGCTGAACTTCCAGTCGTCCTCGGTGAGGTAGTCGACGACGGCTTCAAAGAGTTGACCCATGACGTTGATTCTCCCGAGGGCGGTCGGCGGGCGGGGCCGCCTCTCCGTGCAGTGTAGTCACGGGGGAGTGAGGCTCCAAGATCTGGTCATGGCACCGTCGGGTAGCACGCCTGCGGCATCCGGCAATACTCGCAGGCGTGGCCCGCCCGCTCGCGCACTACTCGGGCAAGCGAAGGGACCCTCGGCGCCTCACGAGTTCCGTTTTGTCGGGAGCGACTTTCTGGCCCGCGAGTGGAGCAGGGCGAGCAGGTGCCCCGCCCTGACGAAGTTCAGGAGTGCTTCGTGCCCCTCCGGGGAGAGGGCACCGTCCTGGTTGCGTTCGGCCAGGTCGCGCATGCGCGCCTGGTCCTCGACGCCGAAGCCGAGCGTCAGGACGTAGCGGGCCAGGTCGGCGGACATTTCCCCCCGGTCGTTGCTCAGAAGACGCCCGATGATGGCGGCTTCGCTCGTTCCGGCCGTGAGGGTGTTCGTTGTGCTCATCAACGAATCCTAGCAAACCGGGCGGGGTTTCTAAAGGCCGGCTTCGGTCGTAGGTCTGATCCACATGCCCCCTCGCGCCGAAGGGGCGAGGGAAGAAGGGCACCGTTCCCGCCCGGAGCGTTCTTTGCTATGCTGAGGGATTAGTCTCCCGATCCTCCCCGTTGTCGCCCAAGGGAAACGACCCCGCGCATGGCCATCGACCTCTACGCCTCTTGCCCCTGCGGCAGCGGCAAGAAATTCAAGTGGTGCTGCCAGCCGATCCACGCCGAGATCGAGCGCGCCTTCCAGCAGGAAGCGCAGGGCCAGCACGAACTCGCCCTCCGCCTCATGGACGAGATCATCCAGGGGCACCCCGACAACCCCGAGGCGTACGGCCGCAAGGCGCAACTCCTCTACCAGAACGAGCGCGCCGACGACGCCGAAGCCGCCCTGCAGAAGGCGTTCGAGCTGAACCCTAAATATCCCTTCGGCCATCTCCTCAAGGGGATTTTTCGCTTCCAGGAGGGCGAGGTCCCCGGCGCCCTCATCCTCTTCCGCAAGGCCGCCGACTACTACGACCCGCACGCCTTCGACCTAATCGCCCAGGCCCACGAGTACATCGCCGACTGCGAGCTGAAGATGAACCGCCCCGTGGCGGCGCGGGCGGCGCTGCAGATCGCGCTGGCGTCGAACCCCAACGAGCAGGAGCTGCGCGGCCACTTCGACAACCTCTTCGGCGAGAAGGGGCGTCTGCCACTGTCCGCGCGCAAGGAGTACGCCTTCCGGCCGCCGGTGCCGGCGTCGGCCGCCGCCGGCGCGCGCCTCAGCCTGAGTGAGGCCGTCCGCCTCTTCGACGAGCAGACGAAGGCCGAGCCCGAGAGCGCCGCCGCCTGGTTCAACCTCGGCCTGGCGAAGGCGTGGCTCGGCGACAACGCCGGCGCCCTCGACGCCCTCGACCGCCACGTCTCCCTCGAGGCCGACGAGGCGAAGGCCGGCGAGGCGTGGGCGCTGGGCGAGGTGATGCGCCACGGCGCCGGCCTGGAGGCTCAGGCCGACCACCTCGATACCAGCGCCCTGTACCAGATGCGCGACGGCCGGCCCGTGTCGGCCGTCCTGCAGGAGTGGGAGGCCGCCGGCCGGCTCATCATCCTCCAGAGCGACCCCGAGCAAAACACGATGCAAGGCATCGTCCTCGACGCCCCGCCGGTCTTCAGCGCCGCCGCCGGCCCGGCCGACGCGGCGCCGCTGGGCGCGTACCTGCTCGTCGTGCAGGGCCTGGTGCGGCTCATGGGTCCGGTGCGCGACCGCTTCGACCGCGTCCGCGCCGAGTTCGAGCAGAAGGCCGGGGCGGGGCTGTCGCCGGGGCAGGAGCGCATCGTGCCGGCCTCGTTCGCCGACGCCGTCAGCGAAGCCGTCCTCTTCCCGGTGCGCATCCCCGACCCGGCGGAGGCCGTGCGCCGCGTCCGCGTCCACGCCGAGCAGTTCTTCGAGGGGACCTGGCTGCAGCGCCCCCTGAAGTCGCTCGGCGGCGTGGCGCCGCTCGACGCCGCCGGACACGCGGTGCTGCGGAAGAAGCTGCGCGGCGTCGTGCAATTCCTGGAAGAATGCGCCTTCGGGGCGCTGGCGGAATACGACTTCGGCCGCGTCCGCCGCAAGCTCGGCCTGGCGGACGGCGCGGCGCCGGCGGGCGGCGTTCCGGCGGACATCTCCGCCCTGTCGGCTCCCGAATTGGCGGCGCTGTCGGCGGAGACGCTGAGCGACGACCAGCTCGAACAGGCGTGGCAGGCAGCGCAGCGGTTCGACGCCCACGAAGTCGGCCGCCACTTCGCCAAGGCGCTGACGGCGCGGCCGGCGACGAAGGAGCGCCCCGACCACTACCCCTGGTACAGCTACCTCGTGCAGCGCTCCGTCGCCGAGGGGGACTTCGACGCCGCCCTCGACGTCCTTAACGAGGGGGAAAAGGCGGATTGCGAGCACAACGAGGGGCGCCGCCGCAACGACTACGAATTGCGCCGCGGCCAGCTGCACGCCCGCCGCGGCGACGCCGACGCCGCGCACGGCGTCTTCGACGGCCTCATCCAGCGCGACCCCGACAACATGAAGACGCGCGCCGCCGCCGCCGAGGCGATGCTGACCCTGAAGCAAGGGGCGCGGGCGCTGCGCTTCGCCGAGGAGGGGCTTGCCCAGGCGCGCCAGAAGAACGACCGCGATTCGGAAGGGCACCTGATGGAGTTGGCCGCCGCGGCAAAGAAGATGGCTGGGTGAGCCGCCTCATTGGTTCGGTGGTTCTTGCCCCTGAACTGTTCCGGACTACCGAGTGGTCGGGCCGCGCCGAGGCCCGACCACTCGATGAGAAGAGCTTCAGGGAGCAGAGGCTTCAGGCCACTCCTCCAGACAACGGATAAGTTCCTCAAGGGTCGCGCGCAGGTCATAGGAAAAACTCTGTAGTAATACTATCGGGTACTCCGGCGATTTGTCGGCGTGGGACTTGGTGTTGACGAACTGGGAAGCCGCAAAAGAGGTCAGGATCAGGTTCCGTGTAAGTCGTGTCGGCAAGTGGGGCACGGAGTTGGTAGAACGGCCCAACACCGTGACTAGGGAGTCGTCGGGCGGAGTGCGGTCCGCCGGCAAGTCAAGAGCGGCGGCTAGTTTCCGAGCCGGCTCCAGTAAACCATCCCGGCTAATGCGGGCGGCGAGGCTAAAGAGTCGTCCTACCAGAGACGGAGTATCAGGCTTGGCGCTCGGGCGAAAGCCGGCGGGGTTGCATATTTCGAGGCGATGGTATTCCTCGACGCTTTTCAAGAAATCGTCCGCAGTCACCGCCCTCGGATCTCGGACCAGAAGAGCAAAGAATTCGTCTCCACGGGAGGGTGTGCGTGCGCGGCACCTTTTCCAGCGTGCCACCGCGACTCGGTCCAGTCGGCAAAGCTTCTCGCACAATTCCTCGGTTTCCGCCTCCGCCACGTCTAGGCCCCCTTGAGCTTTCCAGATCAAATTTTCGATCTTAATATGAATCAACTCCCCACCTTGCACCGGGAACCACCCTGGAAGAACTGTCGGGGACGTACACTGGGGAAATGACAGGGGCGTCCGGCTCAGTAAGACCAACGTCAAGGGAAGGTCAACAGGGGCGGCGGGGAAGGCGGGGGCTTCAAAGAGCTGCCTGTTGTCTTCGATAAGCCGACGGAGGTCCGTCATGACGGAATTCTCGTTTTCAAAGCCACTACGGAGTACCAGGGCGACGACAGGAATCTCTGCCGCTATGGACCGCAAATCTTCGGAGTAGCGTTGACGGTCTGATAACACTACATTCCAATACGCGAGGATGGGTCGGCCGATTGATTCCTGCCTCTCCCTCCGTAAGATTTCAACGAGACGGTTGGGGGATAAAGTAGTTTGCATGCGTCCCTCAGAGCTAGATGGGGCACGCGGCGGATGCGATGCGCGCCATGATCGGAATGCGTGGACGGACCGTACCGTCCACAACAGCCAGAAAGTTGGCCTGCCGTGCGGTACGAAGGAGGTCCTCCGGGTGGTTATGACCTGCCGGCAGCCCGGTCGGACCAATAAGCTGGGCGAAACGCTCCTTGGGGAACGCCAAGTTGAGGGGGTCGTGTCGCGCCAGTCCGAGGAGTACCCTACAGACGGCGTAGAGCCAGGGCGTGCGCCGCCGGCTGATAGGAGTGAGCGCAGCGCCCAAGAAAGTGCGGAAAAAGTCGTATTCCTTGCTCTCCCGTATGGCTGCTGGTGTGAGCCGGGCTGAGGCGAAGTCATGGAAGTCGAGGGCCGAGAGATTCAGGCGCGCGGCGGATCGCCGGTTGAGGATGAGCCATTCAAACAGGTCAACGAGAACGTTCACCGTCAAGAATGGGTGCCCTCCTGTTTCGGCGTGAAGAACTTGCATGAACGCGGCATCCGCCGAGACGTGGGCTCCCAGGACGAAGTTGAGAAGAGACGCGAATTCGGACGTATTCGCTCCATTTCGATAATCAAAAAGAGGAAACTCGTCCTGTTGGACGAGGGGACTCAACTGGTTTTGGTCCATAAGGATGTTATGGGCGTTGGGCTGCATGCCGATCAGGAGTACCAGATTATCCCGCGAGAATTCGACGATTTGGTTGAGCATCGGCTTTACGACGTATTCCCTAGCCTTTTCGTAGTCTCTTTCGAGGGCCAGGCGCAATTCGTTGAACAGGGTTTCATATTCATCGAGGACGAAGATAATTTTCTCGCCGGTGTCCGCCCGCACCTCGGCGCACTTGGTGACAGTTGCGCGGAAGAAATCCCGGGGCAGTCGGGCTCGGTCGTCCAACGCCTTCTTGACGGTTTCGATGAAAATGTCCTCACCTGGGTGCTGACCCGTCGGCTCGCAGGTCTGCGTGACAACGGTTGTAGTCCCGCTTGAAGACGACAGATTAAACCCGGCGGTGGTCTTGCCACTCCTCCGAACGCTGCACCAGAGTCGAATCCCCGTCCCGTGTTCAAACGACCGAAGTTGGTCGCGCACGCTAGCGCGGTGTACGCGGAATGACCTCTGGAGCCTGGGCTGGTTTAAAGGGAAGTCTCTGGCAAAATTGTGCGTCAACGGGGCGTTCCAGACGTCGTGGCCCTCGAGCCGTGATAGTGTCAGTTTCAGCAATTCGAGGACTCGGGCCGAGACCCGTTGAGGATCATGACTTACGTCGATGACCGCCTTGCGCAAGGGTTCACTGCCGTCAATCCAATCCTGGAGGTCCGGCTTCAGGGCCAAAGCGATGAGTGTTGCCGCCCGACTAGCCGATTCCTGAAGATGTTGTCGCCCAACCTCTCTGCGGAACAGGTAACAGTGGATGTCTAGGTAGCGGCGGCCAGCAACCGGCCGGGGGAGTTCCAGAGCTATCTCCAGCCGTCGCGCGTCGTGAAAGTATTCGCCGACCCGAGGCAGCACGCTCGATCCGTCGGGTGCCTCCGCCACGAGCCTGTCGATAGCTTCCACGATTGGGAAAACGACGTCTTGCAGGCCCGACTTGAAATCCCCGGTTTCGAGTTGGTGGATGATCTGGTCGAGTTGACTGGGAAGGAGGAATGCCGCGCAGTTCGCCCACGAGCCGGGGAAGCGGGGGAGAAGTTGCCAACCCTGCCTGTCGCCGAACTGAGCGTGACCATAGCCTTGGACGATGCCGGAAAGAAGCGCAGAGCAGATTTTTCGAGCCGCGCGCGCCGCTATTGCGGCAGAGGCGCCGGCTCGCTTTGCGACGTAGAACTCCAGAGGTATGTCAAGGAAACGCTGGAGGCCGTGCAGCGAAAGAGCGATGGCGTCATCGTGCCGCAGTTGTGACTGTCGCGTCTTGAAGTTATAGCCCCTGCAGAAAATCTCCTGAGCGTGGCGCGCGAAAGCGTCTTCCAGCTGGATCGCTAGGGTGTCGTCCTTGGAACATGCCTGTACGAGGGGCAATGCGCGGTCAAAAAGATCACTTATAAGGTCTCGATATCTTGTCGACCACTGGAAAATGTAACGGTCTCTGAGTTCATCGAGGCGCGAGCGGAGTTCGGCCAGGCAAGGGCTAACAACAGCACATGATAACGTCAGCGTGGCTTCGGCGTGAGGCGGAGCCGCGGGCTTGCTCGGCGTCGAGACTTGCTCCAGCGCCGCCCCGACAAGCCCGCCAGGAGGGCTTGCTTTCGAGCATGGCGACACAGAGGCTTGGGTCGTGTCCGCGGGAACCGTGGCCGGCGGTGAGAACTCTTGACCTCGTGTGTTTTCCCTGCCGAGGCGATTACGGAAAGCCGCTGACAGGGTCCGTTGACGTTTTCGCAAGAAGCCGTCGATCACCTGCTGAATCGCCGCTTGGGCCTCCCACAACTCCTCGCCGTCCAACCGTTCGATGAGTTGGAGCATCTTCCGCTCCGCTTCAGGTAGTTTGATCTGACGGACTAACGCGCTTACCGCCTCAAGTTCGCCGTCAATCGCGCTCATGAACTTGCCTCGCGAATTTCGGCTCGGCCGACCCGCTTGCTTGCGAACAAAGAAGACCTTTCCCGGCCCACGATGAATGATTGCGCGCTTTGGCCATCCAAAATGAAACCCGAGCAGCGGTTCTCCTGGCGCGAGGAGCCGATCATGATGGATCTTGCCGCAGAGAATTGTCGCCGTGGCTCATGGCGTCCGCAAGGGGAAAACTTAGGAAACCGCGATTTGACGACAAGGGCTGGCACGGGCTCGCAAGAAAGGCAGTGATTCGGCTGTGCCCCTGCTGGAGTTGGCTTCCGTCGCGGAGATGATGTGGAGGTGATCGAGAGACCGACTCGAAGCGCCAGCGAGGGATGAGATCCGCCCTCGCTGGCGCTTCGGGCTGGTCGGGAGTCATTTCTTCTCTTGCGGGAGCGCCCGCATCCACCTATCCGCCTTCTCCGCCTCCTCGGCGCTGATGAGCCCGTCGCCGTCCGTGTCGATCTTGCGGAAGTCCTCCTCACTGCCGAGCCACTCGCGCCAGGACACGTCGCCGTCGCCGTTGCGGTCCATCTTGCGGAACCACAGCGGGCCGCGCCCCGGTCCCGCCGGCGACGGGGACGCCATCTGTCCGCGGACCATCATTCCCTGCTGCAAGCGAGCGTCCTCGGGCGGCCCCTGCGTCAGCGTGAGCTGGAACTGCCGCGGGATCTGCTCGCGCGTCAGGTAGCCGACGCCCGCCCGGTCCCACGGCGCCAGGCGACTCCAGGCCGTGCGCAGTTCGCGCGGCCCGAGCCGGCCGTCGCGGTTGGCGTCGAGCAACTCGAACAGGCCGGTGCCGTGGTCCGCCAGCGACAGCGTGGTGAAGCAGCCCGCCGCCTGACTCATCAGGTCGAAATAGGCGTTCAATTCGCGCTCGGTCAGCTTGCCATCGCCGTCGCGGTCGGCGAACACGAACAGGGCGCCGAAGAACTGCGAACTGTCGGCCTCGGCCTTGGTGATGTAGTCCTTCTTGTCCTTCAACAACATGCGGAACTGTTGCAGGAAGAAGTTGCGCGTGCCGTCCGCGCGGTAGCGCCCGGAGGGTCCGCCGCGCACGTCGATCTGGGCGACGCCGTGCGTGATGAGCACGCCGCCCTCGACCTCGCGGCGCGTCGACGACGCCAACGGCCAGCGTGCCTCCGGCGTCGGGTAGACCTGCACCGCCGCGTTGCGCAGCGACGGCCGGCCCAGGCCGACCACCGACGCCAGCAGTCCGCCCGCCGGCTTCTTCGGCTGCGCCGTCCCGAGCGTCACGGCCAACTCCAGGTCGGACGGCCCCTCCGGCCAGCGCGCCAACTCGCCCGCGTCGAGCGTGCCGTCCTTGTTGGCGTCGAGGCGGGCGAAGGCGGCCTCGTCCAGCCCCAACTCGGCGCGCGTCAGCTTGCCGTCGCGGTCCTTGTCGTAGCGGTCGAACAGGGCGCGCGTCAGCCGCGCCGGCGGCTCGCCGGCGCCGAGCAGCAGGAACGAGGAGTTCGTCGGCGCCGCCACGCTGACCGCGGCGGTCGCGACGAAGACATTGCGGCCGTAGGGGTTGATCTCCGGCAGCACCTCGTCGGCGGCAATCATCTCGTCCTCGTCGAGGTCGAGCCGGTGCAGCGCCGCCTCCGCGTTGGCGGCCTCCTCCTTCGACAGCTTGCCGTCGCCGTCGCGGTCGAGGAGGCGGAACAGCGTGTCGGTCATCTGCGTCGACTTCCCCTGCCCCGGCGCCGGCCGCAGTTGGAACGGGCCGAAGTCCATGCGGCGATAGTAGCGCTTCAATTCGTCGAGCGTCACCTTGCCGTCCTTGTCGGCGTCGAGGTCGTTGAAGGCCGCCGAGTTGTTGCTGCTGCCGCGGCCGTTGACGGCGCCGGTCATCCGGGAGCGCAGGTACGACACCGTCGGCACCAGCGCCGCCTCCTCGCGGCTCAGCGAGCCGTCGCCGTTGCGGTCGGCGTGGGCGAACAGCTTGCCCATCAGGCCGTCCCAGGCGGCCTGGTACGGCCGCCCCTCGACGGTGACGTGCAGCCGCACCAGCGCCGGCCGCGTCTCGCCGAGGTAGACGAGCGCCTGCGCCTCGTCGGCTCGGGCCGCGCCTGACGAGACAAGAAAGAGGAACGCGAGTGTCCGGAGAATCCGTGTCATGCTTGGACCTCCTTGATCGGCCGGGCGGCCTTATCGACGATGCGGATCGGCCGGCCGACGTTCGACGGGTTCTGCTTCGACGAGTCGATGCCGAGGGCGGCGCACACCGTCGCGAGGAAGTCGGGCACGCTGACGGGCCGGTCCTTGACGCCGTCGCCGCCGGCGTCGGTCTTGCCGACGGCCTGCCCGCCCTTGATGCCGCCGCCGGCGAGGACGGCCGACCAGGCGTTGGGGAAGTGGTCGCGCCCCTTGTTCGCGTTGATGCGCGGCGTGCGGCCGAACTCGCCCATCCAGACGACGAGCGTCGTGTCGAGCAATCCCTTCTCTTTGAGGTCTTCCATAAGCGTCGCCCAGGCCGGGTCGAGCGTCTGGCAGAGGCGCTTGACCTGGTTGAAATTGTCCTGGTGCGTGTCCCAGCCGGCGGGCGCGCCCTCGGCGGCGCTGAGCGTCACCTCGACGAACGGCACGCCGCGCTCGACGAGGCGGCGGGCGAGGAGGCAGCCCTGGCCGAAGCCGTTGCGGCCGTAGCGGTCGCGCAGCGCCGCCGGCTCCTCGTCGGTGTTGAACGCCTTCGACGCCGACGAGCGCATCAGCCGCACCGCCCGCTCGTAGGCCGACTGGTGCGACTTGGTGCTGGCGCCGGGGCGGCCGGCGAGGAAGTCGTACTCCATCTCCTTGAGCATGGCGTAGCGGGCGTCGGCCTGGGCGCGGCTGACGTCGGCCGGGGCGTCGAGGTCCTGCACCTTGAGCGCCGCGGACGGGTCGCTGATCGGCAGCCCGATGGGGAAGTTGTTGCCGCCGACGACGAGCGGGGCGTACTGCGGGCCGAGGAAGCCGGACGTGTACGCCGCCGGGTTGAAGAAGCGCAGCGGCGACACGCTGACGAAGCCGGGCAGGTCGTCGGCTTCTTCGCCCAGCTCCTTGGCGACGAGGGCGCCGAGCGGCGGGTACTGGATCGGCCCCTGCGGCAGGTAGCCGGTGCGCAACAGGTAGGTGGCGCGGCCGTGATCGCCCTCCTTGGTGCTCATGGAGCGGACAAGGGCCATCCGGTCCATCTGCTTGGCGAGCTTCGGCAGGTGTTCGCCGATCTTGACGCCGGGGACGCTGGTGGCGATCTCCTTGAACTCGCCGCCGTTGGCGTGGCCCGGCTTGAGGTCGAAGGTGTCGGTCTGGCTCGGCCCGCCGCTCATCCAGAGCAGGATGCAGGCGCGCTTGCGCTGCGGGTGCGCGGCGGCGTCGCGGGCCAGCGCCTTCAGCCAGCCGGACGCGGAGACGCCCAGGACGCCGGCGGCGCCGAGGCGGAGGAGGTCGCGGCGGGAAATCGGGGTACGAAACATGGATTTATCTCCTTACGAGCCGCTCGCGGCATTTGTTAATGATTCAGGATGAATTCCGGACTGTTGAGCAGCACCCACAGCACGTCGCCGAGCGCCGCGCGCGGGTCCTTCTTCGCCCCGCCCTCGCGGACGTACTTGGCGAAGCGCTCCTTCTCCTCCGGGCGCGGCTGGCGCGTCAGCGTCGCCAGGAACAGCGCCTCGACCTTACCGCCGGCGTCGAGGAACGGCGCGTCGGCGACCGCCGCCAGCGCCTCGCTGCGCTCCAAACTCGTCGCGTCGGCGACGAACTTGCCGTTCATCAGCGACAGGGCTTGCAGGATCGACGTCTGCGCCTCGGTGCGCTTTTCTTGCAGGGCGAACTTGGACGCGAACTCGGCGCGCACGCCGCCGGAGCCGAGGACGAACGGCTGACGCGGCTGGCGCACTTCGCGGAAGCCGGTCGCCTGCGCCAGGCTGTCGAAGAGTTGGTCGGGCGACAATCCCTTCAAGGCCATGCGGGCGAACAGGCGCGGGTCGTCCTGGCTCTCGTCGGTCTGGACACTGGAGAGCTGATACGTCTTGCTCCGCGTGATGGCGCGGATGAGGAACTTCAGGTCGTGCCCGTTCGCGGTGAACTGCCGGGCCAACTCGTCGAGCAGCGCGGGGTGCGACGCCTTGTTGTTCTCGTCGCTGAGGTCGTCGACCGGGTCGATGATGCCGACGCCGAAGAACTGAGCCCACAGGCGGTTGGCGGCGGCCCTGGCGAACCAGGGGTTCTCGGCCGACGTGATCCACTCAGCGAGGGTGACGCGCGGGCCGACCTTGTACTTCCAGCGCGGCTCGCCGCCGTCGAGGAACGCGGCCTGGACGACCTGGCTCGTGTTGGGGATGGCGATCTCGCGGCGGTCGGTCAGGTCGCGCACCGCGCCGAAGAAGCCGCCGTTTTGCCGCTGGAGCCCGGCGAAGAAGGCGGCGTACTCCCAGAATTGCTGCTTGGTCCACTTGGCGAACGGGTGGTTGTGGCACTGGGCGCACTCGAGTTTGACGCCGAGGAAGAGCCGCGATGTCGCCGCCGCCAACTCCTCGGCCTTGACCTCCTTAGCCATGAAGAAGGCGATGGGGGTGGGGTCCATGCCGCCGTCGGGGCGGAACGCCTGGCGCGGGTCGGCGGCGGTCGAGAGTTGGGCGGTGACGAGGTCGCGGACGAGGCGGTCGTAGGGGGCGTTGTCGGCGAACTGGCGCCGCAGCCACGCCTCGAACGCGGGGACGTAGAAGGCGAGCTGGAAGTTGGCGGCGTTGTCCTCGGGGAGGAGCAGCGCCTTCCAGACGTTGGCCCAGTGGTTGACGTAGGCCGGCCCGTCGAGGAGGCGTTCGACGGCTTTTTCCCTCTTGTCGGGAGATTGATCGGCGAGGAAGGCGCGGATCTCGGCGACGCTCGGGATGCGGCCCGAGACGTCGAGGGTGACGCGGCGCAGGAACTCGGCGTCGTCGGCCGGCGCCGCCGAGCGGACACCGGCCTCGGCCCAGCGCGCGGCGACGTGGCGGTCGATGGCCGCGGCCAGCGCCTTGGCGTCGGCCCGAGCCGGCGGCGCGGCCGCCAGCAGCGCCAGGCCCGCCGCGGTGAATGAGAGGAGACGAATCATGGCGCGAAACTCCTTCGTGAGGAAGGCCGGCGTCGCCCGCTGCGCCCGTCCCGGCCGGAGAAAATCACTATTTTTTCGCCTCGAACAGGGCGTCGCTCACGTCGTTGACGCGGGCCGTGAAGAGCCGGACGGAGTAGGCGAGGGCCGGCCGGTCGCGGTGTTCGGGGCCGGCCCAGGGCGGGGCGAACTGCGTCAGCGTCTGCTCCCGCGGCAGCCAACAGCCGGGTGCGACCTCCTCGAACTGCCTGTTCCGCCACTCCTCCTGCAGGACCCCGTCGATGCGCCGCTCCCACTTGCGCGGGGCGAAGCCGAGGCTCGGGTCGAACCAAATGGCCTCCGCGACGCGCAACGGCTTGTCGCGCGACTCGGCCGCCCACTCCGCCTCCAGGACCACGCAGGCGCCGCCGTCCACGAACTCTTCCCGTGGGCGGACGCGGCTCTTGTCGCACAGCTCGAAGTTGTCGGGGAACCACGACCGCCGCTGCCATCGGCCCTGTCGGGCGTCGACTTTGGGGCTCAACGGCCGCAGCCCGAGGCCGTCGAGGTAGGAAATGTACGGGGCGAAAAACCTCGCCGCGTCCTGGGGCACCCAGTCCTCGCCGAACCCGACGAAGCAGCGCGCGCCGTCGTAGACGTACCGGGACTCGGCCTCGCCGGGCGAGAAGAGGTGGGCCAGACCGCCGCCCTCCTTGGACGCCGTGGCTAAGCGGCGGCGGCGCTCGACCCAGAAGCCGCGCCCCGGCACCGGGTTGCCGAGCACTTCCGGCGCGACGGCCCGAAAGCGGAATGGCGGAGTCGTTTTTTCCGGATACGGGCCGGGCAGGTCCCGCCGCGACACGCTGACGACGCCGACGACCGGCAGCGCCTCCCCCGCCAGCGGCGCAGCGAGGAACGTCCCGGCGCCCGCCTCCCGCTCCTCGGCCCAGGCGGCCGTCGGCAACCCTTCGGCCTTCATCCGGAGCAGGGCGACGTCGAAGGCGGGGTCGGCGCCGACGACCTCGGCGGGCACGACCCGGCCGTCGGGGAGCCGGCACGTTGGCGCCGCGGGCAGGGCTCCGGCCTTGGTCAGGACCCAGCCGTCCGCGCCGACCACCGTCCTCTGCGCGACCGCCGTACCGTCATCGAGGACCGCGACTGTCGCCGACCGCGCCGCCCCGGCCGCGTCGCCGTAGGGCGCCGCCGTGGACGCCCCCTGTGTCCAGCGCTCGACGGGCAAGAGCTTCTCCTCGGCGGAGAACCCGAGAGTCTTGCGTCTCGCTTCGTCGAACGCGCCCATCTCGCTCCGGCGCATCGCCCCGAGCCGGGAAGCGATGACGGGGCTCGGCGTCGCGCTCATGAGGAAGGTGTTCGCGTGGCGGGCCTTGGCGCGGGCGACGCGCAGGGCGTCGGTGATCCCGCTGTCCCGAATGATCCCCACGAGGCGCCCCGACAGGTCGACGAACGGGCCGCCCGAATCGCCGACGGAGCTGTAGCAGTCGGTCGTGAACGAGTCGGCCTGGGTGGCCAGCACGGTCCCCAGCCGGACCACCGGGGCGCGTCCGCGGCGGTAGCCGAGCGGGTGGCCGAACTCCAGCACGCGGTCGCCCGGCCGCACGAGGACGTCCTTGTCGAGCGTGACGTGCGGGTACGGACCCGGTTTGACGAGCCGGAGCAGGGACAGGTCGAACGTGCGGTCCGCGCCGAGCAACTCCGCCTCGGCCTCGCGGCCGTCGTGCCTAAGAACCTTCACCCGCGTCCCCGGCTTGAGACTCCTGGTCAAGTCCGTTGGGCTCGTCAGATGGCTGACGTGAAATTGGGACAGGATCAGTCCGTCTTCGCTGATGACGACGCCGGTGGCGAACGGCTCGTAGTTCTTCGCCAGGGGGCCGCTCAACGCCGTCGGGACCGCGACCACGGCGGGCAACACTTTCTTGACCGCCTCCTGGACTTGCTTCTCCAAGGCCCCGAGCGACTCGGCTCCCGCCGAGCCGGCGGCGGCGCGGGCCGGCGGCGCGGAGGCCAGCAGCGCCAGGCCCGTTGCGAGGCAGATAAGAGAACGAATCATGGCGCGAAACTCCTTTGTATGGACCGGCCCCGGGCGCGGGGCCGGTGAGGTCTACGGCGGCACGGCCCACAGCTTCACCGTCTCGTCCTTGCTCGCGGTCACAAGCGTCCGCCCGTCCGGCGCGAACGCCAGGCCCGTGACCAGTCCGCGATGCCCGCGGCCGACGGCGCGCTCCTTCCACGTCGCGGTGTCAAACAGGCGCACCGCCGCGGCGCTCTCCCCCTGCCCCGGCGGCGCGTCGTCCGGCCACAAGCCCAGCGCCAGCACGCGGCCGTCCGGCGAGAAGGCGAGCGCGCGCCCCGCCGGGGCCGACGGCAGCGACAGGCTCTCCGTCCACGTTGCCGTGTCCCAGACGCGCAGCGTCCCGTCGCCGCCTGTCGAGGCCAGCGACCTGCCGTCCGGCGCGAAGGCGACCGCGCCGACCGGCCGGGCGTGGCCTTCGAGCGTCGCCCGCGTTTTGCCACTGGCGAGATCCCATATCTTGACCGCGCCGGCCTCCGCCGTCCTGGCGTCGCCGGTGCCCGCGGCCAGGGAGTGCCCGTCGGGCGCGAAGGCCAGGCACAGCACCGAAAAAGGACCGCCGTCGAGCGAGCCCAACTCCCGGCCGGTCGCCGCGTCCCACAGCCGCACCGTCCGGTCCTCGCCGGCGCTGGCGAGCGTTCGGCCGTCCGGCGCGAAGGCGACCGCCCGGACCGCCGCGGTGTGCCCCTGGAGCGTCAGCCGTTCGCGGCGCGCGGCGGCGTCCCACAGGCGGACGGTGCGGTCATAGCTGCCCGTCGCCAGCGTCTTGCCGTCGGGGGCGAAGGCACCGCAACTCACCGCGGCGCCGTGCCCGCTCAGCACGGCCTCGGCCGGCGCCGGCGCCACGTCCCAGAAGTGGACCTCGCCCGACGACCCCGGCGCGCCGCCGGCGCCGACGAGGACGTTGCCGTCCGGCGAGAAGGCCAGCGCCTCGACCTCGCTGCGTTGGCCGTGCAGCGTGGCCCGTTCGCGGCCGCTGGCGACGTCCAGCAGGCGCACCTCGCCGAGTTGTCCGGCGGCGCCGCCCGCCGCTAGCGTCTTGCCGTCGGGCGCGAATTTCACGGCCGAGAAAGATTCCTTGAGGCCGTTGATGACTTGCTTCTGCTTCCCCGTCGCGAGGTCCCACAGCGCCACCCCGCCGGCGGCCGCGCCGGCGCGGCGGGCGACCGCCAGCGTCAGCCCGTCGGGCGAAAAGTCGAGGCCGGTGACGCCGCCCTCGGACCCGAGCAGCGTCGCCCGCGCGGCCCCCGTCGCGGGGTTCCACAGCCGCACCGTGCCGTCGAAGCCGCCCGAGGCGAGCGTCTTGCCGTCGGGGCTGAAGGCGACGGCGCGGACGGCGTCGGTGTGGCCCGCCAGCGTGCCCAACTCGCGCCCGCTGGCGACGTGCCACAGCCGGACGCCGCGGTCCCAGGCCGCCGAGGCCAGCGTCTTGCCGTCGGGCGCGAAGGCGACCTGGAAGACGAGAGCCGTGTGCCCCTTCAGGACCGCTTTCACGCGCCCGGCGGCGACGTCCCAGAGGCGGACTTCGCCGGGCTCTTGGGGGCGGTCGCCGTCGCCGTCGCAGGAGGCGAGCGTCCGCCCGTCGGGCGAGAAGGCGACCGACCAGACGCGCCGGCCGTGGCCGCGCAGCGTCGCCCGCAGCCGCCCGCCGAGCAGGTCCCAGAGCTTGACGGTGTGGTCGTGACAGGCGAAGGCGAGCGTCCGGCCGTCCGGCGAGAAAGCGACCCAAGAGACCGCCGACGTCTCACGCGGCAAGGCGACGCGCGTCCGCGCCGCCCCGGCGCGCCACAGCCGCGCCGTGCGGTCGTCGCCGCCGGTGACGAGCGTCTTGCCGTCGGGCGAGGGGACGGCGAACCAGACCGCGCCCTTGTGGCCGCGCAGGGTGGCCCCCGCCGTGAGCGCCGGCGCCGCCGGGCTCCACAGCTTCGCCGTCTTGTCGAGGCTCGCGGCGGCCAGGCGGCCGTCGGACGCGAACGCCACCGCGCCGACGGCGTCGCCGTGGGCGCGCAGCGTCGAGCAGACCAGCCGCGCTTTCGGGTCGCAGACGTGGACCGAGCCGTCGAGGCAGCCGACGGCGAGCGTCCCGCCCGCCGCCGAATACGCCACGCTCAGAGCCTCGCCGCCGAGCCCCGGCATCTGCCCGCGCAGTGCCCCCCCGGCCGGATCCCAGAAGAGGACGGCCTGGTCCTCGCCGGCGCTGGCGAGCGTCTTGCCGTCGGGCGCGAAGGCGAGGGCTCGGACCGCCCCCGCGTGGCCGAGTAGACGTTCGCGCTCCTTAAAAGAGTTCGTGTCCCACAGGCGCACCGTGCGGTCCCCGCCCGCGGTCGCCAGCGTGCCGCCCGACGGCGAGAAGGCGACGGCCCGCACGCCGGCGGTGTGCCCCGGCAGGCAGGCCCTCTCGCCGCCGGTGGCGACGTCCCAGAGGCGGATCGTCTTGTCGTAGCCGCCCGACGCCAGCGTGCGCCCGTCGGGCGAAAAAGCAACCGTGAAGACCCAGTTCGTGTGGCCGGCGAGCGTCGCCCGCGCGGCGCCGGTGGCGGCGTCCCATAGCCGCACCGTCCGGTCGAAGCTCGCCGTGGCGACGAGCGCCCCGTCCGGCGAGAAGGCGACGCCGTTGACGACGTCCTCGTGCCCTTGCAGCACGGCTCGGACCTCGTGCGTCGTCCCGTCGAGGAGACGTACCACCCTGTCGTCGGCGAGCGCGAGTGTGGCGCCGTCGGGGCTGAAGGCGGCGGCGTGGACCTCGCCCGCCAACCCCGGTAGGCTGACCGGACTCGCCTCGTAGGTGAACGGCTCGCGCGCCAGCGGCAGGCGCGGCGCCGGCTTCTCCGGCGCGGGCGGGCGCTCCGACGCCGGCGCGGGGGCCGGCGACTCCGCGGCAGACGGGAACCACGGCAAAAGCAGACCGGCGAAAGCGCAGAAGCCGACACGCGCCGGCAGCGACAGGCGCCTCGGCGTGCCGCCGACGAGGATCATCGTCAGGCGCCGCTTGATGACGTGGACCTGGCCGACGCCGCTCGCGATCGGCGGCAGCGCCTCGCGCTCCTCGGAGAGGAAGTCGACCGTCTCCAGAATGGCGCGGGCGTAGGAGCGCGCCGCCGACGGCAGTTCGCCGACGACCCAGGCGTCGCAGCACTCTTCCTCGGCCGCTTGCAGTTGCTTCCGCGCCCACCAGGCGACCGGCAGCCACCAGTAGAGGCCCAGCGCCAGCACTTCGAGCCAGCGCACCCAGTGGTCGCGGCGGCGGACGTGAGCCAACTCGTGGACGAGCAGCGTCCGGCGGCCTTCGCCGTTGAGGCGGTCCAGCAGCCGCGCCGGGAAGAACACATGGGCGCGCAGCCGCGGCGCCCACACGAGCGGCGCGACCGACCCCGGCACGAGCCAGACGTGCGGGCAGCGGCGCAGCCCCATTTTGCGAGCCAGAGTCTGAGCCTCGCGCTGGAACCAGTCCGGCGCCGGCGCCGCGCGGCCGAGCAGGCGGTCGAAGCGGCGGATGCGAACGGCGGCGATGGCGAACCAGGCCGCGGCGCCCGCCAGCCACGCGCCGCCGACGACGTCGCGCACCAGCACGAAGCGCCCGCTCCGGCGCGGCTCCTTCGGCTTCGCCGGCTTGGGCCGCTCCGGGGGAGGCAGGACGAGGTACGCCTCGGGCGCCGGGAAGGCATCGGGCGGCGGGGCGAGGGCCTGCGGCGGGAAGAAGGCGTTGGACAACTCGACCTGGATCTCGGCGAGCAGCTCTTCGGGGTTGAGGATCAGTTCCTTGAGGTCGCGCGGCGGCGAGGCGACGGCGACGCGGCCGAGCGCGGCAGCCGACGCTTCGCCAACGGTGGGCGCGGGCGGTTCGGCCGACGGCAGAATCAAGAGCGGTACCGCCAGCAGCGGCGGTGTCAGCAGCTTGACGAGTACCAAGAGCCACAGGCTGTGCCGCAGCGCCGGCTTGCGGCAGACGGCTCCGGCGGCCAGCGCCAGCAGCGCCAGCAGCGTCGCCATGACGGCGTTCGCCAGCCCAATCCCCAGAAGGGTCGCCACGGTCGAGTCCTTTCACGGACGCGCCGCCGGGACCGGTCGCCATGAGACACGCCTGCGCGAACGTGCCGACCGCCCCCTCGGCCGAGATGCCCATGACCATCGAGATTAAGACAGGTTGTCTGAAATGTCAAGAAGAGAGTTCACATTTTTTCGCGCGCCCCCGCTTGCGGCTTCGCACCTCGCTTGCGGTTTCGCGCCCGCGCCACGGAGGCGCGGGCGCGAAACCGCAAGCGGCCGCCTCGTCAATCGTCCAGCTTCGGCGCCGCGCGCCGGAAGGGAATTGTCCCGGTGGGCGAGCCGTCGACAAGGAAAAGCAAGTCGTCCTTTTGTTCCTTACCGGGTGCCAGCATCAGTGTGCAAAGACGCTCCTCCGCCCAGACGTCGTCCCCCTTCTCCCCGAACAAGACGCAGACGGAATTGCCGGCGTGCTCGATCAGGACGAAGCGGTACCACATCCTCTCTTTCGGTT
This sequence comes from Gemmatales bacterium, assembly GCA_038229635.1. Classification (GTDB taxonomy): domain Bacteria; phylum Planctomycetota; class Planctomycetia; order Gemmatales; family Gemmataceae; genus DATFNV01. The sequence goes on from JBBROG010000041.1 coordinate 28,479, forward strand.
CGACGGCGGTCACGACCCCCGCGAGGAGGATGCGCTTCCCTTCAAGCCACTCGCGGTGCCGGAGCGGGATTCGCTGGGCCACGGACGGGTCGCTCTTGAAGGTCACACGGACGTCGGCCGCCGCCCGCGCAGTCGCCAGGAGCTTGTCCAGGGCTGCGTCGAAGCGCCATGTCCCCTCCAGTCGCGACGCGACGATGTTCTCCGCCTCCGGCGCCACGGCGAGGCCCGCCGGCGCGTCGCCGCCCTCCGCCCGCGCGCCCTGGCGCGACAGCAGGATATAGCGCGCTTCCGGGTCCTTCTCCTTGTCCACCTGGCGCGGCGGCTGCGGGCGATCCGGCGCGTCGTACCAGGCGAGGGCGAGTTGGGCGCCGCGGAACTCGTAGGCCACGCGGACTCGCTTCTCCTTGTCGTTATCCGGAGTGAGGACCAGTTCCCGCGGCGTTCGCGTCGTGTCGATTTCGCAGGTGAATCTCTGACGGCCCGCCAGAGTCGTCCCTGAAAGATTCAGGCCGCCGTCCTGCCCGAAGTCGAAGCGGTAGCCGTGCCGCTCCCACGCCGTCACCGGCTTGTCGACGGCGAACGCGGCGTCGACTTTCCACGTCCCCGCGAAGCGCTTCGTGAATTCCTTGTTCGGGGCCGGGGGCGCCGCCGGCGCGGCGACCTTGGCCTTCTCGCCCGGCGGGTTCGCCTTCGCGTCGTGTACGCGGGTCAGAGCCAGGGTGCGGCCGGCCGACTCGCCGGGGTTCGCCACGCGCGGCGGCGGCTGGCGGCGGTCGAGCGCGTCGTACCAGGCGATCTGGAGAGAATCCTTATCGAGTTGGTAGACGGCGCGGACGCACTTGTCCTCGTCGGCGCCGATCGGGTAAAGGTTCATCTGCTTCGGGTCTTTGCGCGGGTCGACCTCGACGGCGAACTGCTTGCGGCCGGCCATGCCGATCTTCTGGAAGCTCAGCGTCCCCTCGCCGTCGAGGGCGAGGTGATACCCGCGCAGTTCCGCCGGAGTCAGCGCGCGGCTGCCGGCCGTGCCCGCGAGAACTTTCCACGTCCCCACGAGCCGCACCAACTCCTTGTCCGCGACCTCCGGGGCCGGCTTCTCGTCCGGCTTCGACGGACTCCGCGCCTCCTCCTTGTCCTCCGCGGGCGGAGCCGCCCCGAAGGCGTCGCCTCCCCGGCCGGGCAGGACGGGAATCAAGCCGGCGCCTCCCAGGCCGAGGCCGACGGCGACGACGACGCCCGCGAGAGCCGTCATCGCTTTGATTTTGCTGACGAGCATGGTCTTGCAGACTCCTTCCATGAGGGCGTGAACCTCGGGCGTTACCAGGGCGGCAGCCGTCTCTCCGGCGGCGAGGGAAAGGGCCGTCCGCTGTACGGACGCCACGAGCAGCGGCGGAACGGCGGCTCCGGCCGCGGACTCCGCGAGCGCCGCCGCCAGGGCGCCGCCGGAGACGACCGCGCCGCGCCGCGTCAGCCGTCGGGCGAGCAGCGCCCGCGCCCGCGCCAGCCGCCCGGCGACGGTCCCCTCGGGCCAGCCGAGCCGACGCGCCGCCTCCTTGCGCGTACTCCCCTCCAGGTCGCACAGCACGATGGCCGTCCGATACGTGTCGGGCAGGCGGCTCAGTTCTTGATCCAACAGCGAGAGCAAATCCGCGTCCGTTTGCTCCTCCGCCGGCGCGTGTTGCGTCCTCATCGCGGCGGCCTTTCTTTCGCGCTCGAGCCGCGCGGCGCGCCCGGCCCGCGCCTTGAGGGCGACGTTGTAGGCGACGCCGTAGAGCCAGTTGCCGACCCGGTCGCGCGGTACGACCGTCGCCCCTTTGCGGACGAGGACGAGGAAGGTGGCTTGAAAGGCGTCCTCGGCGTCCTCGCGGTTTTGGAGGACGCGGCGGCAGACCGCCCAGACCATCGGCCCGTGGCGGCCGAGGAGCGCCTCGAAGGCGGCCTCCTCGCGGCGGCGGAGGAACGCCTCCAGGAGTTGTCCATCCGTCAGGCCGGCGGCGCCTTCGCGCGACACGGCCCGGCGGAGGTGGCTGAGGAGTCGACTGGTTCGTGCCATCCGGATCCCTCGCGGGGCGACGGGCGTCTCTCCCTTCTTATCTCCCGCGGGCGGAGTCGTTGATACGCGAGATTTTGATGGGCTGTCGCGGGCCGCCTTGACCCGCGCGATGACCGACCTCATAATCAGGTTCGGGAACCTTTAGGACGAAGACCGTATGTTCGGCAGCCCTCGGACGAGTTATGAAACTGGCCTACGCTCTTCTGGCAAAGTACGCCGACATGGCGCCCGATGGGACTTTTTCGGTCCACGGGGGTGGGATCAACGCCGCTGATGTTTCTAGCCTCCCGGCGGCCTGGCCGCTCCTGGGGGTCGTGGTTCGTGTCGAGGTCACGCACGCGGAAACCCGAGTGAAGCACCTCCTCCGGCTCGTGGTGACCGGCCCCGAAGGCGGAGAACTTCCGGGGGAAGTCCGGTCCTCGATGGCCCCCGTCGCCGGCCCGCTCGCGAATTCGGAACATGTCGCCGTAACGTGCGTGATGAACCTCGTCAACCTCCCCCTGTCCGTGGAAGGCGATCACACCGTCCACTTCTTCGTGGACGCCGAGGAGTTAGCGTCTCTCCCTTTTCGTGTCGAAATCAAGGCGCCGGAAGGCGGTATGGCGTGGGGCGGGGGCGCCATGTCCGAGGACTTGGAAGAAAGCGCCGCCGCCGAGAAGGTCGCCGCGTTCCGGCTGTCCAACGAAACCCTTAAAGTGATCGCGTCAAGGCACAAGCCTCCCCAGAGTTGGTACGACACCGACGAGAACCTGTTCTGAAACCGAGGTCGGAGTTTCGCCGTGTCTTCGTTCGCCCGCGGTCAAATCGTTTTGGCGGAGGTTCTCGACCCTCAGGGAAGGAATCCCAAGACGCGCCCCCTGGTCATCGTGACGGAGACCGAAGAAATCCGAGAAGACCAACCTTTCTTCGGGATTGCCATTACGGGAACGTTTTCACTCCCTTTACCGGACGATTGCGTCAAACTCCCTTGGGACCGGCAGGGACATCCCCGCACCGGGTTGAAGAAGCCGTCCGTCGCGGTATGCGGCTGGCCGGAGGAACTTCGGCACGACAGCATTCGGCGCGTCATGGGCGTCGTGCCCGCCAAGGAGTTGTTGGAAATCCTTCAGAAAATCCGCGCTCTGGAATCTCCGCCTCCGCCGGCCGCCGAGGGCGCTCACGACCCGTGAGACGCGGGTTCCGTCAGGCTACCCCCGCGTCACCGTCTCATCGAGGTTGAGAATAACGCCGCCGACCATCGCCCACGCCGCCAACTCGGCCGCGTCCCACTTCGCGTCGCGCGGCGACTCGCCGACCGACAGCAGCTTCGTCGCCGCCGCCGCGTCCTTGCGATACGCCGCCAACTGCCGCTCGTACACCTGGCGCAGCACCTCGACCTCGCGCCCCGACGGCCGCCGCGCCGTCGCCAGGCGGAAGCCGAACGCGATCCTCTCCTCGGCCGTCGTGCCGCCTTCGGTCATCATCCGCTCCGCCAGCTTCCGCGCCGCTTCCACATACGTCGGATCGTTCATGAGGATGAGTGCCTGGAGCGGCGTGTTGGTGCGCGGCCGGCGCACCGTGCAGGTCTCACAATCCGGGGCGTCGAACGTCACCAGCGTCGGCGGCGGCACCGTGCGCTTCCAGAAGGTGTACATGCCGCGGCGGTACAGGTCCTTGCCGTGGTCCTGCACGTAGGTCTGCGCCGTCCAGTTGCGGAAATCGGCGCGGAAGGACAGTTCCTCCCAGATCCCGGCGGGCTGGTACGGCGACACGCTCTTGCCGCCGACCTCGCCGTCGAGCAGCCCGCTCACGGCCAGCGCCTGGTCGCGGATGAATTCCGCCGGGAGGCGCAGGCGCGACGCCCGCGCCAGCAGCCGATTCTCCGGATCCTTCGCCGACGCGCGCGGGTCGACCTTGGCCGACTGCCGGTAGGCGGCGCTGGTCACGAGGAGCCGCTGCATCGCCTTGACGTCCCAGCCCGACGCGACGAACTCCGCCGCCAACCAGTCGAGCAGCTCGGGGTGGCTCGCCCGCTCGCCCTGGGTGCCGAAGTCCTCGGCGGTCTTTACCAGGCCGGTGCCGAAGTACGTCTGCCAGTAGCGGTTGACGATCACGCGCGGCGTGAGCGGGTTCGCCGGGTCGACCAGCCAGCGCGCCAGGCCGAGGCGGTTCGACGCGGCGCCCTTCGGCAGCGGCGGCAGCGCGGCCGGCGTGGCGGCGACGACCTTCTCGCCTTTCTTGTCGTATTGCCCGCGCAGAAGGAGGTACGTGGCCCGCGGCGCCGCCATCTCCTGCATCACCATCGCGGTCGGGGTCGCGCGCTCGATCTCGGCCTGCTCCTGACGCAGTTTCGTCAGGCGGGCGCGCAGCTGCTTGCCCTCGGCTTTGACGCCGGCCGGCGGCCCGGCGAGGCGCTGTTCCAGCTCCTTGACGTCGGCCCCGAGGCGGTCGAGGCGGGTTCGCTGGGCGGGCGACGGCGTCTTCAGCAGCGGCGCCGCGTTGCCCTTGGAGCCGTCGAGGCCGTTCTCCGGCACGTTGTGGAAGAAGGCGAAGAACTGGTAGTAGTCCTTCTGCGTCAGGGGATCGTATTTGTGGTCGTGACACTGGGCGCAGCCGAGGGTCAGGCCGAGCCAGACGGTCGCGGTGGTGTTGACGCGGTCGATGATGTAGGCGGCGTGGTACTCCTCGGGGATGGCCCCGCCCTCGAAATTGATCATGTGATTGCGGTGGAAGCCGCTGGCGATCTTCTGCGCCACAGTCGCGTTCGGCAGCAGGTCGCCGGCCAGCTGCTCGACGGTGAAGCGGTCGAACGGCACGTTGTCGTTGAAGGCGCCGATGACCCAGTCGCGCCAGCGCGTCATGTCGCGACCGGCGTCGATGTGGTAGCCGTGCGTGTCGGCGAAGCGGGCGGCGTCGAGCCACTCCAGCGCCATGCGCTCGCCGTAGCGCGGCGAGGCGAGCAGGCGGTCGACGAGGCGCTCGTAGGCGTCGGCGCGGCCGTCGGCGAGGAAGGCGTCGACTTCGGCGGGCGTCGGCGGCAGGCCGGTCAGGTCGAGGGTGACGCGGCGGATCAGCGTCACCCGATCGGCCTCCGGCGACGCTGTCAGGCCCTCGCGCTCCAGGCGGGCGAAGACGAAGGGGTCGATGGCGTTGCGCACCTGCGCCCGGCCCTTGACGGCGGGCGGCGCCGGGCGTCGCGGGGGGACGAAGGCCCAGTGGCGCGACCACGTCGCCCCCTGATCGACCCAGGCGCGGAGCTTGGCGATCTGCTCAGGGGTCAACCGCTTGCCGGTCTTGGCCGGCGGCATGCGCGTGTCGTCCTCGGCGAGGATGCGCTCGACGAGGGCGCTGGCGGCGGCGCTGCCGGGGACGAGGACGCCGGCCTTGGCGAGGGCGCCGGCCTTGGTGTCGAGGCGCAGTTTGGCCTTGCGCGCCTTCTCGTCGGGGCCGTGGCAGGCGAAGCAGTTGTCGGCGAGGAGAGGAAGGATCTCGCGGTCGAAGTCGACCGGGGCGACGGGGGGCGTGGCGCCGGGGGCGGCAAGGAGTCTGCCGAGGGTCAGCAGCCCGAGGGCGGGGACGAGGAGGCGCAGGGCGAAGGAGGCGTTTGGCGCGAGCATGTCAAGCCCTTCCTGTCGGGGGGAGGAGCGCGGAGGGATCACGGCGCGGGCGCTGGCGAGAGGGGTCATTGTACCGCGACACGCGACGGGGCGGTAGGAGACACGTCGCCGGCTCGGCGGGGGGGAGTGGGGACGGGAAACGCCGCGATCCGGCGTTGACAGCGCGGGCGACTTTCGGGTATCTGATTGCGCGGGACGGTCCAGCCTCCCGCTGCTGTCCGCCGGCGCCAGGATGGCGACAGCGGCCGCGGATCGAACGTATCCTCCCCGCCCCTGACCAGAGGGGAGCGTGAAGCCGGAAAGGATTCGTGGCGCGTGAAGTCGATTCAACCCTCCGCCGGCCCGCCGTCGCGCACGGCCGTCACCTGCGACCTCGCCGGCTCCGGCGTCGTCCAGGCGACCCCCGAAACACTCCCGGACTTGAGGAAGGGCCTCGACCCGCCCGGCGCCGAGCCGCTGCCGGCCGCCTTCTTCAAGCACGTCGACGACCAAACCGTCCTCGGCCTCGCCGCCGTCGCGCGGGCGATGCGCGGCGCCGGCCTCGCCGCGCCCGCGCTGCGCGACTGGGGCGTCGTCGCCGCCTCGTGCCTGATGGGCCGCTCGGCCTTCGCGCCCGCCTTCCACCGCTTCCGCGCGGAGGGCGCCTGGGGCATCTCGCCGCACCTCATCCCGCACCGCTCCCTGCACTCCCTCTCCGGCACCGTCAGCCAGGCCCTGAAGATTCGCGGGCCGAATTTCGGCGCCGGCGGCGGTCCCGGCGGCGCAGTCGACGGGCTGCTCGCGGCCTCGGCCCTGCTCGACGGCGGGCGCGTCCCCGGCGTCTGGCTCGTGCTGACGCGCTGGCACCCCGAGCCGACGCTCGACCCGCAGGGACAGTTCCTCTCGCCCGGCTGCGTCTGCACCGGCCTCGCACTGGCGCTGACGGCGTCGGCCGGCGGCTCGGCCCGCCTGTGCGTGCGTGTGGTGCCGGCGGGGGACGAGGCGCACGCGGCGAGTCGCGCCGAGGGCGGCGCGGCCAGGGGGCTGCTGAGCTTCGAGTCGCTTGTGCAAGTGCTGGCGGGGCCGGACGCGCCGCCGACGGCGATCGTGTGGCGGCTGCCCTTCGGCGGCCGCATCGAACTGGAGCGGAAGGCGGCGCCCAACGGAGCGGGCCCGCGGGGGGGTGGGTCCGCCGCGCGGGCGAACGGCGCGGCAACGAATCCGGTCGGGGCCGGAGCGGAGATACAGGCGTGAGCCGTGAAACTGAGGTCTGGATCACCGGTGTCGGCGCGGCCACCCCCCTCGGGGCGGACTACGACACCTTCGCGGATAACTTATTGGCGGGCCGCTCGGGCGTGAGCCGCGTGACCCGCTTCGACGTCGCCGAACACCCCTGCCAGATCGCCGGGCTGTTCGACCCGATCCCCTGCCCGCCGGGCCACGACCCCGACGCCTTCGCCCGGCTGCACCCCCTCGAACGGCTCACGCTTTGGTGCTGCACGTCGGCACTGCGCGACGCCGGCTGGTGGGAGCGGCGCGAGAGCGCCCGCGTCGGCCTCGTCCTCGGCGTCGGCGCCGAGTGGCTCGAACTCTGGGAGGACGACTCCCGGCGCGGCGGCACCCTCGTCCTGGAGCCGCGCCCCGACGAGGAGCCGCTGGTGAGCGTCGCCCGGCGCAAGCTGAACATCAGCGGGCCGGCGGCGAGCGTGTCGGCGGCGTGCGCCAGCGGCAACTACGCCCTGGCGCAGGCGCGGCGCTGGCTGGAACTGGGCTGGGTCGACGTCTGCCTGGCGGGCGCGTGCGACGTGGCGGTGACGCCGATGTCGCTGGCCGGCTTCGGCAACCTGCGGGCGCTGTCGCGGCGCAACAGCGAGCCGACGGCGGCGTCGCGCCCCTTCGACAAAGGCCGCGACGGCTTCGTCATGTCCGAGGGCGGCGCCATGTTCGTCCTGGAGTCGGCGGCGAGCGCCCGGCGGCGGTCGGCGCGGGTCTACGGCCGCGTCGCCGGCTGCGGCGCCAGCAGCGACGCCCATAACATGGTGATTCCGAGCCCCGACCCGGCGCCCGCCCGCGAGGCGATGCGTCAGGCGCTGGCCGACGCCGGCGTGGCCCCCGAGGACGTGGACTACGTCAACGCCCACGCGACCAGCACGCCGGTCGGCGACGCCGCCGAGGCGAACGTGTTACAAGGCGTCTTCGGCGAGGCGGTGCGCTCGGTGCCGGTCAGCTCGACCAAGAGCATGACGGGCCACCTGCTGACGGCGGCGGCGGCGGTCGAGGCGCTGGCGTGCCTGGTGGCGATGGAGCGCGGGGCGCTGCCGCCGACGATCAATCTACACGACCCGGACCCGGAATGCCCGCTGTGCCACGTCCCCAACGAGGCGCGGCCGCAAGCCGTGCGCGTCGCCGTGTCGAACTCGTTCGGCTTCGGCGGCAGCAACACGTGTCTGGTCCTGGAGGCCGTTTAACGGGCCGCTTGCGGCTTCGCAGAGTGCGAAGCCGCAAGCGGCTATCTTTTCTTCTTCCCCTTGCCGTCGCGCCGCTTGACGAGCGTGATCTCGTTCCCCTTGTCGTTGAAGCGCACGTCGTCCATGAAGGTGCGGATCAGCAGCAGGCCGCGGCCGCCGATGCGCCCCAGGTTCGCCGGGTCGGTCGGGTCGGGCAGCTTCGACGGGTCGAAGCCGTTGCCCTCGTCGCGGATAACGAAGATCGCCTCGGTGCGCGACAGTTTCGCCGTCACCCACAGCCGCCGCGCCGCGAACGGCTCCTCGTCGCGGCGCCGCCGGGCCAGTTCGGTGAAGGCGTCGCCGTCGTCCTGGCGCAGCTCGGACGACACTTCCAGGTTGCCGTGGTACAGCCCGTTCAGCAGCGACTCCTCCAGCGCCACGCCGACGCGGATCTTCGCCGTGTCGTCGCACAGCCCGAGTTGGCCGACCTGCTCCTGCAGCGCCGCCACCAGCGGCGGCACCAGGGCGGGGTCGTTCTCCAGGGCGTAGCGCACTTCCAGGTCGGTGATGCACTTCTGCACCCGCTGTTGGCGCTGGCTCGTCTTCGCGGCCGTCAGGATCCGGTTGAGCGTTTCTGCGAGTTCCTTGCTGAGGAGCTTCTTCGGGACGTAGTTGCTCGCCCCGCACTGGAGCGCCTTGATCGCCAGCTCCTCGCTGCCGAAGGCGGTCATGAGGACGACCGGCACCAGCGGGTAGCTGGCGCGGATGTTTTCCACCAGTTCCAGGCCGTTCATCTCCGGCATTTGCATGTCGGTGAGGACGGCGCCGACCTTCTCGTGGGCCAGGACTTCCATCGCCTCGGCGCCGTGGGCGGCGTACACCACGCGGCGGCCGGTCCCCTTCACGACCAGGGCGCCGGCGATGCGGCGGTCGACCGGCGAGTCGTCCACGACGAGGACGGCGCTTTCGGCGGCGGCGGGCTCGGCCGGCGCGGGCGCCGGGTCCAGGGCGGCTTCGGGCGCGCATAAAACGGTCATGAAAGACACTCCTTAAATGCTATCCGCGGAGTCGCCTCACGCGGGGGCGCCGACGAGTTGCGTCAGCCCTTCTTCAAGGCGGCGCAGGGCGCCTTCGAGGCGGTCGCGCGTCGCTTCCGCACGCGCCAGATCGCCGTCGCGGCCCATCGCCTCCAGGGCCGCCGCGACCTCGACCACCTCGCGGGCGCCGAAGTTGCTGGCGGAGCCCTTGATGGTGTGCGCCGCCCGCTTCAGCAGGCCGGCGTCCCCGGCGGCGACCGCGGCGCGCAGCTCGTCGAGGAGGCGCGGCGCGTCGGCGAGGAACAGGTCGACGATCTCGCGCATCAGCTCGGCGTCGCCGCCGACCTGCTCCATGAGGACGGCCTCGTCGAACGGCGGGCCGTCGGCGCTCGGCCGGGGGGCGGGGGCGGGAGAGGACGAGGAAATAAGTTCAGCCATGACTCGGAAAAGTTCCTTGGATTGCACGGGTTTGGTCACATAGTCGTCCATGCCGGCTTCGAGACAGCGCTCGCGGTCGCCCTTCATGGCGTGGGCGGTCAGGGCGATGATGGGCAGGCGCCGCCCGCCCCGCGCGCACTCGCTCGCGCGGATGCGGCCGACCGCCTCGAACCCGCCCATCACGGGCATCTGCACGTCCATCAGCACAAGGTCGAACGCCTCGCGGTCCAGCGCCTCCAGCGCCTCGCGGCCGTTGTGGGCCAGGACGACCGCGTGGCCTTCCTTTTCGAGGAGGCGGACGATCAGCTTCTGGTTGACGGCGTTGTCCTCCGCCACGAGCAGGCGCAGCGGCCGCGGCGGCTTGACGGCGCTTGCCCCCGACGGCTCGTGGGGCGACTCCGCCGGCGCCGCCCGCGGCCCCGCCGCCAGCCCGAGCCGCACGACGAAGTGAAACGTGCTCCCCCGGCCCGCCTCGCTCTCGACCCACATCTCGCCGCCCATCATGTGGACCAGGCGCGACGAGATGGTGAGCCCCAGGCCGGTGCCGCCGTACTTGCGCGTCGTGCTGCCGTCGGCCTGCTCGAACGGCTCGAAGATCGAGGCGAGCTTGTCGGGCGGAATGCCGACGCCGGTGTCCGCCACGGCGACGTGCAGTCGGACCTGCCCGTCCTCGCGCCCCTCGACGCCGGCGCGGACGACGACCTCGCCCCGCTCGGTGAACTTGACGGCGTTGCCGACGAGATTAACGATCACCTGGCGCAGCCGTCCGGGGTCGCCGACGAGGTCGTCGGGCACCGCGGGGTCGACGTCGAAGCCCAATCCCAGCCCCTTGGCGCGGGCGCGGAAGGAGAGCGTCTTGAGCGTCTCGCCGAGGCAGTCGCGGAGGCGGAAGTCGATGAGGTCGAGGTCGAGCTTGCCGGCCTCGATCTTGGAGAAGTCGAGGATGTCGTTGAGGACCGTCAGCAGCGCCTCGGCCGAGCCGCGCACGGTTTGCAGGTAGTCGCGCTGCTCGGCGGTGAGGTCGGTGTCGAGGGCCAGTTCGGTCATGCCCATGATGCCGTTCATCGGCGTGCGGATCTCGTGGCTCATGTTCGCCAGGAATTCGCTCTTGGAGCGGCTGGCGGCCTCGGCGGTCTCCTTGGCGCGGCGCAGTTCGGCTTCGGCTTTTCGGCGGTCCGTGATGTCCATGACCGAGCCGATGGTGCCGGCGAAGGTGCCGTCGGGCAGGAAGCGCGGCGTGCCGCGGGCGAAGACCCAGCGGTAATCGCCGTCGGCGCGGCGCAGGCGGTACTCCATCTCGAAGGGGCGGCGGGCGTCGAGCGCCTCGCGGTAGGCCGACAGGCAGCGCTCCGTGTCCTGCGGGTGGACGCCGGCGGCCCAGCCCATGCCGGCCTCGTCGGCGTGGCCGCGGCCGGTGAAGTTGAGCCAGCCCTGGTTGACGTAGGTACACAGGCCGTCGGGGCCCGACATCCAGATCAGGACCGGGGCGCTGTCGGCCATGGTGCGGAAGCGGTCCTCGCTCTCGCGCAGCACCTCGTCGGCGCGCTGGCGGGCGGTGACGTCGCGCAGGAAGGCGGTGAACAGCGGCAGGCCGGCGCAGGGGACGGTGGTGACGGTCAACTCGCCGGGGAAGGAGGAACTGTCGCCGCGCAGGGCGGTGACCTCGATGAGGCGGTCCATGATCGGGCCGTGCCCCGTCGCGAGCGCCCGGGCCAGGTCGTCGCGGTGGCCGGCGGGGAAGAGCAATTCGCTGAAGTCGCGTTCGAGGATCTCGTTACGCGGACGACCGAGCATCCGCTCCGCGGCGGGGTTGATCTCGCGGACGCGGTTGTTGTGGTCGACGGTGAGAATGGCGTCGGGGGCCGCCGCGAGAATCGCCGCCGAGCGGGCCTCGCTCTCGCGCAGGCGGCGCACGGTGGTTTCCAGGTGGGCGATCTGGGCGGCGAGGGCGCGGTGGGCCTCGATGCGGTCGGCGGCGCAGACGACGACGCGGTCTTCGAGGCGGGCGCGGGCCTGGCGCAGCGCTTCCGTGAGGCGGGAAATGGCGGTCCCAAGAGCGCCGACCTCGTCCCCCGCCGCGCCCGCGAGGGAGACGACGGCCTCGGGGGCGCGACTTGCCAGGACGTTCAGGGCGAGGCGGAGGCGGCGCGTGACGAGCCGGTGGAAGAGCAGGGTGACGACCCCGGCGAGGAGCAGGGCGACGGCGCCGGCGCCGGTAAGAACACGAAGGCGGGGGCCGGGTTCCGCGAGGAACAGCGCGGCGCCCGCGAGAGTCGGCGTCAGCGCCGCCAGCGCGGCCCCGCCGAACTTGACACTCAACTTCACGCCGAACGCCCTCTCAGGGGAGGAGTCAAGAGTCGCCTCGGGAGAGCGTCCTGCCCTTGCGCCCGAGGGATCAATTCTTCTTCCGACTAGGAGTGTCTAGCATTTTTTCCGCCTGGGGGCGGAGACTTCCCGCGAGAAAGAGGGTGGCAAGAGACGCGGGAAAAGGGACGGGTCGAGGGGGCGCGTGAAATTTCGCGCCGTCCCCCGCTTGCGGTTTCGCGCCCGCGCCTC
>JBBROG010000042.1:0-40260 GCA_038229635.1 Gemmatales bacterium
GCTTTGATATGTAACCCCTTCGGGGTAAAATGCCCCCAGTCCTACCCCGAAGGGGTTACATATCAAAGCCGGGGGTCGCGTACTCGCGCACCCCCGGAACGACTCGTCTTGACCCGCCCCGGCCCGGTCAGTACAGTCCCGCCCACTTTGAGAGCCGGCCGAACCGACCAGGCCAGGAGGGCGGCGGCGGCCGGGTGCGCCGAGACTGGGGCGCGGCGAAGGGACTCGCTTCGCGGGGTAGGGGGATATGTCATGGGCAGGATGCCCTTCATCGGATGGGTCGGCGTGTGTCTGACCAGCGTGGCGCTGACCGGATGCACGCGCAGCTGGTGTCCCGGTTGCAGCAGCAAAAAGGAAACCACGCCGGCAGTCGCGGGCGGCGCCGGCGCGACCACCCCGGCGTGGAAGGATCCGCCGCGCAACCAGACGGCGGCCGCGGCGACGGGCTCGCCTTACAACAGCGTCCGCCCGGCGAGTAACATGGCCGCGCCTCCCGTGACCACGCCGCCAGCCTCCGACGGCATGGCCCCGCGCGGCCTGGCCACGAAGTCCGACAGTAGCTTCCGCGACACGCCCTATCCGGGCAGCGTCGGCGCCGGCAACCGCTCCATGATCGCGCCGGGCGGCGACGAGCCGGGCAGCGTCGCCCCGGTCTCACGCACCACCGACCCCAGTCTCACGCGCTCACCTGTCGTCGTTCCCGAGCCGCTGAAGGTGCCGTCGGCGCCGACGCCGTCCGGCATGACGCGCGTCCCCGAAATTCCGGCGCCCTCCGGAGTGACCGTGACGCCGGTCCCGTCGCCGCCGGCTCTTCCCGTCAAGGACGAGGCTCCGGTTCTGATGCCGCCGCCGCCCGTGCCGGCCGGCGCGTCGGCCGTGACGCCGCCGGCGCTGTCGGCGGAGAAGAAATTCGAGAGCCCGCCGCTGTCGACGTCCGACGTCCCGGCCGTACCGCTGCCGCCGATACCGCCCATCAAGCCGTGACGCGACCGCACGCGAGCAACGGGGCCGCGGGAGACTCGTTCGCGAGTCTCTCGCGGCCCCGTTACGTCTTACGGCCCTCGCCCCCCTTCGGATGTTTGCCACCCGGATTCAGTCTTTCCGCGAGATCTTCAACGGCGAGGAAGCCGCGCCGCCGGCCCTCGCGGGTTTCCGTCAGCAACCCGCGCTCCAGCAGGCCCAGAAGGTCTGTTCGCGCGTGGCGTTGGTGATCCCGTGCGAAGTCTGGTGCGACAAGAAGGTGTAGACTTGCGCCGGGTCGCGGAGGGCGTGGTCGATCAGGGCGCGCTGCCGGGGGTTGAGGTCGGGGAAGCGGCGCAGGGCCGCGGCCGCGTGCCGCTGTTCCGCCTGCTTTTTCGCCAGGTACTCCCGCAGATTCGTCAGGGCGAGCCGCGTCGCCTTCAGCTGATAAATAAGAGAGTAAGTGAGGTCGTTGTCGTCGTGTTCGCTGTACAGGAACGAGCGGTAATACTGGGAAGAGGCGGCGACGATGACGCGCGACACCGTCAGGAATTCAAAAAGCCAGTAGCCGCTCTTCAGCATGAACCAGTACAGCAGCGCCCGCGCCGTGCGGCCGTTGCCGTCGACGAACGGGTGTTCGTAGGCGAGCCAGAAGTGGAGGACGGCGGCCTTGGCCAAAGGGGGAATGAACGAGTTCTTTTCCGAAGCCGCGTTGGCGAAGTCGACGAGCCGTGCCAGGCGCCGGGGCAGGTGTTCCGCCGGCGGCGGGACGAAGACGACCTCGTCGTCGCGCACGTCCACGATGTGGACGTTGTCCGCGGCGGTGCGTAACCGTCCCACGCCCGCCGGGTCGTCCAGCGTCCCGCGCGTCATGCTCTCCTGGACCTCGAAGAGGAAGTCGAGGGAGAGAGGACGGTCGAGTCGCTGTCGCAACATCTGGATCGTGCGGTAGCTGTTGACGACCATCTGCTCGCTGCGGTCGCGCGGCTTGCGCTGGGTCCGCAGCATCTCCTTCGCCGCCTTCCGCGTCGTGACCGCGCCCTCGATCTGGCTCGTCGCGATCGCCTCTTCCATGAGCGAGCTGACGACCACCCGCTCGCGCATCGCGTCCAGCATCGGGCCGGTGCCGTCCGCCACGGCGAGGGTCGTGCCGCCCCAGCGATCAACCTCGTGCAGGATCTCCAGCGCCGGATTGGGTAGCCAGTAAGTAAAGGCACGTCCCCGTTCATCTTCCAGGGGCAGAATTCGTTTCTGTCCTGTCCGGCTCAGCTTGACGACCTGCCAGCCTTCCTCCGGCGTTAATCCCTCGGGCGTCGGCCGATGGCGTAGCTTCTCCCAGTGAAAATACTCCGCGTTGGCTTCCGCGACGTACCGCTGAACTTCCGGGCGGGACAGGTTCGTGACGGCCTTGCGGATAGCGTCCGTCGTCAGTCGCGGCGGCTTCGGCGGCTGGCGCATAGGAGTGTCAGGCAAGTGTATAGTAACTATATAATCCTGAGAAATTATATAGTTGCCTGGCGCCTCACGCCAACGCCGGCGTCCACGCCAGCGCCCGAATCTCGCCGAACACGCGCGGCAGCCGAGCCCACGCCGAACCGCCGTCGGTCGAGCGGTACACCTCGCCGCTGACGCTGCTGGCGTAGACGAGTTGTGGGTCCGACGGGTGCGTGGCGAAATTCCACAGCGTGCTGTTGGCGCGCCCCGGCATGGCCGCCTCGCGCCAGGTCGTCCCGCCATCGGCCGACAGCGCCACGGCACCGACCGTCCCCGGCGGGCCGTCGCCGTTACCGAGATAGACGATCTCCGGGTTCCCGCGGGCCTGCGCCAGGCCGCGACAGTAAGGCCACGGCAGCCGGTCGCCGACGCCGAGCGGCCACCACGTCTCGCCGCCGTCGTCGCTCGCGTTCATGTCGTTGTTGGTGCTCGCCAGCAGGCGCGTCGGCCGACCGGCGCGCGGGATCAGCGCCAGGCCGTGGATGTCCTGCGAGCTGAGTCCCGTGCCGACCTTTTCCCAGGTGCGGCCCTGGTCGCGGCTGCGGCGCAGCCCGTCGATCTCGACGCCCGCCCAGACCGTCGTCGGGTCGCCGGGGTCGGCCGCCAGCACGGTGACGCGCGTGTGCATGATGCGCGGGCAGTCCTGCCGGATGCTCGCCCGCCCCTCCTCCCAGGTGCGGCCGGCGTCGGCCGAGCGAAACAGGCGCGACGGGCAGGTGCCGACCAGGATCACGTCGGGGTCGTGCGGCAGGAGCAGGATCGACCAGACCTGCGAGCCGTCGAACGGCGCGTCGACGCGCCGCCAGGTCGCGGCGCCGTCGTCGCTGCGGAACAGGCCGAGTTCGCTGCCCAGGTAGAGGACGCGGTCGTCGCGCGGGTCGACGGTGAGGGCGCGGACGTGACACTCGACGAACAGGCCGTCGTAATCGCGGGCGAAGCGGGCGCCGCCGTCGGCGCTGCGCCACAGGCCCTCGCCGATGGTGCCGACGTACAGGCGGTGGGGGGTCGTCATCGGTCGTCCTCGTCGTCGCGCCGGGGGGGCCAGATGCGTCCGTCGTCACGCTTGTAGGAGCCGTCGTCCTTCGCCGGCGCGCGGCGGCGCGGGCGGTCGTCCTCGTCCTCGTCGTCTTCGTCGCCGTCTCCCGCCCTCTCCACCGCGTCGGCGAACCGCTCCGAAACGCCGGTGAGCGTGATGCCGCGGTCGGTGATCTCCGCGGGGCGGACGCCCGACAACTGAAGCACCACGGCCAGCACGACCCAGGCGGTCAGGACGAGCGCGAACCCGGCCACCACGAGGGAAATCTTGTCCTCCTCAAGATCGAGCGCGTAGAGCACGGCGATTCCGCCGCACAGGGCGGCGATCAGGCCGAGGAATACGCCGAGGGTGATCAGCGTCCGCCCGGCCCAGTGCCACTTGTGCCGCTCGCACAATGGGGCGCGCACGGTCATGCGCTTCGACAGGAGGAAGGCGAAGAGCACCCAAAGCGGCAGGCCGGCGAGGCCGAGGAGGATGAAGGCGTAGACCCAGGGAGGGTGCCAGCGGAATTCCTTTTTCTGGTAGCGCGACGCCGGCTCCCCGCAGCACAGGCAGACGCGCGGCAAGTCGTACTCGTCGAGTTCGCGGCGGCCGAGGCGCACCAGGGGCATGAGAAGACTCCTCGTTCCATCAACTCGGGCGCGCGCGCTCGCGCTGGCAAGGCAGCTGTTCCAGCCCGGAGCAGCCGGCGGGCAATTCAGCCTCCTCGGCGATCAGCTTGGGGAAACCGTCCTTGATCGGGAACTTCGGCCCGCAGCGGGTGCAGACGAGTCGGTCGCCGTCGAGCGCCAGCGTCGTCCGCGGGTCGAGGGGACAGCGGAGGATGTCGAGCAGTTCCTGACTGACCATCGCGCGGGGCCTCGGGAGGAGGAAGGGCTGCGGGGGGATTATAAGACAGGCGCGCCGGCGCCGACAATCGGCGCGCAACACTCCCCTCTCCACAAAGGGGAGAGGGGAGAAATCGGGGAAACCGCGCTCAGGGCCGGAAACGGTTCACCGCCTGCCGCCCCGCGCCCTGCACGCGCTCCAGCGCCGCGCTGATCGCGGGGCGCCCGGGACGGCCCTCCGCCTCCAAGCGGGCGCCGCGCTCGAAGTCGGCGGAAGCGTCGTCCGCCTTGCCCAACTCCACTCGGGCCAGGCCGAGGAAGTAGAAGTAGCGGGCGTCCTGGTTGTCCGCCGCGGCCGCCTCCGCGAACCCCTTCTCGGCCTCGGCGTAGCGGCGGCTCCAGTAGTGGCGCATGCCGGCGCCGTAATACGCCTCGGCCAGCAGCGGGTTCCCCGTCGCCGCCGGGGCGCCGGGAACCCTCGCCGCCGCCGCCCTGGCCGCGGTCAGCGCCGTTTTGAGGTCGTCAATCTCGCGCTGGTACGCTTTCGGGTCGGCCCGCTTCGCCTCCTCACGCGCCGCCGCCACCGCCGCCTTGAGGTCGCCAATCTCCTTTTGATACGTCTTCAGCTCGCCCGCGAGATCCTTCGACCGCGCCACCGCGACGGCCCGCTCGACCCCCTTGACCAGCTCCGCCCGGTCGCCCTTCGTCAGGAAGTTGGCGCCGGCGAGCTTTTCCGCGGCCTGGTCGAGGACCCGGTCGGCCTCCCGGCGGGCGGCGGCAAGTTGGTCCACGCCCTTCGCCGGGTCGTCCGCCTTGACGCCGGCCGCTTCGAGACGCCCTTCGACGCCCTTGATCCGGCCCTCGGCCGTCTTGAGTTGAGTGCCGGCTTCCTTGAGCTTGTCGTCGAGCGCCTTCGCCTCGGCCCGCGCCGCCGTCGCGGCCTTGTCGGCGTCGGCGGCCTTCGCCGCGACGCCCTTCGCCTCCGTCCGCGCGGCCTCGGCGTCCTTCCGCGCCGCCGCCACTTCGGCCCGCGCCTCCTTGGCCTTGTCGGCTTCGAGGCGCAGCTGCTTCAGCGTGTCGGCGACGTCGGCTCCCTTGGCGATTCCGGCGCCGCCGAGCGACGCCTGCATCTGCCAGTACGCCTTCAGCTCGTCGCAGCTGCGCAGGAAGATTTCCTCGGTCGGGTCGCTGAGCGGATTCTGCGCCTTGCGCAGGCGGGCGAAGCGCCTCTCCCCGTGGACCTTGCGGGCCTCGTCGAGCGCCTTGATCGCCTCGGGGTACTTGCCGGCCCGCGCCAGCTTGACGGCGGCCCAGAAGTCGTAGCCGGCTTCCTCGTCGTCCGCGGCGGGCACCTGGAAGGCGACGAGCAGCGCCACGAGGGCCTGAGCCGCCGCGTCGGGGGCGTCGTCCGGACGACGGCCGACGCCGGGCTCCGCGCCGGCGCGCGAGTCGAGGCGGTCGAGCGCGGCCTGGAAACGCTTCTTCCACGCCGGGTTGTCCTGGAACTCCCGCAAGCCGGCCTCGTAGCGCTTCCGCGCCTCGGCGACGCCCTTGGTCCACTCCTCCATCTGGCCGAGGTAGAAGACGGCTTCGGGGTTCTTGCCTTCGGCGGCGGCCTTGGCGAGGTCGTCGTGTGCCAGCTTGACGGCGTCGTCGTCGGCGCTGAGCGGCGCCTTCTTCGTCATCTGGTCCTGGAGGTAGCCCAGCCAGCGGGCCGAGCCGCGCTGGACGTGGACTTCCGGCGAATCGGGCTCGTCCTTGAGGGCTTCGACGGCCTGGGCGAAGTTGCCGGCGCCGAGCAAATCCGTCGGCGAGGCCGGAGCGACGGCGGCCGGCGGGGCGACGGCACCCGCACCGCCTTTGCCCTCGTTACCGGGCCGTGTGACCGCGGCCGTCGGCTTGTCCGCCAGGCGCAGCGCGTTCGGCGGCTCGACGCCGAGCGACCAGAGGGCGACGCACGCCCCGGTCGCCGCCAGCGCCCCGACGAGCCCGCCGCCGACCCAGCGCCTCGCGCCGCCGCCGGACTTCGCGACACCCGCGGCGGCGCCGGCCCCGACGAGAGCCGGCGCCCGCGCCGGCGTCCTTCTCGTCGGCCGCACGTCGTCGTCGATCAGCTCGTCCGCCTCGACCGCGACGTCCTCGGCGTCGGCCCCCTTCCCCGGCCGGGCGAGCTCGACGTCGCTGCTGGTGCCCCCGGACGACGCGGGTTGGAAGTCGTCGAGGTTGACGTCCGACGGTTCTTCCGACTCGGGCAGGCCGCCCCGTTGGCGCTTCTTCCGGCCCGCCAGGTCGACCGCCGAGGAGCCGGTGCCGGGGTCGAGGTCGCCGCCCAGGCCCAGGAAGCCCTCGGCTTCCATGTCGATGACCGAGGCGGCATCGTCCGGCGTCGTCGGGGCGCCGGCCAGGTTGACGCCCGACGCCGAGCCGGCCATGCCGAGGTCGACGTCCGTGTGCCGCGCCCCGTCCCCGGCGGCCGGCCGCGGCGACGAGGCGAGGTCGTCGCCCGCGAAGACCGAACCGAGGTCGATGGCCGAGTCGTCGTCCGTCGCCTTCGCGCCCGCCGCGCGGTGCGGCAAGGCGGACTCGCCGCCGAGGTCGACGCCGCTCTCGACCGCCTCGGCGATGAGGTCGCGGCTGGACGGCCGTTCGCCGGGGCCGACCGGCGCGCCCAGGTTGACCGCCGAGCCCGCTTCGACTTCTTCGAGGTCGTCGAGGAACGACGTGTCGCCTTCGTGCCCCGCGCCCGTCTTGTGAGGAGGACGGACGTCGGCGAACTCCGTCACTTCTTCCGCCTCCTCGTCGGCGCCGTCGTGGACCTCGGTCACTTCGGCCAGGCCCGCCAGGTTGATGCCGGAAGCGCTGGCGCCCCCGCCGGGTGCCGGCGGCGCCCCGAAGTTCACGTCCGAGGAGTCGGCGCCGCGGAGGTTCTTGCCGCCGAGGGCCGCCCGCCCGGCCTCGGCCAGCGCGCCGAGGTCCACCGACGAGGAGTCGTCGAGGACGTCGCCCGCCAGGCGCAGGTCGGACGGCGGAGAGAGGTGGGCCGCGTGAGCCGCGCCGAGGTCAACCGCCGACGCTTCCGCGGCGAGGTCGATGACGTCCGCCTCGTCGGCCCGGTGCGGTTCGTGGCGCGGGCCGGCCGGGGGCGCGCCGGCGATAAGCGGGTGGACGTCGTCGGGCTCGTGTAAGCCCGTGACATGCCGAAGGAGGTCGCGGTCGGAGGGCGAATCGATCGCGGCCCCGGACGCGCCCCCTTCCTCGCCGCCCGCGTCCTGGACGAGCGACGACCAGGCGACGGTCGAGGCGCCGCTGTCGGGGACGCCCGCGAGCGAGTCGCCGACCAGGTCGGCGACGGCGGGCTCGCCGAGGTCGATGGCCGAGCTGGAGTCCGTCCGCGCGAGGTTCGCCGACAGGGCGTCGGCGTCGTCGACCCGTTCGACGACGGCAGGTTCTTCGACCACTTCCAGCAGGTCGTCGTCGGCGACGACCTCGACGAGAGCGGCACAGTGCGGGCACTCGGGTTCGTGGTCGGGGTAGGATTGGCGACACGTTTCGCAATACTTGGCCATGACGGCACGCTCCGGTGTTCAGCGCCCTTGGGAGGGAGGACGGCAAGCCGATCGAGACTCGCTGCAGGGGAGGCAGTCTCTTCGGCGGACCGCCGCGACGGCGGCCGGCCCGGCCGGGACGTGAGACAACCCCTTCGACGCGCTCGTTCCGTAAGCACCCTCCTATTTTTCCGCAGATTCGACGGCGTGGCAACTCCTTTCTCAGTTTTGCGCCCTTGCCGCGCCCCCGCCTGCGTCACGGCCCCCGCATTCCTCCCCTTCGGCGGCGGCGTTCCGCCCCGCGCCACCCGCCTTACCGTCACCGTCGGAACGCGGGCGCCGCGGGGGCACGATATTTGCGACTTACCAACTCAACCACGGTTTCCCCCGCGCCAACGCAGCGGCGCGAAGGACACTTGGCGACGCCCTTTTTCCTAAGCCGACCCGACGGGGACGGCGGTTCAACAACAAGATGGAGGATTCTCCCATGACGGACACGACGACTCTTCGGCCGGAAGACGTGCTGCCTGTGCGCAGCCGAGTGGCCTGGGGCGCGATTTTCGCCGGCCTGTTCGTGGCCCTGGCGGTGTCGGTGCTGCTCAGCGTCCTGGGGACGGCCCTGGGTCTGACCGCGGCGGACTCGTCGCACACCAATTACCTCGCGACCGGGGCGGGCATCTGGGCGGCGCTGACCGGCCTGGTGGCGCTGTTCCTCGGCGGCTGGGTGACGACGCAATGCACCGCCGGCGAAAACAAGATGGAAGCGGTGCTGTACGGCGTCGTACTCTGGGGCCTGATGTTCGCGGCGGTCGCCTGGATCTCGTTCAACAGCATACGCTTGACCTTCTCGGCGGCGCTGGGCACGGCGAACGTCGCCGCCAACAGCGGCGTCGCTGGTCGTAGCGCGGACTGGGAGCAGACCTTGCGCGACCGCGGCTTCACGCAGGACCAGATCAACCAGGTCCGCGGCGCGCTGCCGACGCTGCCCGACGTGCAGCGCGTGGCCAACGACCCCGAGGTGCGCGACACAGCGATGCGGACCGCGTGGTGGTCGCTGCTGGGGACGGTCGTTTCGATGATCGCCTCCGTCGGCGGGGCGCTGGCCGGCGCCGGCCCGACGCCGTGGCTGCGCGGCGTTATCTTCCGCCGCACGACGGTGACGAGCGGCGGACCCGGCTCGGCGATGCGCTAAGCCCGACGTTTCATCCGGGCCGGTAGCGGCGGGGAGGTCATCTCGTCCCCTCCCGCCGCTACCGGCCCGACTTATGCGCCGCGTGGGACAGTCACCGGCCCCGAACCTCCTGGTCCGCCTGGGCCAGAGCGAGACGAACCGCTTCTCCTTCGCTCGCGGCCTGCGCCTCGACTCGCCGAGTGCGGTCGGGCTGGGCCGTGGGCAGCCAAAACGTGAAACGATAGCCCCCCTCCGGCACGCGCTGAAGTTGCGAGCCGACCGAGTTCAGGTCGCGCAGGCGGTGGTGGACGGCGTTCCAATCGACCTCGGCGACAGGCGTCGGCCCGTCGCCGCCGATGCCGAGTCGTTCCGGCGGGGGTAGCGTCACCGGACCGGAAGAAGACACGGCGCGCACGGGCCGCGGCGGGACGTCGCGCTCCTCGGCGGCCTGGGCGCGGACGGTCGGTCGAGGCAAGGCCGGAGCCGCGGCGCGCGGCACCGGGGTGAAAGAAGGCGGCGCGAAGGATGTCGGCGGACCGCCGACAAAGGGGGGAGGACAAATCCCGCCCGGCCGTCACTCGGCTCCGCTACGACTGGGCGCCCCGAGCAGGGCGAAGAGAGCGATCACGGGACCGGCGAGCAGCGGCAGCGCGTCCTTGCGCATGGCGGGAATCCTCCGGACCGGCGCGGCGTTCCTCAATCGAGCCGCGGCTCGGTCGGTCGTGGGTCAGATATGCTTTCGCGGGGCGACGCGGGAAGTCGCCGTCACGAAAGCGGGCGGACGATAGCAGAGCCCGCGACACGGAGGAAGAGCAAAATCATAAACCAGGCAGGACGCACAATTTACAACGACCCCAGGCAAAGTTTACAAACCGCCAGCGCGACGCGATCTCTGCCGAATGGAGCGTGCGGGCTTGGGGTGGGCCTTACGTTGACGGCGGGGGGGCGGGAGCGGTTACGGTGGACATTTGCATGATCCTCCGGGTTGTGCCACGGGCCGGGACGAGTTCCAGTCGTCGCCGGCCCATTTCGTTTTGCCTCTCGTTCTCGGTTCGCGTACGGTTGGGTTGCGGCAGGGCTGACACAGCCTCGATTAGCCGAGTTAGCGGGGATGAATCGTTCGGGATAGCTAAGCTGGAACAGGGCGTAACGAAGCCGACGTGGGAGACGGTGCTGTCCCTCTGTCAGGCCCTCGGAGTGACGTGTGAGGCGTTCACGAAGCCGGCGGAGGAGAAGTCACCCGCCAAGCCTGGACGGCCGAAGAAGTCGAAGGGGTGAGGGAGATGAAGTACGTACACTCGTTCGTGGTATCGATCCTACTCGCCTTGGCCGTGTGGTCGGCGTTGGAGTGGGCCATCCGGTCGGACGATAGGGAGCGAGAAGAGACGGCGTTGGAGTACGGACCACAAGCCGACGAGTGAGATGAAGGACGTGGCCGGGAGGCCGATGAAATTACTTCCGCGTACAGCCTCGTTACTTGTGAGGGCCGATCTTGTCCTTGCCGACCCACGGCCGCAGAGCCTCGGGGATGAGGACCGAGCCGTCCGCCTGCTGGTAGGTTTCCAGAATGGCGAGGAGGGCGCGCGTGCAGGCGACGGCGGTGCCGTTCAGCGTGTGGGCGAAGCGCGTGCCCTTCTGCCCCGCCGCCTTGAAGCGAATGCCCAGGCGTCGCGCCTGGAAGTCGGTGCAGTTCGACGTGCTGGTCACTTCGCCGTACTCGCCGCCCTGGCCGCGCCCCGGCATCCACGCCTCCAGGTCGTATTTGCGATACGCCGGACCGCCGAGATCGCCCGTGCAAGTGTCGATGACGTGGTACGGCAGGCCGAGCCCCTGGAAGATGCGCTCCTCGATCGCCAAAAGCTCCAGGTGAATCGCCTCGCTCTGCTCCGGCGTGCAGAAGACGAACATCTCGACCTTCGTGAACTGGTGGACGCGGTACAGCCCGCGCGTGTCGCGGCCGGGGGCGCCGGCCTCGGTGCGGAAGCAGTGCGACAGGCCGACGTACTTGCGCGGCAACTCCTTCTCGTCGAACACCTTGTCGCGGTGCATGCCGCCGAGCGTGATCTCGGCCGTCGCGATGAGGCACAAGTCGCTGTCGGCGATGGTGTAGACCTGGCGCGTCTCCGGGTTCGGGTCGCGCGGGAGGAAGCCGATGCCTTCCAGCACCTCGACGCGCGCCAGGTCCGGCGTGATGACCGGCGTGTAGCCGGCGTCGACCAGAGTGCGCATGGCGTATTGCGTCAGCGCCAGCTCCAGCAGCGCCGCCTCGTTCTTCAGGAAGTAGAACTTCTGCCCCGCCACCGAGGCGCCCGCCTCGAAGTCGACCAGGTCGAGCGCCTCCGCGAGCGCGACGTGGTCCTTCGCCGGGAAGTCAAATTGTCGCGGCGTGCCCCACGTCCGCACGACCTTGTTGCCCGCCGGGTCGCTGCTGACCGGGGCGTCCGGGTGCGTCATGTTCGGGATGGCGAGCAGGACGGCCTTCAGGTCGGCCTCCACCTGCTTCACCTGTCCGTTGTGGGCGGCCACCTCCTCGCGGAGCTTACGGCCCTCGGCGATGAGATCCTGCTTCTTCGCGGGGTCCTTCTCGGGGCCGGCTTTCTTGGAGACCTCGTTGGCGCGCTGCTGCTTGACCTGCGTCTCCTGGACGAGGCGCTTGCGCTCGTCGTCGAGCTGGACGGCGCGGTCGGGGTCGGCCTTGACGCCGCGGTTGGCGCAATTGGCCCGCACGGCGTCCAGGTTCTCGCGGATGTAGTGGACGTCCAGCATGATCGCTCCCGACTCCGGACCTCGGCGCCCGTTCAGTCGGGGCGCGCAGCGTGGTGGTGTCCTTATCATAAAAGAACGAACCGCAGAGGCACAGAGACACAGAGGGAAAACAACACAGAGAAAGACCCGACCAACCTATTGATCTTTTCCCGCCTTTCTCTGTGTTGTTTTCCCTCTGTGTCTCTGTGCCTCTGTGGTTCGTTCCTTTTGGCGCCCTAAAGTTCCTCGTCGTCGCCCCCCGAGCTGAGCAGGAAGGTCTCGACGGGGACGACCTCGGCACTCTTGGTGCGTTTGCCGAAGACCTGCTTGTAGAAGTCGCGCGTGACGGCGCGGGCCAGGCGCGGGAAGTCGGCGAAGAGGCGCGTCGCCGGCCCGTCGAGGCGGAAGACGCCCGGCGCCTTCTCGCGGCGCACGCTCGCCAGCCGCTCGCCGTAGGCCGGGTGCGTGTCGAAGAGTCCGCTCTTGGCCTTCGCCATCGCCTTCTCGATTTTTCGCAGCACCTTCGGGGGAAAATGCTCCGCGACGGCGGCGCCGAGGGCGCACAGGTCGTCGGGCAAGCGCCGACTCCGCGACCAGGACTCGCCGGCGAGGCCGAGGGCGTGGTCGGCGGCGAGGTTCAGCACCAGCAGCCGCCGCGACGTCTCCGCGAAGGCGTCGCCGCCGGCTAGACGCGCCTCGTAGCGGTCGGCGTCGTACTCCATCTGCCGCATCAGGAAGCAGCTCAGGGCGTGCCCCGTCATCAGGAACAGCCACAGGACGCCGCGCGTCAGCCAGACACAAAAGCGGGCGAAAAGGAAGACGATCACCAGCCGCTCCCCCTCCTCCGACCAGTTCACCAAAGCGGCGTCCCAGTCGTCGCGCTCGTAGACGACGCGGTAGAACCAGGCGTTGACGGAGCGGACGACGCCGCTGAGGCGCATGCCGGTCCCCTGGGAGAAGTGCCCCAGTTCGTGGGCGAGGACGCCGGCGAGTTGCCGGGCGCTCAGGCCGGCGACGAGCGGCAGGCCGATCGTCAGGACGAGTTCGCGGCCGAACAGCATCCCCAGCCCGCCGCCGAAGCTCGCCGAGGCGTTCACCTGGCAGTCGAGTTCGATGCGCTTCGGCTCCGGCGCCCCGACGGCGCGGGCGACGCGCGTGACGAGGGCGAACAGCAGCGGCTCCTGGCCGAACTCCAGCGTGCGCAGCTTGTGCGCCCGCGCCCGCCCGGCGAAGAGCGGCTTGACGAGGAAGAACAGCATGATGACGCCAGCGACGAGAGGACCGGCGTAGAGGAACAACACGCCCCAGAGGCTGCGGACGTGACCGACGAGTTCCGCCCCCATCGTCACATGGAGGTACAGCAGGAACACGACGCCGGCGATGAGGCCGAGGTACAACAGCGGCAGCAGGAGCATCGCGGCGGTGACGAGCAGGACGCCGACGCGGTAGGCGAGCGTCACGCGCACCGGGGCGATGTTTCCTTGAAAGGCGTCGAGGATCTCGCGCATGAGCCGGTTGGAGTCGACGGGCGCTCCCGGCTCGGGCGGCGGCAGGGGAGGCGCGTCTTCCGCCGGGACGTCGAGGAAGGTGCGGCAGTGGGGGCAGCGGCCGCGCTTGCCGGCGTGGGCGGCGTTGACGCGAAACGTCGAGCGGCAGGACGTGCAGGTGACCGCGATGGCCATGAGCGGATTCCGTAACTGTCTCGCCGCGCGGGCGCGTCCCGCCGGCGCCGGGTCAGGCCAGAATGCCCGTCACCGGCGCGTGTTCCTCGACGCCCGTCAGGCGCACGTCGAGCCCCTGGAACTTGAACGCCAGCCGCCGGTGGTCGACGCCGAGGCAGTGCAGGAGGGTCGCGTTCAGGTCGTGGATGTGGACGGGGTTTTCGACGACGTTGTAGCTGAAGTCGTCGGTCGCGCCGTGGACGACGCCGGGCTTGATGCCGCCGCCGGCCAGCCACCAGGTGAAGCAGCGCGGGTGGTGGTCGCGGCCGTAGTTGTCGCGCGTCAGCTTGCCCTGCGAGTAGATCGTGCGGCCGAACTCGCCGCCCCAGACGACGAGCGTGTCGTCGAGCAGGCCACGCCTTTTCAGGTCCGTGACGAGGGCATAGCAGCCCTGGTCCACGTCCTTGCACTGGTTGGGCAGGTCGGTGGTGAGGTTGAAGTGCTGGTCCCAGCCGCGGTGGAAGATCTGCACGAAGCGGACGTCGCGCTCGGCGAGGCGGCGGGCGAGGAGGCAACTCGCCGCGAAGGTGCCGGGCTTGCGGACGTCCGGGCCGTACAAGTCGAGGGTCTCTTTCGTCTCCTGCGACAGGTCCATCAGTTCCGGGACGCTGGTCTGCATGCGGAAGGCCATCTCGTACTGGGCGATGCGGGCCTGCGTCTCCGGGTCGGCGACCTCGTCGGCGGTCTTCTGGTTGAGCCGGCCCAGCGTGTCAAGCATACGGCGGCGCGTCGCGGCGTCGACGCCGCCGGGGTTGGACAGGAACAGCACCGGGTCGCCCTGCGAGCGCAGCGCCACGCCCTGGTGCTTGCTCGGCAGAAACCCGGAGCCCCAGAGGCGGTTGTAGAGGGCCTGCGCTTCCTTGCGGCCGGTCCACGATGCGGTCATGACGACGAACGCGGGCAGATTCTGGTTCATCGTGCCGAGGCCGTAGCTGAGCCACGCCCCGAGGCTGGCCCGGCCGGGGATCTGGTTGCCGGTGCAGATATAGGTGATCGCCGGGTCGTGGTTGATCGCCTCGGTCCAGACACTTTTGACGAGGGCGATGTCGTCGACGAGCTTCGCCGACCACGGCAGCAGTTCGCTGACCCAGCGGCCGCTCTTGCCGTGCTGCTTGAACTTGTACTTCGACGGGGCGATGGGGAAGCGCGTCTGGCCGCTGGTCATGGTCGTCAGCCGCTGGCCGTTGCGGATCGATTCGGGGAGGTCCTTGTCGAACAGCTCGGCCATCTTCGGCTTGTAGTCCCATGTGTCCATTTGCGAGGGGCCTTCGGCCATGAACAGGCAGATGGCGCGTTTCGCCTTCGGGGCGAAGTGCGGCAGGTCGGGCAGGCCGCCGACGTTCGTGGCCGCGGCGGCGCGCGGCGGCAAGAGCGACGCCAGCGCCGCCGAGCCGAGGCCGACGCCGCCGCGGGCGAAGAAGTGGCGGCGGGTGATGGTTTGTATGTGTTCGTGGATCGGGTTCATGACAAGTTCTCCGTACTGAGTACTGAGTATCGTAAACGCCGCTAACTGGCGGGGTCACGATACTTTTCTTCGCGGCGCGCTCTTTCTCGCCATATAGTCGTCGAAGAGCTTCCAAAACAGAGCCATCTCATCTGCCTCCGTCATGCTGTGGAACTCGATGATCTTCGCCCAGCCCTGAGTCGACGTAACTTTGTATCGGTCGTGAATCCACTGGTTGAACCCGGCCAGAAAGTCATAATCCCCGGGTTCCGTGTCCTTACGGGCGAAGGCGAAGCCCTGGAGAAAAAAATAGAGGTTGCGCGCCGAGGGGCGGCCGAGAATGACTCCCGGCCTTTCCCGAATCTTCTGAATCGTATCGAGAATGGCGCCCATGATCTGATGCCTCCGCCCGTTACGCTCTGATGAGCCAAGCCGTGAACTTCCTCGACAGAAACCTCTTCCCAAAGAAGTCGCGGATGGGCCTCGTCTCACGCTCGAGCGGCGCTCCCGTCGCCGAGACGAACCGCGCGTCCCATTCCCTCTCTGCGACGCCGTCGGCGTGGACGTTGTCGAAGACCACGTCCCCGACCCGAACCCCCGCGTGGGTCCGGTTCGTCGAAATCTGGGTATCTTCTCTCGCAAGCCCGATCACATCGCTCTTGTCCGAAGTGCGGAGTCGCTCGAACGTGGCCGGGAAATCCTTCCCGAGTCTCTTGGCAATCTCCGCGGCGCATCGGCCACACTCAAAGATACCGAACTTGGCCGCGACCTCGGCGGCTACCCTCCGGGCTTCCTCGACCGAGAGGAGGCAAGCCATGTCGGAACACCTCCTTGCGGCCCTCGTCCGTTCTCCACCCCCTCACCCCTTCGTAATGACCTCGTCAAGGTTCAGGATCACATTACCCACCATTGTCAGCGCCGCGAGTTCGCTCGGGTCGAGCCTCACGTCCGGTTTCGACTCCCCGACGTTGACCAGCTTCCGCGCCGCCCCGACATCCTTGGTGTACGTCGCCAGGTGGTCGCGGTACGCCGCCGTCAGCTCGGCCATCTCGCGCGCGTCGGGCCGGCGCCCGGCCGCCAGCCGGAACATGAGAGCGATCCGCTCCTCGACGACGCTGCCGCCCTCGCGCAGGCCGCGCTCGGCCAGCGCCCGCGCCGCCTCGACGTACTGCGTCTCGTTCATCAGCAGCAGGGCTTGCAGCGGCGTGTTCGTCCGCTCGCGGCGCACCTGGCACGCCTCGCGCGACGGGGCGTCGAACGTCGTCATCTGCGGCGGCGGCGAGGTGCGCTTCCAGAACGTGTACAGGCTGCGGCGATGCACCTTCTCGCGGCCCGCGTCGGGCGTGAAGCGGGCGGTGTTGCTGCTGACGTAGCCGACCGCCTCCCACAGCCCAGCCGGCTGCGGCGGCTTCACGCCCGGCCCGCCCACCGTCTCCACCAGCAGCCCGCCCGCCGCCAGCGCCTGGTCGCGCAGCATCTCCGCGTCGAGGCGGTAGCGCGGGCCGCGCGACAGCAGGCGGTTACCGGGGTCTTTCGCCAGTCGCTCCGGCGTCACCTTACTCGACTGGCGGTAGGCGTTCGACATCACCAGGCGCTTCAGGAACTTTTTCACATCCCAGC
The DNA here is from genome assembly GCA_038229635.1 of Gemmatales bacterium. Classification (GTDB taxonomy): domain Bacteria; phylum Planctomycetota; class Planctomycetia; order Gemmatales; family Gemmataceae; genus DATFNV01. The sequence goes on from JBBROG010000042.1 coordinate 16,564, forward strand.
CGTCCTCGACGAACTGCACCGCCAGCCAGTCGAGCAGTTCGGGGTGCGTCGGCGGCTCGCCCTGAGCGCCGAAGTCCTCCGCCGTCTTGACGAGGCCGGTGCCGAAGACCTGCTGCCAGAAGCGGTTGACCGCGACGCGCGCCGTCAGCGGGTGCTTGCCGCTCACCAGCCATTGAGCGAAGCCGAGCCGGTTCAGCGGCGCCCCCTGCGGCAGCGGCCCGAGGATCGTCGGGACGCCGCGGCCGACCGGCTCGCCGCGCTGGTCGTACTCGCCGCGCTTCAGGACGAACGCCGGTCGCGGAGTCGCCTGCTCCTTGAAAACCAGCGTCGTCGGCGCCTTTTTCTCGACCCCCGCCTTCTCCTTCTCCAGGGCGGCAAGTTCCTTGTCGAGCGGGCCTTCCGGCCGCGTCTGCGTCACGAGTCCGGCCTTGTCCCAGTGGCAGGTGCCGTCGTGCTGCGTGAACGCCCAGCCGGTGACGACCGTCCCCGGCGTCAGGCCGACCTTCGCCGCGTCGACCTCCAGGCGCACCCATGCGCCGGCCTTCGGCAGCGCGCCGATTTTGAGGCGCTCCGGCGAATTGTCCGCCCCCCACGCGATGACGTTATCGCCCCAGTAGGCGCGGTGCCGCCAGGCGTCGGAGTGCCACTGGAGCATGATCTCCTTCGGCGGTCGCTTCGGGTCAATATAGACGTAAGCGAACAGCGTGTCGTCCTTGCCGACGCGCAGGCCGGGGCTCGCGTTCTCCAGCACGAGTTGCTTCAGGCCGGCCGCCTCCAACCGCAGCGACTTGTCCCCGGAGGCCGGCGCCAGGGCCTTCGCATCGACGAAGTTCCAGGCGACGTTCACGCCGCCGTCGACCTGCGTCTTCGCGCCGGCGGGGACGGCGTCGTCGATCCAGACGTGGTCGCCGCGCTTGGGCTCCGCCGCTTTGGCCGCGGCGGCGGCCGCTTTGCGGACTTCGGCGATCCGTGTTTGAAGCTTCGCCAGCGCCGCCTTGTCCTCCGGCCTCGGGACGCGGACGACCGGCGGCGGCGCGGCGGCGTTGCCGTCGAGCGGCTTGCCGTCGAGGCTGTTGAAGAAGGCGAAGACGCCGTAGTACTCCTTCGCCGTCACGGGGTCGTACTTGTGGTCGTGGCAGCGGGCGCAGCCGAACGACAGGCCGAGGAAGACGGTGCCGTTGGTGTCGACCTGGTCGACGACGTTGCGGACGTAGACCTCCTCGTCGATGGAGCCGCCCTCGCTCGTGGAGACGTGGCAGCGGTTGTAGCCGGTGGCGACGACCTGGTCCAGCGTCGCGTCCGGCAGCAGGTCGCCGGCGAGTTGTTCGACCGCGAACGTGTCGAAGCGCTTATTGTCGTTGAAGGCGCGGATGACCCAGTCGCGGTACGGCCAGATCTCGCGGTAGTTGTCGAGGTGCAGCCCGTGCGTGTCGCCGTAGCGGGCCGCGTCGAGCCAGAAGCGCGTCTGGTGCTCGCCGTAGTGCGGCGACTGCAGGAGGCGGTCCACGACCTTCTCGTAAGCCTCGGCGGAGGCGTCGGCGAGGAAGGCGTCGGCCTCGGCGGGCGTCGGCGGCAGGCCGGTCAGGTCGAGTGTCACGCGACGAAGCAGAGTCACCTTGTCGGCTTCGGGCGTGGGCCTGAGCCCCTCGGCTCCGAGGCGGGCGAGGAGGAAGGCGTCGACGGGGTTGCGCGGCCAGGAGGCGTCGCGCACCTGGGGCAGGGCGGGCCGGCGCGGCGGGACGAACGCCCAGTGGTCGGAGTACGGCGCCCCCTCGGCGACCCAGCGGCGCAGCAGGTCGGTTTGCGCCTTGGTGAGCTTCTTGCCGCTCTTGGGCGGCGGCATCCGTTGGTCGGCGTCGTCGCTGACCAGGCGGGCGATCAGCTCGCTCTCGTCGGGCTTGCCGGGCACGAGGAGGCCGGCGTGGCCGAGGGCGGCGGCCTTGAGGTCGAGCCGCAGCTTGGCCTTGCGCTTCTTCTCGTCGGGGCCGTGGCAGGCGAAGCAGTTCTCGGAGAGAATCGGGCGGATCTGGGAGTTGAAGTCGACGGCGGGAGGGGCCGGGGGCGCGGCGTGCGATTCGGGGGAAAAAGAGAGCGTCAGCCAGGCGAGGCCGAGGAGGCCGGAAACGGCGAGCCAGCGCCCGAATCGGGCCAGGGTGGCGGGAGTCATGGCAGGACCCTTCAGAAGACGGGACGAAGGCTCAGGCGGGAGGTTTCCGGCAGCGTGTATCATACCTCGCGGGCGCGGCGCCGCCAATGGATTCAAGAACGCAATTCGCGGGGGGAAAAGTTCGTGGGCCGGACCCCGTTCGGGTTCGCCGGGCGGTCCTCGGAAGCGTGATGGACGGCGGACCAATCGACGGTCGCGACCCAAGCCTGCTCCGTTTCCTCGAAGTGAACGACGCCCTCCGCGAGAAGTTCGTCCGGCAGCCCTTGGTCGTCGGCGTCGTCCATGGCGAAGGTGAGGACCAGTCCCTCCCGTAATTCGATCCCGTGGCGGGCCAGGTCTTCCGCCGTGCCGACACAAGTGAGTTTCAGCCGATTGTGATCGTCCAGGTTGTGAAAGTCGGCGTAAATCCTCGGGTTCGACATGGGACGGCTCCTGTTCTTACTTTCGGCGACTCGGGTTCGGGACCGTCGGCCGGAAGAGGCCGCTCGCTTGTTCCGGCGTGAGCCCGCCGAGGGTCGCGTGATGGGCGTTGGTTCTCGTGGGGGAGGGCACGACGTCACCGCCGCACGCCCGGACGGCACCTACGGTCGTGACGCCTACTTGATTGTTGAGTATGCCCGGATACCCCGTCGACGGGACCGACGCCGTCAGTCTCTCGACGGACATTCCCGGCGCGGAATTCACGGAGACACCCTGAAGTTTGCCGTCCGCACCGACGCTCACGCCCGAGCCCTTCGCGAAGTTCTCCGGCAAGTTCTGTCCGCCTCGAACTACCGGCGCGTCGTCGGGCAGCGGCGTCATCCGAATACTCCCTGGCACGACAGACCCGGTCCCATCTCATTTCCTTTAGCGTGTGAGATCGTCTCGACCACGCCGTCATCTCAACGCGCCGGCCTCGCTCGTGCAAGGGAGTTTGCTAGCGAAGTGAACCCGCCGGGGCTATTATGAGGCGTTCTCGCCCCGTCCCTCGCCCGCCTATTAGTAAATCAAGGAGATTGCCAATGTCTCCAAGACGCGCACTCCTGACCGCCGCCTTCTGCCTGTTCGCCTTCTCCTCGGCGCGCGCCGCCGACCCGCGCCTCCGCCTCGGCTCGCCGCACTTCCGCCACGGCGGGTCGGTCACGTCGCTGAAATTCCTCGACGACGGCAAGACGCTCGTCTCGACGGCGAGCGACAACCGCGTCCGCTTCTGGGACGCCGCCACCGGCAAGGAGACGCGCCCCGCCTTCGCCCCGAACGGCTACACCTTCGGCGGCGTCGCCGTCTCGCCGGACGGCAAGCTACTCGCCCACGTCGGTTCGGACCGGCTCGTTGCCGTCGTCGACGCCGCGACGGGCAACTCGGTCGGGCACTTCCCGTCGCAGCCGCCGAACGGCTTCCTCACGGCTCTCGCCTTCAGCCGCGACGGCAAGACCCTCGCGGCGCGAGCGCCCGACCGGGCCCTCTACCTCTGGGATACGGCCGGGGGTAAGGAGCCCCGCGTTCTCGGCAAGACGCCCTCCGCCGTCGGCTACGGGTATACCGCGTTCGACAACCAGAACCGGATGGCCTTCGCCCCCGACGGCAAGCTCCTCGCCGTCGTCGATGACTGGTCCATTCGTCTCTGGGACATCGCGGAGGGGAAAGAGATACGCTGGCTCGGCGGTCACCTCGGCCCGGTCTCTTCGATCGCCTTCACCCCCGACGGCAAGCGCCTCGTCTCGCTGGCCTCGGACCGCGGCCCGCGCGTCTGGGACGTCGCGACCGGCAAGACCGTCGCCCGGCTGTCGTTCAACCTTGGCTTCCCCTCCTGCCTGGCCCTGACCGCGGACGGCAAGACCATCGCCACCACCGGCGGGGATCGGACTATCCGCCTCTGGAACATCTCCGATGGCAAGCTTCTCTCCCAGTTCATGACGGCGGGGCAGTACGCCACCGCCCTCGCCTTCGCGCCGGACGGCAAGATCCTCTTCGCGGGCGGGTCGGACCAGGTCATCCGGCCCTACGACGTCGCGACGGGCAAGGAGCTCATGCCGGCGACGGGCCACGTCGGCGGCCTAAGCGCCACGGCCTACTCGCCCGACGGCAAGACCCTCGCCGCCGGCGGCACCGACCGGGTCATCATCCTCTGGGACACCGCCTCCGGCAAAGCGCGGCGCACCCTGGTCGGCCACGAAATGGCCGTGACGCGCCTCGCCTTCGCCGCCGACGGCAAGACACTCTTGTCGTTCGGCCTCGACCGCACAATACGGACCTGGGACGTCGCCGAGGGCCGCGAGCTGCGCCAGTTCGTCGCCGCCCCGGCGAACGTCGTGTCGGTCGCCTTCTCCGCCGACGCCCGCTCCGCCGTCGTTTTCGGCTCCGACAACGCCTTCCGCGTCTGGGACGTGGCGGGCGAGACGGAAAAGGCCGTCATCGACGACGCGCTCCCGCCGAACTACGGCAGCACCCTCACGGCGGCGCTCGACGGCGACGGCCGGACGGTGATCGGCCTCGCCGGCGACCGCGTCCTGCGCCTGTGGGACGTGGCGACCGGCAAGGAGGCGGGTCGGGTGAGCCTCGCGCCGCCGACGGTCCCCAGCGGCAACGGCTTCGCCGTGTCCGCCGACGGCCGCTGCCTCGCCCTGCCCAGCGCCTCGGCCCCGCTGTTGCTGGAGTTGGCGAGCGGCAAGGAGCGGCAGCACTTTCTGCCGACGCCCGCCCCGGCCTCGCCGACGCCGCGGGGCGTCGGCGTGTCGCCGGTGCTGGCCCTGTCCCCCGACGGCCGCACCGTCGCCACGACCTCCCGCGACGGCTCGATGCGCCTGTGGGACGGCGGCGGCGGCAAGGAAATCGCCGCGTTCCCCGCGACTTCCTCCGGCGCCGCCCGCACCCTGACCTTCAGCCCCGACGGCAAGAGCCTCGCCGCCGCCTGCGCCGATTCGACCGTGCTGATTTGGGACGTACCCGGTTCGGAAGCGGCCGGCCGGCTCGCGGCGAAGGAGGCGGCGGAGACGGAGAAGGACGCGCTGTGGGCCGACCTCGGCGGCGACGACGCGGCGAAGGCGTACCAGGCCGTGCGCGCCCTGGCGGCGACGCCGCGCCTCGCCGTGCCGCTGCTGCGCGACCGCCTCAAGCCCGACGCCCCTTTCGACGCGGCTCAGATTCCGAAGCTCCTCGCCGACCTCGACGCCGACGGGCTCGACACGCGCGAGCGGGCGACACGCGAACTTGTGCGCGCCGGCAAGCTGGCCGAGGAAGCCGTGCGCAAAGCGCTGGCGGCGGGGCCGTCGGTCGAGGCGCGGACGCGCCTGGAGCTGGTGCGGCGCGAGAGCGCCTTGGGGCGGCCGCAGACGGCCGACGTCCTGCGCGGCCTGCGCGCCGTGGAGGCGCTGGAGCGGATCGACACGCCGGAGGCCAAGAAAGTACTGGAAGCCGTGGCCGGCGGCTCGGCGGGGACGCGACTGACGCTCGACGCGCGGGCGGCGCTGCGGCGCCTCGCGGCGCCGTGACGCCGCGGACGAGGGAGCGCCCGACGCGCCTTCGCGCCGAAGAACGCGATATGATAGAATCCCCACCGGGACGCCGACGAAGCGCGCCCGACTTCGGAGATCGAGCCGTGCATGAGCCACCTTACCCGATGGATTACTCGGCCTTTGTCTGGTATCACCAACTCGGCCAGGAGGAGCGCGACGCCGTCGATAAGGCGGTCGCGCCTCTCTTACATCGCCCCGAGGAGGCGTGGCCTGCGGCCGGGGCGACCCGCCTTGAGTCCGCCGACCCGAAGTATCTTCTGAAGCCCAACAACAGCCTTCGCGCCGTCGTGCGACCGACGCCGGACGGAAAGGTGGAGTTGCTCAATCTTTTCAGGCGCGAATTGATGGAATTCTTCCGGGAGTCGTCGCACGCCGCGGCGCGCCCATGAAAACGCTTGAGGCGATTCGCTTCGACTTCGACCGATTCCGCAAGGAAGCGGAAGAGTTGCGCCGCTGGCTCGGGAGGCGCGCGGAACTCGGCGAGCGCAAGCACATTTTGCCGTTCTTTCGCAAGCGCCCCCACCTCGCGGCCTCCCTCGCTTGCTACGGGCCGTTCGTGTTCCGCATCGACCGCCTCGCCTTCGAGTACCCGCTCTTCGGGGATTTCACCTGTGACCTCGTCGCCGGGGACTCCACGAGCGGCGCCTATTGCCTCGTCGAGTTTGAAGACGCGGGGCCGAATAGCCTGTTCGTGCCGCACGGCAAGAAGGCGACGCGCGAATGGTCGCCTCGCTTCGAGCACGGCTTCGGACAGATCATCGACTGGTTCTGTCTGCTCGAAGACCTGAAAAAGTCGGACGCCTTCGCCGCCCGCTTCGGGGCGCGGTCCGTCAGCACGACGGGACTGCTGGTCGTCGGCAGGGATCAGCACCTACGACCGGGGGAAAAAGAGCGGCTGGAGTGGCGAAGGCGCAATGTGGTGGTCGCGTCCCAGCACGTCCACTGTGTCACGTTCGACGGGCTTCTCGACAACCTCCTGGGCGCGCTCGGGACGTTCCGCCTCGGCGCCGGCGGCTAGCGCCATGCGGCGTACAGCGTCATCCCCTGGTAGTCGCGCACGAAGCCCGCCGCTTCCAACAACTCGCGCCCTTCCGTCGTCGTCACCGGCCGGCCGTTCCACGCCTCGACGGCCAGCTTGGGCCGCGCCGGGTGGCCGCGCTCGGTGTCGAGCAGACTCGGCAGGCACGCCACCGACGCCGCGACGTCTTCGCGGCTCGCGCTCGGCAGCGCCGTCAGACGCTTCCCCTGCCCTTCGACCAGCAGCACCGGCCGGCCCGCACGCAGCGTCAGCCAGTTTCCGGATCTCCGTAAGAGGGGCCGCGTGCCGCCGTCGAGCAGCGGAATGTCGAGCGGCGCCCCGGAGCCGTACAGGTTCGCCGGGTCGAGGCTGTGCAGCAGCACCACCGGAGCCGCCGCCGTCGACGGCAGGTGCAACTCCTGCAGCCGCTCCGCCGCCTCGGGCAGCGCGAACTGTGCCCCCGAAAGTCCCTCCACGAAGTAGCCGCGCCGCACCTCGCCGCCCAACTCCATGCGGCTCAGCACTTCGTAGAGGATGCGCCAGGGAGGCATCGTCGGGTCGAGCAGCGCCAACTCGCGGGCGACGATGCCGTAGCGCCCCAGCAACAGCGACGCTTGCAGGACCGCGAACGCCTCCGGCTCGGGACGGCCCCACGGCACGACCGACCAGCGCCCCTCGGGACGCGACGGCGCCCGCCGCCGTAAGGTCGGACGACTCGTGAGCATCCGCGCCCTTCCCGGCGGGATGCCCCGCGCCGCCGCCGAAGAATTCGCCGTCGGCGACGTTTCCTCTCCCTTGCGGATGACGTCGAAGTGGTCGTTCGTCACCAGCCCGCGGCGCAAGAGCGCCCACAGGCCGGCGCGCACGTCGCTCGGCGCCTGGCCCGTTTGCGAGGCTAAATCGCCGACGAAGAGCGCCCCGCGCCCGCGCAAGCAGTCCAGCACCGCCTCGGCGGCGGCGAGTGGCGACGCTTCGACGTGCGGCGGCGGCAGTTCGGCGAGGCCGTCGCGCCGGTGGAAGGCGAGCAGGTCGTCCCCGCCTCCCAGGCAGACCCACGCCCACTCGCCGCTCGCGATGGCCTCATCGAGCCAGCGCGGCTGATAGCCCGGCACGCGCGCCGGCAGTACCGCCGCCTCCCACAGAGTCGCCGCGAGAGGCAGTCCTTCGAGCCGGTCGAACGCCCCGGCTAGCCCTTCGCTGAGGCCGCGCCGCGCCGCCGGGTGGATGCCCTGCCAGCGCAGCACGAAGTCGACGAACTGCGGCGCGCCGCACGTCACGACTTCGCGCCGCGCGATCGCCAGCGAGCCGCGCTGTACCTGCTCCAGGTTCGACGGCGCCGACCATTGCAGCGGCTCGCCCTCGCCGACGCCAGGCAGCGCCACCGCCCGGCCGCTCTTCGACCAGTCCTCTAACATGCGCCGCGCCCACGCCTCCTCGAACGGGTAGCGGCCGAGGACGTCGCGCAGGCCGACGAGGGCGTGCGTTTGCAGGAAGCGCGCCAGGACCGCCTCGGCCGCCTCCCGCTGCTCGTCGATGTCCGAGCCGTCGAACCCGAACGCCCGTCGATAGCGCTCCTCTTCCTCCGCGAGGACCCAGCGGCGCGGCTGGGCGACGCGCGGCAGGTCGATCACCTTCGCGCGGCCGTCGGCCTCCAGCTCGCGCAGGAAGCCCTCCATCGGCCCTTCGAGGTCGGACGCCGCCAGGTCGCCCAACCGCCTCAGCCACTCCGCCAACTCCGTCGCCGAGCGCGGCGGCTGGCCGAGGCCGCGCAGGCGCCGCTCCACCTGGTGGACGGCGCGCGGGTCGAGGAGGTGCTTGTGCTTCTCCGGCGCGACGAGTTGGTCGAGGAGTTGGGTGTCGAGCCGCCGTGCCGCGTCGGGCTCGGCGTCGGCCTGGTCGTACTGGTACATGTTCGCGGCGGTGAAGTTGAACAGCAGGTTCGACGCGAACGGCGACGGGTTCTCGGCGCGGCGCGCCTTGACCTCGACGCGGCCGGCGCGGACGTCCTCCAGCAGCGCTTGCAGCCGCGGCAGGTCGAGATGGTCGTGCAGGCACTCGCGGAACGTCTCGACGACGATGGGGAAGTCGGGGTGCCGCCGCGCCACCTGGAGCAGGTCGCGGCCGCGCAGGCGCTGGAGCCACAGCGGCGCCCGCGTGCCGGGCTTGGTGCGCGGCAGCAGCAGGGCGCGGGCGGCGTTCTGGCGGAAGCGCAGCGCGAACAGGGCGCTGTCGGCCAACTCGCCGAGGATGAGCCCCTCGACGTTCTCCGGCGTCAGACCGTCGAACAGGTCGAGGACCGGCTCGTCGGCGTCGGTGAGGCGGATCAGCAGGCCGTCGTTGTGGTGCAGGCACTGCGGGCCGTAGCCGAGCCGCTGCCGCAGCCGCGCCTCGACCGCGAGGCGCAAAGCGAGATGCAATTTGTGCCCGAAGGGGGACAAGAGGATCACCTGCCAGTCGCCGAGCGGGTCGCGCGACGCCTCGACGAGCAGCGTCGTGTCGGTCGGCAGGGCGCCGGCGGCAAGGAACTGGCGCTGGACGTGCCAGCGCAGGTCGCGCGCCGCCGGGCGGTCGAGGAAGTAGTCGCGCTCCAGCCAGTCAGTGCAGTCCGCCTGGTCGAGCCGCCCGGCGCATTCGCGGAGGAAGCGGCCGATCGCCAGGCCGAGGTCGGGGCTGCGGCCGACCGTCTCGCCGCGCCAGAACGGGATCATCGCCGGCACTCCCTCGGCCGCCGAGAGGATCACGCGGTCGACCTCGATTCGCTCCAACCGCCAGGAATTGGTGCCGAGGAGGAAGACGTCGCCGACGCGGCGCTCGTAGATGAACTCCTCGTCCAGCTCGCCGACGCGCGTGCCGTTGCCCGTGTACGCGGCGTACTGCCCGGTGTCGGGGATGGTGCCGCCGCTGGTCAGCGCGAGGCTCTGGCTGCCGGGCAGGGCGAGGACGCGGTTGTGGACGCGGTCCCAGCTGACGCGCGCCTGTAGGGCGGTGAGAGTTCCCTTGCCGTCCTCGCTCGGGTTCCACTGGTAGCGGCCGCTGACCATCTCCAGGACCGTCTCGAACGCTTGCGGCGACAGGTCGCGGTAGGGGTAGGCGCGGCGGACGAGGGCGTACAGCGCCGGCGCCTCCCACGGCTCCATCGCCGCCAGCGCGACGACTTGCTGGGCGAGGACGTCGAGGCAGTTGCGCGGGCAGCGCGTCTCCTCGACGCGGCCGGCGGCCATCTCGCGGGCGAGGACCGCCTGTTCGAGCAGGTCCGACGGCATTTTCGGGATCAATCGTCCTTTACTCTTTTGGCCGACGAGGTGGCCGGCGCGGCCGACGCGCTGCAAGGCGCGGGCGACGTTGCCGGGCGACTCGACCTGGCAGACGAGGTCGACGGCGCCCATGTCGATGCCCATCTCCAGCGACGCCGTCGACACGACGGCGGGCAGGCGCCCCTCCTTCAGCGCCTGCTCCGTCTCCTGGCGCTTCTCCAGCGCGACGCTGCCGTGATGCGCCCGCGCCAGCTCCTCGTCCTCGTTGAGCTGAGCCGTGACGCGCTCGACGACGCGGCGGTTGTTGGCGAAGATCAGCGTCGAGCGGTGCTGCCGGACCAGCTCGGCGAGGAGGCGGTAGATCGCGGGCCAGACGCTCTTTTCGGGCAGCGGGCCGAATGCCTCGACGGGGCTGACGACGCGCAGGTCGAGGTCGCGGCGTATGCCGGCGTCGACGACCGTGACGGGGCGCGGCGCGAGGGCGCCGTCGGGGCCGGACTCGGCGCCGCCGAGGTAGCGGGCCACCTCCTCTAACGGCCGCTGCGTCGCCGACAGGCCGACGCGCACGAAGCCGGCCGGGTTGAGGGCGGCGAGGCGCTCCAGGAGCAGCGCGAGAAAGACGCCGCGCTTGTTGCCGCAGAGGGCGTGGATCTCGTCGACGACGCAGTGCGTCACGCCGCGCAGCGTGTCGCGGGCGCGCGAGGTCAGCAACAGGTGCAGAGATTCGGGAGTGGTGATGAGGACGTGCGGCGGCTTGCGCGCCTGGCGCTGGCGCTCGGCGGTCGGCGTGTCGCCGGTGCGGACGGCGGTGGTGAGCGTAGGCAGTGTGAGGCCCATTTGTCGGGCGGCGGCGGCGACGCCTTCGAGCGGCACTTGCAGGTTGCGGTGGATGTCGTTGTTGAGCGCCTTCAGCGGCGAGATGTAGAGGACGCGGACGCCCGGCGGGGGCGGGTCCTGGCGCCACAGGCCGTCGAGGCAGGCGAGGAAGGCGGCGAGCGTCTTGCCAGAGCCCGTCGGGGCGAGGATAAGAGTGTTCTGGCCGGCGGCGATGACCGGCCAACCCAGGCGCTGAGCCGGCGTCGGCTCACCGAGGGCGGCACGGAACCACGCGCGGACCGGCGGCAGAAACAGGTCGAGGGGGTCGCTCATGCCCCCATTATGGCCGTGCGGCGCGCCGGGGAGAAGCGCGGTTGCGAGGCCGCGCTTCGACGTGGCCAAGGCTCTCAACGCCGCGACGTCGGTGCAGTACAGCATCGGAGCGAAATTCCCGTTCTGAAGCGGGGCAGCAGGGCGCTTGATCGCGCCCGCGCCGGCGGTAGACTCATTTTGGTGCGGGGCCAAGCCGGTGCCGCGCCGGCGGGGGCGGCTGCTGAAAGCATCGCAGGGGCTGATTCCGACGTAAGGGCTGTAGATTGATTGGCTTGCGGAAAGCGTCCCCATTTTTCGCCGGAAGCTGGGCCAGAACGCAAAGCGTTCCGGCAAAAAGCGTTAGGGCCTATGGCAGTGCCATTCCCTATTTCCCCTATTTCCCTTGCACGTCAAGCCAGCCAAGAAGCCGAAGCCGTTCGCCCCGACCGTCCAAAAGGTCAAGGAAATCGTGCCAGCCAAGTTTGTCGGATCAGTACGCAGCCCTTGAATCTCGGCAGACAAGGCGTACTCTAGCAGATATGTGTGGTTCTCTCCGAAACAAGCTCTCGTGAATGCTCGTAATCGCTTTCAGAAGGGACGTGCTGTGCGCTTCATTCCTCAAATCATGGTCGCCGGTTTCATTCTAGGAATTGGGTCGTGGCTCGCCCTGTCAGGATCAGCACAGGATACCACCAAGCCGAAGGAATCCAAGGTCGGCAACTTCGCAGGCGTCACGATCACGAAGAAAGGCGTCCCTTCGGCCCTGGATATTCATCTGGATGGCAAAGGTAGGGCCATTCAGTTCTACATGACGCCGGTCAAGGGGGATCCCCGTCCGAAGGATCCCGCTACATACTTCAACGATTCCGGGATGCTTTACACGAGGGGATGGATCGTGATCTCGGGCACGACCTCGGGCCAGGGCGAGGGGTATAACATCGACCATCCCACCAAGGACCCATCCATGTTGGCCGTCTGGTCGGACATTCTCGGACCGGCCATTCAGGTCAGGGCAGCAAATGCGGGGGCCGACAGCTACATCTTTCAAGCGTTGGATAGGAAGGCCAACTACACGTTCAGCATCGAGCAGAATGGCACGCTGCGGTGGGGTGCTGCATCACGAGCGGAGATGGATGCGAACCTTTATCGCACCACGGCAAAGACGCTCAAGACGGACGGCTCGCTCGTCGTCACCAACAAACTTGGGATTGGAACGTCCGACCCGTCCTCGACGCTTCATGTCAAAGGTTCGCAGTCGGTCCAGCGAATTGCCGTGCAGGCCGACTATACGCTGACGGACACCGACTACTACATCGGTGTCACCGATACCGCCGCACCACGAACCGTCACATTGCCCACCGCTTCTGGTAGGGATGGCCGGGTATACATCATTAAAGATGAGTCGGGTGGAGCAGGAACCCGCCCCATCACAGTAAAGGCCGAGTCGGGCGAGACGATAGATGGGGCCAAAACGATGACCATCAGCACGAACTACGGCGTTTTGCGGGTGATTTCCAGTGGAAAGAACTGGTTCGGGATGTGAAGGCAACCACCAGGGGACGAAGGGAATGGCACTGCCATAGGCCCTAACGCTTTTTGCCGGAACGCTTTGCGTTCTGGCCAAGCTTCCGGCGGGGAAATCGGGGACGCTCTTGATAACATCTTGTTTCCGTTGGGTTTGCGGATAAACTGTTCCTCCTGTTCTCTTGGAGGACGACGTCATGCCGCGCACGCCACGCTGGATGCTGTTGACCCGCGACGCCGCTTACCACGTCATGAGCCGCGGCCACAACCGCGAGGCCGTCTTCGCCGACCCCGACGACGCCCGTCATTTCCTCCGGCTCCTGGCCCGCTATCGCGAACGCTTCGGCTTCCGGCTCTCCCATTACTGCCTCATAACGAACCACGTCCACCTCCTCCTCCGGCTCGAGGATCCGCGCCGCCTGTCGGCGCTGATGGCCGGCCTGCTGCTCGCCTACGTCCGCTACTTCAACAAGCGCCACGGCTTCGTCGGCCACCTCTGGCAGGGTCGCTTCAAGAGCCCGGTCGTGCAGCGCGACGGCTACTGGCTCAGCTGCGGCCGGTACATCGAGCGCAACCCGGTCGAGGCGGGGGTCGTGTCAGAGCCGTGGACCTATCCCTGGTCGAGCTGCCGCGCCTATGCCCTCGGAGAGAGGGACCCACTGGTCAGCGAGAACCCCTGCTATACGGAGTTGAGCCCGGACGTCGGCCGGCGGCGGGAGTTGTGGCGGGAGTTCCTGGCGGGGGAGGACGTGCGCGAGACGGCGATCCGTCAGGGCAACTGGGCGATTGGCGACGACGACTTCCGCAGGCGAATGGGCGAGGCGTTGGGCCGCCCGGCGCCGCGGCGGCGGGGGCGGCCTCCGAAGGCTCACCAGGGGGCTGTTTCGACGTAAGATCAATAATAATTGACTCTTATCGAAAGCGTCCCCAATTTTCCAATTTTCCCGAGGAGAAGCGCGGTTGCGGTGCCGTCACGCACCCCGACATCGGCCGCGACGGCTCCCCCGTCGTGAACCCCTTCCCTATGCTACACTGCCGAGGTGTTTTTCCGTGTCTTCGCGGCGAGAACATTCATGATCTATCGCGACCCCCGTTGTGTCCACGTCGCCGACAGCCCGGCCGTGGCGGAACTCGTCGCTTCCTGGCTCCAGGGGCAAGGCATCGAGGCACGGGTCATGGACCAGAGTACGCTCGGCGGCCTGGAGGGGCTGACCATATGGTCTTCGACCGGCGTGTCGGCGCGCGGCATCGAGGTGTGGGTCCTCGACCCCGAGCAGGCACCGCGGGCGTTGGAGTTGCTCGCCGAGCGGGAGGCGGAGCGAGTCGCGCGGAGGGAGTCGGCGGACGTGGGACCCGTCGCCGCTGTCTGTGAGGAGTGCGGCCTGACGACCACCTTTCCCGGCGCCCAGCGCGGCACGACGCAGCAGTGCCCGCACTGCGCCGCTTACCTCGACGTGCCGGGCGGGGAAGAGGAGTGGGAGGCGGACCAAGAGGGCGAGCCGGAGGAAGAAAGTTGAGCGCCTGCCCTCTCTCCTCTGCCCGACCTGTCCTTACTCCTTGAGGGCCTGTTTCTCTTTCAGCGCGCGTAGGCCGTCCGGCCGGGGAGAAGCGCGGCGGTCGGCTCCGCGGGGGCGCGGAGAAACGTATAATGCCGGGAGACGTGCCCCGCCATGTGACCGCCCGCCGTGTGACCGCTGACGAGAGGCTCCCGACCGTGGATTCCGCCGTTACGACTCCCGCGCCCGTCGCGGAACGAAGCCGCGCCCCGTGGGGCGTGTGGGCCTTCCTCGCCATGACCGCCCTGGCCTTCGCCCCGCTCCTGGAGGAACACGGGGAACAGTTGTGGCGCCGCCCGCACTACCAGTTCTTCCCGATGGCCCTCCTCGGCGTCGCCTGGCTGGCGCTGTCGCGCTGGGGCGGCCTGGGCCGTCTCGAGCCCGGCCGGCCGGCGCTCGCGCTCGCCGCCCTCGCCGCCGGCTGGGTCTTGTTGGCGGGCGCCGCGGCCATCAACTCGTCGTGGCTGGCGGCGGCGGCGCTCCCGCCGACACTGGCCGCCTGTGCCTACGCCGTCGGCGGCGGGCCGCTCCTGAAGCGAATGCTGCCCGCGCTGGTCCTCCTCGCCGTCCTGCTGCCGCCGCCGCTGGACCTCGACCGCCACCTGATGCTCCTGCTCCAGCGCAAGACCACGCACTGGAGCAGCCAGGTTCTCGACCTGCTGGGAGTCTTCCACGTCATGGCCGGCAACGTCGTCGAGGTGGGCGGCCAGCGCCTGCTCGTCGAGGAGGCGTGCAGCGGCATCACCTCCCTTTTCGTCGTCGTCGCCGCCACGATCTTCTTCATCTTCCAGGCGGAGCGCCCGGCGCTCTGGGCCGTGCCGCTGTTCGCGGCGGCGGTCGCCTGGGTGCTGCTGGCCAACGTCGCGCGCGTCGTCGTCCTGACCGTCCTGAAGGTGAACCACGGCATCGACCTCACCGAGGGCTGGCGCCACGAGGCGCTCGGCTTTCTCCTGTTCGGGACGGCCCTCCTGATGATTTGGAGTACCGACCGCTTCCTCCGCTTCCTGCTGACGCCGTCCCTCCCCCTCCGGCCCCTCGCGCCGGACCAGGAAGAGGACGAACCCGAGGAAGAGCCGACGGTCCTGCCCGACCTGTCGCGCCGCCGCCTCGGGGCGTGGGCGCTGGCGGCGGCTTTCGCCCTGGTCGTCGCGCTCCAGTGGGACTCCTACGGCTTCGCACGAGGCGCGGGAAACACCCCACCGGCTCCGGCCGACCTGAGCGGCCTGAGCGTCGACACGCTGCCGCGCGCCTGGGGGCCGTGGGAGCGCGACCGCTTCGCGACCGAGACGCGCAACCCCGGCAGCTACTTCGGCGAGGTGTCGAAGGCGTGGACCTACACGCGCGGCCAGAACATGGCCGCCTTCTCCCTCGACTACCCGTTCCCGTTTTGGCACGACCTGACCTACTGCTACACGAGCCAGGGCTGGGTCGTGGACGGCCAGACGGTCCACCCCGGCGGCGAGGGCGAGGCCGGCTACGTCGAGGTGGCGCTGGTGAAACCGACTTATCGGACCGGCTATCTGCTGTTCGCCCAGTACGACGCGCGGGGCCGGCCGCTGGAGGCGCGGCCCGGCGGCGCGCGACTGTCGCTCCACCGCCACGGCAAGACCCTGGACCGCCTGCGGCAGCGCCTGCTCGGCGAGGCGCCCCCCGAGGAGACGGAGGAGGCGCCCGTCTACCAGGCGCAGCTGTTCGTGGAAACGCCCACCCCCCTGACGCCGCAAGAGCAGGCCCAGGCCCGAGAGTTCTTCCTCCAGGCGCTGGCCCGCGTTACGGCGTCTCTGGTCCGGGAATAGCCGGGCGAGGGGTTGCGGAGTCGATCCCCGTTCCCCGATAATGGTCGTTCGTCTGCCCCACCCGCGAGAGCGACCATGCACCGCGTCCCGCTGCCGTTCACCGACGCCTACCTCCTCCTGTCGCCGCGCTGGGCCGACCTGCCGACGCCCGGACGGGCCGCGCTGCTCCTGCTGCTCTGCCTCTTGCCGGCCGCCCTGGTCGTCGGGCTGTATCGCTTCGAGCTGCGCCTCGTCAACCGGGGCGCAGCCGTCGGGTTGCTGGCGCTGCGGCTCGTCGTCCTCGCGGTCCTCCTCCTCCTCGTCGGCTTCCAGCCGATCTTCGCGCGCAGCCACGTCGAGGAGTTGCCGGGCCGCGTCCTGATCGCCGTCGACCGCTCCGACAGCATGGACGTCGCCGACCCGCAGCGGCCCGCCGCCGACAAGCTGCGCCTCGCCCTCGCCCTGAAGCTCGCCGCCGACCTCGCCCCCGACGACCTGATGCGCGACTGGGTCAAGCAACTCGGCGAGGGCAACGCCGTCACGCGCTGGCTGCGCGACGACGAGTTCCGCGACGACGCCGCCAAACGCCGTCAGACCGAGGAGGAGCGGCGCGGCCGCTTCGCCCAGGTGTGCCGCCGCGTCGACGCCCTGACGCGCACCGAGACCGCCCGCCGCCTCCTCGCCGACGACGGCGCCGGCCTGCTCGCCGCGCTGACCGCGAAGCACAAGGCCGAACTGCTCGGCTTCACGCAGGAGGCGTGGGACGTCCGCCCCGACGCCCTCGCCGATCTGTTCGCGCCGGCCGGCCGGCCCGTAGGTTCCTCCTTCACGGACCTGCGACTGCCGCTCGGCCGCGCCCTGGAGCGCTCCGGCCCCGACGGCGGCAAGGTGCTCGGCGTCGTCCTCCTCACCGACGGTCAGCACAACTGGGGTCCGTCGCCGGTGAAGAAAGCCCTGGAGCTGGGCGAACACCGGCTGCCGATCTTCGCCGTGCCGCTGGGGCCGCGGCTGCCGCCGCCGGACGTCGCCGTCGTCTCGGTCAAGGCGCCGCCGGCCGTCTTCAAGGACGTCGATACCCAGATCGAGGCGCGCGTCAAGGTGAGCGGCATCCGCGACCGCCGCGTGCTCGCCGTGCAACTCCGGCGCCCCGGCCAGGAGCCGCTGGAGGAAACCATCGCCCACGACGGCACCGACCGCACCTACACCGTCCGCTTCCAGACGCGCCTCGACAAGGCCGGGACGCAGGAATTGACCGTCGTCGCCAGGCCGACGGAGGGCGAGACGCGCGCCGACAACAACAGTTGTCAGGCGGTCGTTAATGTCGCCGACGACAAGGCGAAGGTGCTGCTCGTCGACGGCGAGGCGCGCTGGGAGTACCACTACCTCGCCAGCGCCCTGCACCGCGACCGGACGATGCAACCGCAGGGCGTCGTCTTCAGCCAGCCGCGCCTCGACCGCATCCCCGAGGAGGAGCTGCGCCAGACCGGCAACCCGTGGCTGGCGCTGCCGCCGGGGGACGACGCACTGTCCGCCTACGACTGCGTCATCCTCGGCGACGTGACGCCGGCGCAGCTGCCGCTCGCGGAGCGGCTGCGCCTGGAGAAGTACGTCGCCGACCGCGGCGGCACCCTGGTCGTCCTCGCCGGCAAGCGCGCCATGCCGCTCGCCTTCGCCGACGCCGCCGGCGCCGAAAGCGATCCCTTGACGCGCCTGCTGCCGGTGGAAGCGCCGCGCGTCGTCAGGCCGGAGGCCGGCTTCCCCATGAGCCTCACTTACGAGGGCAAATCGACGCCGTTTTTGCAAATGGAGCCGGAGCCGGACCGCAACGAGGCGCGCTGGGCCGAGTTCCCGCGCCACTTCTGGGGCGCCGTCGGCCGGGCCAAGCCGGGGGCGACGGTGCTGGCCGTCGTCGCCGAGGGCGAGCCGGGCAAGGCGGCGGACCGCTCGAAGGAGCAAGCCTTGATCGCGCGGCACAACTACGGCTTCGGCCGCGTGCTGTACGTCGGCCTCGACAGCACCTGGCGCTGGCGCTACCGCGTCGGCGACACGTACCACCACCGCTTCTGGGGCCAGGCGATCCGCTGGGCGGCGGCGGAGAAGCCGCTCGTCACCGGCAACGAGTACGTCCGCTTCGGCACGCGCGACGCGGTCTACCGGCACGGCCAGGACGTCGACCTCGTGGTGCGCCTGACCGAGGAGGCCGGCCCGCTGGCGGCCGACGCCCTGGCCGGGGCGCGGGTGCTGCGCCTGAAGGACGGCGGCGCCGAGGAGGCGGTCGCCCTGGTGCCGCTCGGCCGCCGCGAGGCTCAGCCGCGTGTGCTGGAGGGGAAGCTGCGCGAGTTGCCCGCCGGCCGCTACGCTGTCGAATTGGCGATCCCGGAACTCGCCGATAAGTTGAACGGCGCCGGCCCGGACGGGGCGCCGGCGAAGCTGCGAGCCAACTTCTGCGTGTCGGCGCCGGAGGGCGAGGAGTTGGTCGAGTTGGCGACGAACTGGCCCCTCTTGGAGGAGTTGGCGGCGAAGAGCGGCGGGCAGGTGTTCGCGCCGGACGCCGTCGCCGGGTTGGTCGAGGCGCTGACGAAGCGGGCGGTGCGGCACGAGGAGCGCGTCGAGAACCCGCTGTGGCAGTGGTGGGTGACGCTCGTCGTGGTGCTGGGCCTGCTCACGCTCGAATGGGTCGGCCGCAAGTGGGCCGGACTGCCGTGACCCCCCTCTCATACACAAACCCGGTAAGACTGTCCGGTTCGTGGCCGCTCGAAGCTGAAGTCGGGCTGAGGGTTATGACCGGGCAAATCGGACAGTCTTACCGGGTTTGTGTATGAGGAAGAGTGCCACGGCCAAGAACCCGACTGCCGTCCCGGCCAGGTAAGCGGTAGATTGGGTGACCGCGGCCCGATACTCTGTTCGGGCGTGCTGGCGGTGTATCTCTTTCGCGTAGTACTCCTTCGTCTCCTTGAACGCTGGGGCCTGGACAGCCGTTCCCTGCCAGAGCGAGTCCCCGGTGTAGATGAGCAAGGCCGCGAGACACCCGAAGAGGGCGAGGAAGGTCATTGCCAGCGCAAGGTACTCACCGGCCACCAGCACCCGCGGGATCGGCGGTGCCGAGACGGGGGGGCGGGTAGAGAGACGGATGTCATTGGCATTCTCCCTCGGGAACACGGGCTCGACGGGGCAGTTATCAGACCCGCACCCGCTCAATGTATCCCAAGCCAGGGTGATTGCCACCGAGAAACCTGATCGATCAAGCAAATACCCCCTCTCCGAATCGACCCAAAAATCCCGCATTCAAAGACGTTACTTATGACCCCCGCTGTCCTGGCCCGGCGTAGCTCGTCGATTCGAGCCAGGAGTTTCGCGCGGGACGCGGCCGACCCCGTGGTTGCCGGCCCTCTCATCGTGTACAATCCATTG
Source organism: Gemmatales bacterium (assembly GCA_038229635.1). Taxonomy (GTDB): domain Bacteria; phylum Planctomycetota; class Planctomycetia; order Gemmatales; family Gemmataceae; genus DATFNV01. The sequence continues at coordinate 35,891 of JBBROG010000042.1, forward strand.
TCGGGCACATTGCCGTGCCGCTCCCGACGTTAACTCGCGTATCTCCTTCACTCCACCTACCCAAGGAGGGGTGGTCGTTCAAAGACGCACGACCCAACCGTGCCGCCATGCGAACGACCAAGCAGATACAAAATGAAGTGGCTTACCTTCTCGGCTTCGTGCCGCCGTTCTTCGCGCCGGCGGAGGAGATACCCTCCGTGCCGGAGGGGCTCCGGCAGCAAACCCGATCCGCCTACCTGTCGCGTTACTGCCTCGCCCCCTACCTCCTGGTCTGTCACAGCCGCATGGACCGGCAGGTGACGCACCTGTCGCGCAGGGTCGACGACCTGGGGTTGGTGGCTCTCGTCAAGAGGCTCGTCGAGCCGCACTGCGGCCGGGTGCGGGCGCACGGCGCGGGGCTCGGGCAGGGGGTCGAGTTTTTCTTCCGGCTGCCGGCTCAAAGCTTGGCCGCCGGGGTTGAGCCGGCGGGCGGCCCGGCGCCGCCCGGCGAGGGGCGACGGCGCGTCCTGGTCATCGAGGACAACCTCGACGCCGCGGAGTCGATGCGGATGCTCCTGACGACGACGGGCTTCGACGTGGCGGTGGCCCACACGGGGACGGCCGGCGTCGCCGAGGCGCGGCGCTTTCGGCCGGACGTGGTGCTGTGCGACATCGGCCTGCCCGAACTGGACGGGTACGGCGTCGCCCGCGCCCTGCGCCTCGAGCCGGGGACGGCGCGGACGCGCCTGATCGCCGTCACCGGCTACGGCCGCGACGAGGACCGCCGGCGCGCGCGCGAGGCCGGCTTCGACCTGCACCTCACCAAGCCCGTCGAGCCGGAGGAGTTGCTGCGCGTGGCGGCGGGAGATACGGCGGCCTAGCTGACTGAGACAGAGGGCTCATGTACGACTTCTTCACGCGCCTGTTCGACGCCTCGGACTTCGCGCCGCGCCGCGGCTGAGGGGGTTGGACCGAAGGGCTGGTTCAGCTCCACAATATCGCCGACGGGCTCATCGGGGGGGCCTACCTCGCCCTACCGATCGTGCTCGTCTACTTCCTCGGCAAGCGACGCGACTTGCCGTTCCCGTGGACGTTCGCCCTGTTCGGCCTGTTCCTCGTCTCCTGCGGCTTCACGCACCTCATGGAGGTCATCTCCTTCACCACGCCGCTCTACCGCCTGGCCGGAGTGCTCAAGGTCGTGACCGCCGCCGCGTCGTGGGCGACGGTCCTGGCGCTGGTGCCGCTGACGCCGAAGGCGCTGGCCCTGCGCAGCCCGGACGCGCTGGAGCGCGAGGCCGCCGCGCGCACGGCGGAGTTGCGCGCAGCGCTCCGGAGCGAGCAGGCCGCGCGCCAGGAAATCGAGGAGGTCCACCGGCGCTTCGTTGCCGGGCAGATTTTGGCCGACGCCGACCGGGTGGGGACCCTGATCGAGCGCACGCGCCTGCTCGACGAGGTGCGGTCGCTCAACGCCACCCTGGAGCGGCGCGTCCGCGAGCGCACCGCACAGCTGCAGGAGGCCAATCGCGAGCTGGAGTCGTTCTCCTACTCCGTCTCGCACGACCTGCGCGCGCCGCTGCGGCACATCAGCGGCTTCGCGGACCTCTTACTGAAGCGGTCCGCCGGCCTGGACGAGGGGACGTGCCGCCACCTGACCATCATCGGTGACGCCAGTCGCCACGCCGGACGCCTGGTCGAAGACCTGCTCGCCTTCTCGCGCATGGGCCGCGCGGAGATGCGCCACGCCGTCGTCGACATGAACGCCCTGGTCGCCGACGTGCGCCGCGAAGTCGAGGCCGAAGCCGACGGCCGCGCGATAGACTGGAAGATGGCCGACCTGCCGGAGGCGCGGGGCGACCCGGCCATGTTGCGCCTCGTGGTGCGCAACCTGCTGGCGAACGCGGTCAAATACACGCGCCCGCGCGAGCGGGCCGAGATCGAGGTCGGCTGGCGGCCGGGCGAGGGGGAGACGACCTTTTTCGCGCGCGACAACGGGGTCGGCTTCGACATGCGTTACGCCGACAAGCTGTTCGGCGTGTTCCAACGGCTGCACGCCCACGACGAGTTCGAGGGCACCGGCATCGGCCTGGCGAACGTGCGCCGCATCGTCCAGCGCCACGGCGGCCGCACCTGGGCCGAGGGGAAGGTTGGCGCCGGCGCCACGTTCTACTTCTCGCTGCCCACGACCCCGCTCCTCTCCCCCCCGGAGAGCGGGGAAGTGAGCGGACAGGCGCCGGGGGCGGGAGAATCTTGTGAGCCGCTTACGCATCCTTCTGCTGGAAGATAATCCCCTCGACGCGGAGTTGATCCTGGCGGCGCTCGCCGACGGCGGCTTCGCCTGCGAGGCCCGGCGCGTCGACACGCGGGAAGCCTTTCGCGACGAACTCGCGCGCGACGACTTCGACGTCGTCCTCGCCGACTACTCGCTGCCGCGCTTCGACGGCGCCGAGGCCCTGGAATTGGCGCGAGCGACGTGCCCCGAGTGTCCCTTCCTCTTCGTCTCCGGCCGCCTCGGCGAGGAGCTGGCCATCGAGACGCTCAAGCGCGGCGCCACCGATTACGTCCTCAAGCACCGCCTGGAGCGCCTGGTGCCGTCGGTGCGCCGCGCCCTGGGCGAGGCCGAGGAGCGCGCCGAGCGCCGCCGCGCCGAACGGGAACTCGCCGCGGTGCGGGACGAGTTGGCCGTCCAACTCGCCGACATGACGCGCCTGCACGAGTGGAGCGCCCGCCTGGCCACGTCTCTCGAATTGCAGCCGGTGCTCGAAGAAGTGTTGGGGGCCGTCACGGCGATTGAGGGGAGCGACCAGGGCGTCCTCATGCTCTTCGACCGCGAGGCCGAGGAGCTGTACACGGCGGCGAGCCGCGGGCTGAGCGAGGACTACCTGAACCAGGTCGGCCGCATCCCCGTCGGTCAGGGGCCGTGCGGGGCCGCCGTCGCCCAGCGCGGCCGCTGCATCGTCGTCGACGTCGAGGCCGACCCCGTCTTTGCCTCCCGGCTGCCGGCCGCCCGCCTGGGCGGCTACCGGGCCGTCCACGCGACGCCGCTGCTGACGCGGGGCGGCGACGTCGTCGGCGCCATCGCCGTCTACTTCCGCCAACCGCACGCCCCGTCAGACCGCGAGACGCGCCTGGTCGACCTGTACGCCCACCACGCCGCCGAGGCGATCGACAACGCCCGCCTCTACCGCGAGGTCCAGGAGGCCGGGCGGCGCAAGGACGAGTTCCTCGCCATGCTCGGCCACGAGCTGCGCAACCCCCTCGCCCCGGTCCGCAACGCCCTGCAGATCCTCCGGCTGCGCGGCGACGAGCCGGCGACGCGCGAGTGGGCGCGGCAGATGATGGACCGCCAGGTGACGCACATGACGCGCCTCGTCGACGACCTGCTCGACGTGTCGCGCATCACCCGCGGCAAGGTGCTGCTCCGCCAGGAGCGGGCGGATCTGGTGCCGCTCGTGCGCGCCGCCGTCGAGGACCACCGCGCGGCGTTGGAGTCGGCCGGGCTGAAGGTCGAGTACGCCTCACCCCCGGAGCCGGTGTGGGTGACGGGCGACCCGACGCGGCTGGCGCAGGTCGTGGACAACCTGCTGACGAACGCGGCCAAGTTCACCGACGGCGGCGGCCGCGTCGGCGTGCGCCTGACGGCCGACGCCAAGGCCGGGCGTGCGACGGTGGCGGTGCGCGACACGGGCATCGGCATCGAGCCGGACCTGCTGCCGCACCTGTTCGAGACGTTCATGCAGGCCGACCGCAGTCTGGACCGCAGCCGCGGCGGGCTCGGCCTGGGCCTGGCGCTGGTCAAGGGGCTGATCGAGCTGCACGGCGGGCGCGTGCGGGCCGAGAGCGCCGGCCCCGGCCAGGGGGCGACGTTTACCTTCTGGCTGCCGCTGGCGTCGGCGGCGCCGCCGGACCTGGAGTCCGGGTCCGGCGAGCACCCCCTGGGCCTGGGTCGGCGCGTGCTGGTCGTCGAGGACAGCCGCGACACGGCCCTGAGCCTGAAAATGCTCCTGGAAATGGCGGGGCATCAGGTGGCGCTGGCGCACACCGGCCGCGAAGGGGTCGAGGCGGCGCGGCGGGAGCGGCCGGAGGTGGTGCTGTGCGACCTCGGCCTGCCGGAGATGGACGGCTTCGCCGTGGCGCGCCACCTGCGCCGCGACCCGGCGACGGCGGAGGCGTGGCTGATCGCGGTGTCCGGCTTCGCGCAGGAGGAAGACCAGCAGCGCGCACTGGAGGCGGGATTCGACCGCCACCTCACCAAGCCCGTCGATCCGGGGAAGATGCTGAAGCTGCTCGCGGGACTGCCGGCGCGGCGCTGATTGACCGGCCGCGAGCGAGCGGTAAGGGGCGGTTTGGAGTGCGGGGGGGGGGGGGGCCGCCGGGGGGAGCGCACGCCGCCC
>JBBROG010000043.1:0-40124 GCA_038229635.1 Gemmatales bacterium
CAAAGGTTCGGGTCCCGGCGAAAGAGATGAAAGTCTATAACGCTCGCCTGGGGCGGTCGGCAACGCTACCGAAGTACGACATTACGATTAAGCCGAAGAAGCCAAGGGGCGGGTAAATTTCGTCCCGCCCCTCGCCTAAGGGGATCGCCGGCGGCAAGGACGAAGCTTACGTTGATCTCGACGTGGGCCTCGCCGTCATCAGCGCCCACGCCAAGTCGCTCGGCTACGACGCCCTCATCCTTTTCCTCGACGAACTGATCCTGTGGCTGGCATCCCGAGCCGCCAATTTGGATTTCGTTCAGACAGAAGGAAACAAGCTCGCCAAGCTGGTCGAGTCCCGCAAGGCCGAACGCCCGGTGCCGATCATCAGTTTCGTGGCCCGGCAGCGTGACCTGCGGGAACTGATCGGCGAGAACGTCACCGGCGTCGAGCAGTTGAACTTCGGGGACGTGCTCAGCCATTGGGAGGGCCGATTCCACACGGTTACGCTGGAGGACCGCAACCTGCCGGTGATCGCGCAGAAGCGGGTACTCAGGCCGAGGAACGATGCGTGCCGCGCCGAACTGGAGGTCGCTTTCGAGAAGACCGCGCAGGTGCGGGGCGAGATCATGGAGGTGCTGCTCACCCGCGAGGCCGACCGAGCCCTGTTCAAGATGGTCTACCCGTTCAGCCCGGCCCTGATTCAGGCACTGGTGGCGGTGTCGAGCGCCTTGCAGCGAGAGCGGACGGCCCTCAAAATCATGCTGCAATTGCTCGTCAATCGGCGGGACACGCTGCGGCTGGGCGACGTGATCCCGCTCGGCGACCTGTGGGACGTGGTGGCCCACGGCGACGAGGCGTTCACCGATGTCATGCGACTCAACTTCGAGAACGCCAAGCGGCTCTACCAGCAGAAGCTGCGTCCGCTGCTGGAGCAGCAGCACGAGATCGACCTCGAAGTGGACGTGGAGCGGGCGAAGACCAACCCCGAGATCGCCGAGCGGCTCGGGCGGTTCGTGAACGACGACCGACTCATCAAGAGCTTGCTGCTGTCGGCCTTGGTCCACGGGGTCGAGGCGCTCAAGAACATGACGTGTATGCGGCTGGCGGCGCTCAACCATGGCACGATCCGGTCCCGCATTCCGGGGCGGGAGCATCAGGTCGTCGCCCAGAAGCTGCGGACGTGGGCGGGCATGGTCGGCGAGATCCGCGTCGGTGAGGAGCCGACCAACCCGACCGTCTCGATCCAGTTGTCCGGCGTGGACACGGAAGGCATCGTCGAGGCGGCACGAGCCTACGACAACCCCGGCAACCGCCAGTACAAGATCCGCCAGATGCTCTTCAAGTCGCTGGGCGTCCCCGAGCAGGACGAGATGTTCATCACGCACGAGTTCCTCTGGCGGGGGAGCAGGCGGTCCTGCGACGTGCTGTTCACCAACGTCCGCAGCCTGCCGGACGAGTCGCTGCGGTCGTCGGAGGACTGGAAGCTCGTCATCGACTTCCCGTTCGACACCGAGGGCCACACCCCGACCGAGGACCTGGACCGGCTCAACAAGTTTCGGGACAAGAACGAGCGGCACCGCACGCTGGTCTGGCTGCCGTCGTTCTTCTCGCCCCGCACGCAGGCCGAACTGGGCAAGCTGGTCATCATCGACCGGCTGCTCTTGGGGACGAGCCTCGACCAACACGCCAAACACTTGTCGCTGCAAGACCGCCAAACGGCCCGGCTGCTGCTCCGGAACCAGCAAAGCGCCCTGTCGCAGCGGCTCTTGCAAGCGGTGGAAGCGGCCTACGCCATCCGCTCGGAGCCGACCCCCGGCACGCTCGACGCCTCGTTCGACATGTCGGAGTCGCACTTCCAATCGCTGTACCCGACGCTCGTGTTGCAACGGCCCGTGGGGGCCAACCTCGGCGAGGCGCTGGAACACTTGCTCGATCAGGCCCTGTCGCACCAGTACCCCAAGCACCCGAAGTTCGGGCAGGAGATCAAGCCCGGCAAGGATCTGCGGCAGGTGCTCGAAGTCTGCCAGGAAGCGGCCCGCACCCCGGACGGGCGGGTGTTCGTCGAGGACAAGGCGGTGCGGCAGAAGCTCAAGAACGTCTGCAACCCGCTCGATCTGGGGCAGATGTCCGAGACGCACTTCGTCCTCGGCACCGTCTGGAAGAACCACTTCACGAAGCTTCTCGCCGCCTCGCAGCAGCCGCACCCCACGGCGGCGGACCTGCGGCGGTGGACCGACCAGCCGGACGAGCGAGGCCTGCCCCGTGAGGTCCAGAACCTGCTCGTCCTGACCTACGCCGACCAGACGAACCGCTCCTTCGTCCGCTACGGCACGAACTACACGCCGGGCCTCGATGACCTGCCGAACGAACTGGAACTCCAAGAGCAGACGCTCCCCGACCTGAAGGACTGGAACGAGGCGGTGACGAGGGTGGCCGACATCCTCGGCCACGCGGTCCCTCGGCTGCTGAACGCCTCGAACCTCGCCACCCTCGCCGCGAAGGTCGCCGAGAGTATCACCGAGTGCAAGGCGGACTGCGACGGCCTGCCGGATCGGCTACAATTCGTGCTGCAACACGTCGGCATCGGCGAAGGCGAAGCAGGCAAAGCCGACCGGGTGCGGACGGCGAAGTCGGTCAAGGCGCTGCTCGCCGCGTGCGACGGCAAGGAGGCGACCGCCCTCGTGGGGATCATGGCCAAGGCGAAGCTCGACACCTCTAGTACGTCGATGGGCCGCAGCTTGAAATCCGCCAGGGGCGTGTCGGACAGTCTCAAGGTGACGAAGTGGGACTTGTTCTCGGCGGTCTCGCAAATCGACGACGCCCGCAAGACCAACGCCGACCTGCTGCTCGACGACGTGCGCTCGTGGCTCAAGAGCGACGAGCATGCCCTCGCCGGTGGGGTGGCGGCGAAGCTGTCCGAGGCCGAAGGCCGGGCGATCAAGCTGCTGACGCCGCCGAAGAAAGAAGAGAGGAACCACGAAAAACACGAAACACACGAAAGAAGAGAAGGAAAAAGAGAAAGTGGGCATAGCATCTGTTCGACGGAAGAAGAATTGGAGAAGCTGATGGGCGAACTGGGCCGCAAATTGGGAAAGGCCTCACGCCCGCGACTCACCATTGATTGGTCGCTGGAAGAGTAGTCGAAGCCCCGTGTTCTTTTTCGTGTGTTTCGTGTGTTTCGTGGTTCCATCATGAATGTCAGCATCCAACAACTCCGGTCGCTGGTGGAGGACAAGTGGCAACGGGACGAGGACGCCCCCGCCGTCGGCCTCCATGTGACCGACTCGTGGACCGCCCCGAGCGAAGTCGAGTTCGACTTCGGCACGGCCCGTGTGGTGCGGGCCGACACGGTGTTCCAAGTGCGGCAGGCATTGTCGTCCGCCGAGCGCGGCAAGGGCCGGATCATCCTGCTGACCAAGTTGCAGCAGGGCGATCTGGGCAACGATGTCGTCGCTCGCCTGGCCCGCAGTCGGCTGTTCCCCGTCGATCACTGGGCCAGCCTGTGCGCCCTGTTCAAGGCGAAAGAACTCGACCGCTCGATCTGCGACCCGGCCCTCGCTCAGGCCCTCATGGAGTACGCCCCCGCCGATGGCTACCCGCCCGTGTCGGCAGGCATTCTGGACGCCGGGACGGTGTGGCGGGCGGTCAGCCGCCACGTCTTCGACATGGGCGAGAGCGAGCCGGATCTGGTCTCGCTGCTGCTCTGGGCGTCCTCGAAGTCGGGGCCGACCCGCTACCTCGGCGTGGCCGAGGAACTGCGGACCAGCCTGCGGCGGCGGCTGACGAATGGCCTCGGCGATGCCGCCGACTCCATCCTGCGGTTCATGGACGGCGGCACAGGGGCCGACGCCCTCGCCCTCGCCCTCGCCTGTCAGGTCGTCTTCGGCGGCGGCGAGGAGAAGACGCTGGACGCCGCCGCCGCCCGCATGGAGCAGTACCACCGGCACAAGCCGATCTCGCAAGGGATAGGGCGGGCCTTGGGACGGGTCGCCGCCGACGCCATCGCCGATCTGGACCGCAAGGAAGACTCCCGCATCGCCGGGAAACACCTCGACCGGGCCGACGAACTGCTGCGACAGTTCCGCTGCGACGACCACGCCTACCGGAACCGGCTAACCTTGCTAGGGTACGAGCAGCGGCTGGCCCGCTTCGGGGCGCAGGTCGAGGCGGCTCTTGACGCACCGAGCGAAGCGGCCACGGAACTATGCGAGACGCTCCGGCAGGAGGTCGCCTCGCACCGCGTCGCCAAACTCGGCAAGCGGCCGGAGCGAGTCTCCCGCACGGAGATGGCCCTGCGCCTCGTCCGCTGGCTGGCCCAGCCGGTCCCGTCGGCCACGTCCTTCGCCGAGCTGGTGAACGCCTACCGGAAGGAACTGGCCTTCGTCGATTGGGCTCGGGAGTCGATCTGCCGGGGCGAGGACGCGGCCGGGCTGTCCAAGGCGTACCAGCGGCTCGATCAGGCGGTGCTGGCACGGCGGCACGAGTTCAACCGGGCGTTCGCCTCGTCGCTCGCCGACTGGACCTCGGTGGGCTCGACGATCAAGGACATCTGCGGCGTCGAGGACGTGCTCTCGCAGGTCGTCGCCAAGGTCGCCGAGGCCGACAACCGGGTGCTCCTGATTGTCCTCGACGGCATGAGTTGGGCCGTCTGCCACGAACTGTTGGAGGACATCCGGCATGACCACTGGTTCGAAGCCACCCTCGACGAGTCGTCGTCGGCTCCGCCGCCCGTCATCGCGGCGGTCCCGAGCGTGACGAGCTACTCCCGCACCAGCCTGCTGTCCGGCCGACTGGAGCGGGGCGACGCGGCGGTTGAGAAGCGGAACTTCGAGGCCAACCCGTCGCTGAAGCAGTGCTGCGACAAACGCTACCCGCCACTTCTCTTCCACAAGAAGGAAGTCAGCGAGGGCACCCGAGGCGTCGTCGGCGACGACTTGAGCCGGGCCATCCTCGCGCAAAACAACCGGGTCGTCGGAGTCGTCATCAACGCCATCGACGACTTCCTCAGCAAGGGCGACCAGATGCCGATGCTCTGGTCGATCGGCCGCATCAGCCACCTCGGTTCGCTGCTCAAACTGGCCCGTGACTCGGGCCGGGTCGTCGTCCTCGCCAGCGACCACGGGCACGTCTGGCACCGCCCGGACGCCAAGAGCTTCGCCTCGGACGAGGGGAGCCGGTGGCGGGCGAAGATTGGAGATCTTCGGGACGGCGAATTGTTGCTGACCGGCGGCCGGGTGCGTGACGACAAGGGCCAGCAGTCGTTGATCGCCCCGTGGGTGGAGACCCTCTATTATGGGCGGCAACAGAACGGCTACCACGGCGGGATCACGCCGCAGGAGATGGTCTGTCCGCTGGTCCTCCTAACGGACAAGAGCAGCGCCTATTTGGGCCTGCACACGTGCGCGTACCCCAAGCCCGAGTGGTGGTCGTCGGCCCCGACCGCCTCGGCGGTGGTCGAAGAGCCGCCCGTGAGGGTCGCCGTCCCCAAGGGGCCGACGCCGATCAGAACCGGTTCTTCCAGGGAGTGGATCGGGCGGCTGTTGGCTTCGGAGGCGTACAAGAACCAGAAGGATCTCGTCCGCCGCCACGCCCCGGAGGACGACGTGGTGCGGCGGTGCCTCGAAGCGTTGGACGGCGGCGGCGGCATCATGACCCCGACCGCCTTCTCGAAAGCCGCCGACGTTCCCGCGGCCCGGCTGGACGGGCTGATCGCCCGCATCCAGCGGCTCTTGAACGTGGACGGGTACGAGATCCTGACGCTCAGCCGGGGCGAGAACCGGATCGAACTCAACGTGGTAAAACTGAAACGGCAGTTCGATTTGAATTGAACCACGAAACACACGAAAGACACGAAAAAAAGAAAATGCAAGGCAGCGAAGACAAGTGCTAACGATCCGTTCTTGCTTTTTTTCGTGTCTTTCGTGTGTTTCGTGGTTAGGACTCTTCCATGGACATCAGCCGGGAGCGCCGCCGTGACATCATCGCCGCCCTGCGGAAAGGGACGGTCCCCCAGCGGGGACTGGACTTCCTCGCCGTGGGCCTGGGCCGCTTCGAGCCGGTGATGGCGGGCGAACTGGCCGACGTTGCCCAAGGCAGTTCCGTCTTCAAGGCCGTGCGCGGCGACTACGGCTGCGGCAAGACGTTCTTCGGGCGCTGGGTGCAGGAACACGCCAAGAAGAAGGGGTTCGCCACCGCCGAAGTCCAGATCTCCGAGACGGAGACGCCGCTCCACCGGCTGGAAACCGTGTACCGCCGAGCGATGGAGCAGCTTTCGACCGCCGACTGCTTCCTCGGGGCGTTCCGCTCCGTGATCGACGGGTGGTTCTACGCCCTCGAAGAAGAGGTCCTCGCCGAGGGCACCGTCGATCCCTCCGACGCCGAGGGGCTGGCGCGCCGGGCCGACGAACTTCTGGAGCAGCGTCTCGTCGAGATCACCCGTGCGACGCCGCAGTTCGCCGCCGCCCTGCGGTCTTACCGCACGGCCCAGCGGCAGGACGACCACGCCACCGCCGAGGGCCTGGCCGGGTGGCTTGCAGGACAACCACATGTCGCTGCCTCGGTCAAGCGGGTCGCGGGCGTCAAGGGCGACGTGGACCACTTCGCCGCCCTGAGCTTCCTCCGGGGCCTGCTCCTGATCCTTAAAGACTCGGGATACTCGGGTCTGGTGCTTGTACTCGACGAGATCGAGACGCTCCAGCGGGTCCGGGGCGACGTGCGGGAGAAGGGCCTGAACGCCCTGCGGCAGTTGATCGACGACATCGACGGGGGCCGGTTCCCGAACCTGTACCTGCTCACCACCGGCACCCCCGCCTTCTTCGACGGGCCGCAGGGGGTGCAGCGACTGGAGCCGCTCGCTCAGCGTCTGCATGTGGACTTCCAGACCGACGCCCGCTTCGACAACCCAAGGGCGGTCCAGCTTCGCCTCCCGCCGTTCGACCACGCCCGGTTGTTGGAGGTCGGCGTCAAGGTGCGTGACCTGTTCGTGACGGACTGCTCGTCGCCCGAACGGGTCAGGAGCCGGGCCGACGACGGCTACATCGAGGCTCTGGCCCGTGCCGTTGCGGGAAAGCTCGGCGGCAAGGTCGGCATCGCCCCCCGGCTGTTCTTGAAGAAACTGGTCGCGGACGTGCTGGACCGGATCGACCAGTTCGACGACTTCGACCCGACCCGACACTACCAGCTGACGGTGAACGCCAGCGAGATGACCACGGTGGAGCGGGAAGCTCAGGCCGTGTCCGTGGACGACATCGATCTGTAAGTGTTCAGTGTTCAGTGTTCAGTGTTCAGTGTTCAGTGTTCAGTGTTCAGTGTTCAGTGTTCAGTGTTCAGTGTTCAGTGCTGGGTGTTCTGGGAGGATGGGGAATCATGTACCACTCGTTTGAGAACTTAGAGGTATGGAAGCGTAGTTGCCAGTTCGCAGTGAGCGTTTACGAATCATTGCGGGATTGCCCGGATTTGGCGCTCAAGGACCAGATGCAGCGGGCTGCCGTCTCGATTCCCTCGAACATCGCCGAGGGATCAGAACGAGGGGGTAAGGATTTCGTGCGATTCCTTCGGATCGCGAGCGGGTCCGCTGCGGAACTTCGCACTCAAGTCTACATCGCCAAGAAAATCGGCGTGCTGGCCGATGATTCTTTCTCCCGATTGCTCCCGGAGTTGAAGGAGATTTCAAAGATGCTAACCGGCCTCGCTCGCTCTCTCAAACGCCCCCACAAGAATTCAAAGCCAAATCCCGATACTGAAAACTGAAAACTGAAAACTGAAAACTGAAAACTAATGTCCTTTAACCGCCTGCACCCAGCCCTGCAACACCACATCGTCAACTCGCTTGGCTGGAGGGAGTTGCGAGAGGTCCAGAGTGCGTCCGTCGAAGCGTATCTGGCCGGGGCCAACCTCGTCGTCCTCGCCCCGACCGCGGGCGGCAAGACCGAGGCGGCATTCTTCCCGGTCATCTCGCAGATGCTCATCGAGGAGTGGACCGGCCTCAGCGTCCTCTACGTCAGCCCCATCCGTGCCCTGCTCAACAATCAAGAGGAGCGGCTCCAGCGCTACTTTCAACTGGTCGGGCGTAAGGCGGCGTGCTGGCACGGGGACACGACGCAGGGCGACAAGCGCCGGATGCTGGCCGAACCGCCCGACTGCCTGCTCACCACCCCCGAGTCGCTCGAAGTGCTGCTGGTCTCGACCAAGATCGACCACCGGCAGTTCTTCCGGAACGTCCGTGCCGTCGTCATCGACGAACTGCACGCCTTCGCCGGGGACGACCGGGGATGGCACCTGCTGTCCGTATTGGCCCGCATCCGCCGCTTCGCCGACCGGGACATCCAGCGGGTCGGCCTGTCGGCGACGGTCGGCAACCCCGACGAGATGCTGGACTGGCTGTCGTCCGGCTCGGCGAGGGGCAAGCAGGCGGGTGCTCCAGATCGACGCCCCGCCCACCGTGGCTTCGTTCCTTCAGCGGATGGGCCGGACGGGGCGGCGGGCGGGGGCCGCGTCGAACTGCCTCTTCCTCGCCACGACCGACGAGGGGCTGCTTCGGGCGGCGGCGCTGCTCGACCTGTGGAAGGAGGGCTTCGTCGAGCCGGTGACGGCACCCCCGAAGCCCTACCACATCCTCGCCCAGCAGCTGATGGCGCTCGTCCTGCAAGAGCGGGGTGTGGGCCGTGGCGAGTGGTTCGCGTGGGTGGCGGCCGTGCCCGGTTTCGCCGAGATGGACCGACAGGCCGTCTCGGACATCGTGGACTTCATGATCCGCTCGGGCGTTCTGTGGGCCGACAACGGCGTGCTCGCCTTCGCCCCCGAGGGCGAGGCGAAGTACGGGCGCAAGAACTTCATGGAACTGCTGTCGGTCTTCACGTCGCCGCCGCTCTTCCGGGTCTTGGCCGGTCAGAAGGAACTCGGGTCCGTCCACGAGTCCACGTTCTACAAGCGGGACCAAGGGCCGCCGGTCATCGTCCTCGCCGGCCGGAGTTGGAAGACGAACCATCTGGACTGGAAGCGGAGGATCGCCCACGTCGAAGCCGCCGAGGAGCAGGGGCGGTCACGCTGGCTGGGCGAGGGTCAGTTCCTGAGCTACCGGGTTTGCCAGCGTATCCGGCGTCTCCTCGCCGACGACGCCGGCCAGCCGATCTGGTCGCGACGGGCGGCCGCTCAGATCAACGAGATCCGCACGGAGTACCCGTGGGCGTCCGCCGACGCGACGAGCCTCGTGCGACACCCCGGCGGGGAGGTCCGCTGGTGGACGTTCGGCGGCGGGGTGGCGAACACCCTGCTGGCCGACTTCTTGCGGCCCAAGGCCGAAGTCCGGTCGGACAACCTGTCGATCCGCTTCACGACCTCGATGAAGCTGAACGAGGTCGAGGAGCTGATCGGGGCTCTCTCGGCGGACCGGATCGAGCCGGTCCCCGCCGAAGACGCCATCGAGGGCATGAAATTCTCCGAATGTCTTCCGCCGCACGTCGCCGCCGAGGTGTTCCGCGCCCGCTTCAACGACGCCGAGGCGGTGAGTTCGATTCTGGCCGAGCCGAGGCGTGTGGTCGTCGCGTAACAATTCCGACGCATCGAGTTTCCTACCCCTTGCCGACCTTCCTCGGGGGGCGCGATTCCGCTATAGTCGCGGAAGGACTTGCCTCGCGCCCCCGTCTCCGGAATCTCGCCATGTCGCAACTCACCTTCGATTACGACGTCGTCGTGGTCGGCGCCGGCCACGCCGGCGTCGAGGCCGCCCTCGCCGCCGCGCGCCTGGGGTTGCGCACGGCGCTCCTGACCATGAACGCCGACGCCGTCGCGCAGATGAGCTGCAACCCGGCCATCGGCGGCGTCGCCAAAGGGCAGATCGTCCGCGAGATCGACGCCCTCGGCGGCGCGATGGGCAAGTGCGTCGACGCCAGCGGCATTCAGTTCCGGATGCTCAACCGCACCAAGGGGCCGGCCATGCACTCGCCGCGCGCCCAGGCCGATAAGAAGCTCTACCAGTTCACCATGAAGCGCGTCGTCGAAGGGCAGGCGAATCTCACCCTGCGGCAGGAGGTTGTCGAGGCGCTCGTTATGGAAGAGGGCGCGAAGCCGCAAGCGGCTCGTCGCGTCGTCGGGGTGACGGCGAGCGGGGACACGTTCTACCGCGCGCCGGCCGTCGTCGTCACCACGGGAACGTTCCTCAAGGCGCTGATGCACACCGGTGAGGCGAAGGCGCGCGGCGGCCGCGCCGGCGACTCGTCGGCGGAGGCGCTCAGCGACAGCCTCGCCGCCGCCGGCTTCCACCTCGCCCGCTTCAAGACCGGCACCCCCTGCCGCGTCAACGGCCGCACCATCGACTTCGCCCGGTGCGAGCCGCAGCCCGGCGACGACGACCCGCGCCCCTTCAGCTTCGCCACCGAACGCCTCGAACGGCCGCGGATGCTGTGTCACATCACCTACACGACCCCCGAAGTGCATGACATTGTCCGCGCCAACCTGCACCGGGCGCCGATGTACTCCGGGCAGATCCGGGGGCGCGGGCCGCGCTACTGCCCGTCCCTCGAGGACAAGGTCGTCCGCTTCGCCGACAAGGAGAGGCACCAGATCTTCCTGGAGCCCGAGGGACGCGACACGCTCGAATACTACTGCAACGGCATCAGCACCAGCCTGCCGAAGGACGTGCAGTATCACCTGCTGAAAAAGATCCCCGGACTCGAAAACGCCGAGGTGATGCGCTGGGGCTACGCCGTCGAGTACGACTTCGCCCCGCCGACGCAACTGCACCCGACGCTGGAGACGAAGCCGGTCGGCGGGCTCTTCTTCGCCGGGCAGATCAACGGCACGACCGGCTACGAGGAGGCGGCGGCGCAGGGGCTGATGGCCGGGCTCAACGCGGCCCTGAAGGTCAAGGGCGAGCCGCCGCTCGTCCTCGACCGCAGTCAAGCCTATCTCGGAGTTCTTATCGACGATCTGGTGACGAAGGGCGTCGACGAGCCGTACCGCATGTTCACGTCGCGCGCCGAGTACCGCCTGCTGCTGCGCCACGACAACGCCGACCGCCGCCTGACGCCGGCTGGCCGGCGCGTCGGCCTCGTCAACGACGCCGACTGGGCGCGCTTCCGGAGGAAGGAAGAGGACATCGCCCGGCTGACGGCGGCGCTGCGCGAGCACAAGCACGACGGCGACACGCTGGAGAAGTGGCTGCGGCGCACCGAGACGGCGTGGGAGCAGGTGCGCGCGTGGCGCCCGGAGTTGGCGTCGTTCGCGCCGGACGTTGTCGAGCAGGTGACGCTGGAGGCGAAGTACGCCGGCTACGTCGGCCGGCAGGCGCAGCAGGTGGAGCGGTTTCAGCGGCTGGAAGGGAAGGGCATCCCGCCGCACTTCGACTACGCGGCGGTGCCGCAGCTGCGGGTGGAGGCGAAGGAGAAGCTGTCGCGGATTCGGCCGGCGAGCCTCGGCCAGGCGAGCCGCATCAGCGGCATCACGCCGGCCGACCTGGCCGTCGTGATAATGTACCTCGCCTGAGAGTCTGTCCCGTATGCTCCCCTCGCCCCTGTACTCAGGGGAGAGGGGTTGGGGGAGAGGGGTCGGGGGTGAGGGGGTTTTTCCGGGGCGGAAAGACACCCCTCACCCCCAACCCCTCTCCCCTGAGTACAGGGGCGAGGGGCTTCCGGGACAGACTCTGAGATTCCGGACTCCCGCGCCGGGTCGCGTACTCGCGCACCCCCGGACGCCTCATCGTCCCGCGTAATGATCGGCCGTGACGCGGTAGACGTCCACTCCGAGGCGCGTCCCGTCGTGATGTTCGACGCCGCTGCGGCCGCCGTAGAAGCTCATCACGGTCTGCCACGGGACGCGGTCCGTCACCACGACGGCGAAGGCGAATTCGGTCCGCGCCGGGTCGCGCTCGAAGCGCTGTTGCGTGATACGGCCGTCGGGCAGGACGAGCCAGTCGCCCTTGCGCAAGAGCGAGCGCCGCGGCAGCGGAATGGGGGTGTCGGCGGGCATGTCGCAGGGCACGACCGGCTTCATCCCCGCGCGCTCGGCGTAAAATTGAAATCCCCAATGTCCGACGTACCAGGCGTCGCCGCCGCCCGCTTCGCCGACCCGCCGCGCCGCCTCCGCGACGGCGTCCCTCTGCGCCCGCGCGTCGATCAGGTCTACAGCGTAGAAGCCGACGCCGAGGACGACGCCGTAAGCCGCGGCGCCCCACACGAACCGGCGCCGCCCCGCGAAACGGCACGTCCGCGCCGCCAGCCAGCCGGCGGCGAACGTGCCGACGACGACCACGCCCATGACGCGCCGCACCGCCGGGAACGGCGTCAGGGCGAGGTAGCCGACCATTTCCAGAAGCAGCCACAGGACGAGGAACCACGGCGCCGGCCGGGACCGCAACCCGCGCGGGGAGCGCGCCAGCCGTGTCATGACGACGACGGAGACGACCAGCGCCGCGATGCCGAACAGCCCGAAGACGAACTGCTCGAAGGGCAGGATCGACTCCTCCTCCTTCCCGAACGGGCCGAACAGGTTCGCGTTCGCCGTCAGGCCGCCGCCGTAGCAGGCGACGACGGCGAAGGCGAACAGCCCGGCCGCCGCCGCCGTCGCCAGGACGCGCCGGCTCGCGCCGAGCGCCGCCAGCGCCAGCAGGGTCGACGCCCAGCCGACCGAGCCGATAATCGGGATCAGGTAGCGGAAGTTGTGCCACTTGACGAGCGACGAGCCGCTGCTGTAGCGGGCGTGCAGGAAGAAGTGCGCCTCGCCGTACAGCAGGCTCATGAGGAATTCCCAGCCCAGGAACACCTGCGCCGCCGCGGCCGCCGCCACAAGCCAGAGGCGAAACCCGCCGAAGCAGAGGGCGTACAGGAGCAGCACCGCCGGCGTCACGACGGCGGTGTACTTCGTCTCCAGCGCGAGCCCGGAGAGGAGCCCGGCGAGCGCCGCCAGGCCGAACGACCCCCGGTCGACCGCCCGCGCGAACAGCGCCAGCGCCGCCAGGCCGAGCGCCAGGGCCGGCACGTCGAGCATCAGGTTCAGGCTCGGCAGGAAGGTCGGCGACAGCAGCGTCATCACCACGAGCGGAGTTTCCAGCCCGCGCGCGAAGCGCCGCGCCAGGGCGTGCAGCGCGAAGACGAACAGGACGGCGAACGGCAGCAGTGCCAGTTTCCAGACGACAGGGCTGTCGGACAGGCGCAGGGCCGGTGCGCACCAGTAGGCGAGGAGCGGCGGCGCCAGCACCTCGTTGGCCTCCTCGGGGTAGGACCACCAATAGACGGAGAATCCGTAGGGGTCAAGGGGCTGGTCGGCGACCCGGCGGGCGTAGGCGTGGTAGGCCGTGTCGTCGATGGTCATCGGCTTGACGGCGTTGACGACAGCGTAGGCCAGCGCCAGCGACAGCAGCAGGAAGAGGGGGCGGCGCCGCACGGTCGAGCGGTCTCCGGGTCGTGAGAGGCGATGGGATTGTGTTAGTGACCCGAGGGCGCCTCGACCCGTCAATTCTCCTTGTCGCGCCGGGAGGAAGAGTGCTACAGTGGGAGTACCTCGGGTCCGCCTGTGCGGACCCGTTACCGGCGCGGGCTCACGGGAATGTCCCTCGTGAGCCCGTCGTGTTTGAGGGGCGCATGAGCGAGCCGACGGCCACCCCCGAGCCCGCGAACGACCGGGCCTTGCAGGCGTACCTGCTGGGCCGGGTGGAGTTCGAGGACGCGCTGGCGCTGCAGCGCCAACTCGTCTACCAGGCGGCCGGCGACCGCGCGCAGGCGGCGCTGCTCCTGTGCGAGCACCCGCCGCTCATCACCGTCGGCCGCGAGGGGAGCCGGGGGCACATCCTCTACGACCCGGAAGAGCTGCGGGCGTTGCGCTGGCCGGTGCGCTGGGTGAACCGCGGCGGCGGCTGCCTGCTGCACCTGCCGGGGCAAATGGCCGTGTATCCCATCCTGGCGCTGGACGGCCTCGGCCTCGGCCTGCGCGACTACGTCGACCGCTTGCGCCAGGTGATGATCGACGTGCTGGCCGACTTCACCGTCGCGGCGGAGGCGCGGCCGGACAGTGCGGGCGTGTGGGTAGGGACAAGGGAGATCGCCCACGTCGGCGTCGCGGTGTGCGACTGGGTGACGTATTACGGCGCGGCGCTGAACGTGCATCCGGACCTGGAGCCGTTCCGCCGGGTGCGGACCGGGCCGGGCGCCGAGCCGATGACGTCGCTGGAGCGCGAGCGGCGCGGCCCGCCGCGGGCGGCGATGGTGCGCGAGCGCTTCCTGGAGTACTTCGCCGCCCGCTTCGGCTTCGGGCGCACCTCGCTGTTCTTCCACCACCCGGCGCTGGGGCGGCGCCGCGGCCAGCCGGCAAGGAGCGCCCGCGAGGGATGAGAGCCTGGAACAGCAGCGGCGCCTGAATCGACTTGGTGACGTAGCCGTCTCCGCTTCCTTGAGCCGCCCCTCGCGCCGCCGGCGGAAGTTTCAGGTCACGCGCACCCGCCGCCCCTCGATACGCAGCCGCCCTTCGGCGAACAGGCGGATCGCCTCGGGGTACGCCGCGCACTCCTCGACGAAGACGCGGGCGGCCAGGGCGTCCGGCGTGTCGTCGTCGAGGACCGGGACGACGCGCTGCAGGACGATGGCGCCGTGGTCGTAAGCGTTGTCGGCGAAGTGGACGGTGCAACCGCTCACCTTGGCGCCGTACTCGATCACGGCCTCATGAACGCGATGCCCATAGTAGCCTTTGCCGCAGAACGCCGGGATGAGTGCCGGGTGGACGTTCAGCACGCGGCCGGCGAAGTCGTCGGGGATCGGCAGCAGTTGCAGAAAACCGGCGAGGCAGACGAGATCGACCTTGTGCTGGCGGCAGGCGTCGAAGATACGCCGGCCGAATTCGTCGCGCGTGGCGCAGTCGGAGCGCGGGACGACGGCGGTCGGAATGCCGGCGCGGGCGGCTCGCTCCAGGCCGTGGGCGTCGGCGCGAGAGGAGACGACGACGGCGACCTCGGCCCGCAGCCCGCCGTCGGCGATGCGGTCGAAGAAGTTCTGGAGCGTCGTGCCGGAGCCCGAGATGAGGACGGCGAGGCGGATGTCAGGCATGGACGCACTCGATCTCCGTGATGATCGTGTCCGGGTCGCGCGGCCGCAAGGTCTGGGTAGCCTCATCGATCAGTAGGTCGAGATCCTGAAGGACGATGGCTCCGACCACGGCGTCATCGCGGTCGGGATCGACGACGGCCCTGTAGATGCCCTCGCGGCCCAGGAGCCGGAGACAGACGTTGATGACGCGGGTCCGAGTTACGGCCTGGCCGTTATCGAGGTGAACCAGGAACGATTCCTCTCTCTGTAAGCCGAGGTGGTCTGCCACCGTGGCCGGCAAGACCAGCCACGTTCGTCTGGGATCCACGACGGCCGAGACACACAGCCGGCGCACGCTCTCCGAGCCGAGGCCCAGGGCCTTGGCGGGGACCACGTCGAGGTTGTTGGCAAGTTCGATGGAAACCCGAACCGCTCCCATGACGTCAACCCTCCTGCTCCGCGAACGTCTGCCGCCCCTCCCCGTCTTATGATAAGATAAGGGTTTCCGTCCCGCTTGCGCGAGGTTCCGTCCATGCCGTTCGAGAAGGTTGACACGCAAGTCGATTTCCCCGCCCGCGAGCGCGCCGTCCTCGACTTCTGGCGCGCGACCGACGCCTTCGGGCGGCTCCGCCGCCAGAACGCCGGCAAGCCGAAGTGGTCCTTCCTCGACGGCCCGATCACCGCCAACAACCCGATGGGCGTCCACCACGCCTGGGGCCGCACCTACAAGGACGCCTACCAGCGCTACTTCGCCATGACCGGCCACGAACAGCGCTACCAGAACGGCTTCGACTGCCAGGGCCTCTGGGTCGAGGTCGAGGTCGAGAAGGAACTGCAACTCCGCTCCAAGCGCGACATCGAGAGCCTCGTCCCCGGCGACCGCTTCAGGAGCATCGACCGCTTCGTCGGCCTGTGCAAGGAGCGCGTCGATACGTTCGCCCGCCGCCAGACCGAGCAGTCGATCCGCCTCGGCTACTGGATGGACTGGGACCGCGACGAGGACTGGGCGAAGCGCCCCGACGAGCGGCGCAGCTACTTCACGATGTCGGAGGAGAACAACTATACGATCTGGACCTTCCTGAAGAAGTGCCACGACCGCGGCCTGGTCTACCGCGGCTACGACGCCATGCCGTGGTGCCCGCGCTGCTCCGTCGGCCTCAGCCAGATGGAGATGCACGAGGGCTACGTCCGCGTCGCCCACCGCGCCGTCTTCGTGCGCTTCCCGCTGCGCGGCCGGCCCGGCGAAAACCTCCTCGTCTGGACGACGACGCCCTGGACGCTGACGAGCAACGTCGGCGCCGCCGTCAACCCGACGCTGACGTACCTGAACGTGAAGCACCGCGATCAGATCTATTACCTCGCCAAAGGCGCTTTCACGGCGAAGCGGCTCGAAGAGGAGTTCAAGCGCAAGGAGTGGGTCGACGGCGTCCCGAAGCTGAAGACGCTGGAGCAGGTCTTCAAGGAGAAGGGTGGCTACGAGGTCGTCGGCGAGATCCTCGGCAAGGACATGCTCGGCTGGACTTACGACGGCCCGTTCGACGAGCTGCCGGCGCAGAGCCACCCGGCGGGCTTCCCGAAGGAGATCGCCGATGTCGTCATCAAACAGCGCTGGGCGCCTGAGAAGGGGGCGAAGGAGCTGCACCGCGTCATCGCCTGGGACGCCGTCGGCGAGACGGAGGGCACCGGCATCGTCCACATCGCGCCCGGCTGCGGCAAGGAAGACTTCGCCCTCGGCAAGGCGGAAGGACTGCCGCCCATCGGCCCGCTCGACGAGGAAGGCGTCTACCACGAGGGCTTCGGCGCCCTGACCGGCAAGTCGGCGGTCGACCAGGCGACGACGGACGAGATCCTGAACACCCTCAAGGAAAAGGGCCTGCTGCTGGAGGTCGAGAAGTATCCGCACAGCTACCCGCACTGCTGGCGCTGCAAGACGGAACTGCTGTTCCGCCTCGTCGACGAGTGGTTCATCGACATGAAGTGGCGCGACGAGATCATGCGCGTCACGGAGCAGGTGGCGTTCCTGCCGGAGTCGGTCAACGGCAAGGCGCGCGAGCTGGACTGGCTGCGCAACATGGGCGACTGGATGATCTCCAAGAAGCGCTTCTGGGGCCTCGCGCTGCCGATCTGGGTGTGCGACGCCTGCGGCGCCTTCGACGTCATCGGCAGTCGCGACGAGTTGAAGGCCCGCGCCGTCGAAGGATGGGACGAGTTGGAAGGCCACACGCCGCACCGCCCCTGGATCGACCTGGTGAAGGTGAAGTGCGCGAAGTGCGGCGGCACGGCGAGCCGCGTGCCCGACGTCGGCAACCCGTGGCTCGACGCCGGCATCGTACCGTACTCGACGATGGGCTACAACAAGGATCGCTCCGAGTGGGAGAAGTGGTTTCCGGCCGATTTCATCACCGAATGCTTCCCAGGCCAGTTCCGCAACTGGTTCTACGCCATCCTCGCCATGAGTACCATGATGGAGAATCGCCCTCCGTTCAAGGTGCTGCTCGGCCACGCCCTGGTGCGCGACGAGAAGGGCGAGGAGATGCACAAGTCGAAGGGGAACTCCGTCCCCTTCGACGAGGGCGCCGAGAAGATGAGCGCCGACCTGATGCGCTGGATGTTCTGCCGCCAAGGTCCGGCGCAGAACCTCAACTTCGGCTACGGCCCCGCCGACGAACTGCGCTCGCGCTTCGTGCTGAAGCTGTGGAACACCTACGCCTTCTTCTGCAACTACGCCCGCCTCGACGGCTTCGACCCCGCCGCCGATTCGGTGTCGGTGAAGGACCGCCCCGACATCGACCGCTGGATCCTCTCCGACTTACAGCTGCTTGTGAAGAAGGCGCACGAGAGTTTCACGAGCTTCAACGTGCAATCGTTCTGCCTGGAGGCGGAGGACTTCGTCGATAATCGCCTGAGCAACTGGTACATCCGCCGCAACCGCCGCCGCTTCTGGAAGAGCGAACAGGGCAACGACAAGGCGGCGGCGTATCAAACACTGTACACGGTCCTGACGACGCTGACGAAACTGTTCGCGCCGGTCGTGCCGTTCCTCGCGGAGGAGATGTACCGCAACCTCGTCGCCGGCGCCGACGACCGCAGCGTCCACCTGTGCGACTACCCCGTCGCCGACGAGACGCTGATCGACGCGGCGCTTTCCGCCGACATGGAATCTCTGTTGCGTCTGGTGTCGCTCGGCTCGGCGGCGCGCAACGCGGTGAAGATCAAGGTGCGGCAGCCGCTCGCCGAGATGAAGGTGCGGCCCGCCAGCGAGAACGATTCTCGCGCGGTCGAGCGCTTCGCGGACCAGATCCGCGAGGAGTTGAACATCAAGACGGTCACGCTGCATGCCGACAACGGCGAACTGCTGCAAACCGAGGTGAAGCCGAACCCGAAGGCGCTCGGCGCGAAAGGCCTGGGCGCCCGCCTGAAGGAACTGCAAGCGGCGCTCGCGGCGATGGACGCGACGACGCTGGCGGCGAAGGCGCAGAGTGGCCAGCCGTTCGAACTAGTGCTGCCCGGCGGCGCGGTGACGCTGGAGCCGGCCGACCTGTGGGTCAGCACGAAGGCGCCCGACGGCTGGGCCGGCGTCGCCGACCGCGGCACGCAGGTGATTGTTGACGCTCGACTGACGGAGGAGTTAAAGCGCGAGGGCATGGCCCGCGACGTGGTGCGGCAGGTGCAGGAGTTGCGCAAGCAGTCCGAGTTGCAAATGGAGGACCGCATCGTCCTGCATCTCGGCACCGAGTCGGCGGCGCTGCGCGAGGCCATCGAGGCCCACCGCGACTACCTCGCCGCCGAAACGCTGACGGTCGAGTGGTCGACTCAACCGCTCGGCGACGGGGCGTATCAGGCGAACGTCAAAGTGGACGGGCAGGCGTTGACGATCCGGCTGCGGAAGGCGTGATCCTTGGTCGGGCGGCACGGCGAGGAGATTCACTCCTGCTCTTCCCGCAGCATCGTTGGAGTCAACTGGCGAGCCGCTCGTATGATTCGGTTGATTCGCACAACCTGCCCGTCAACGCGGTAGATGATGCGGAAATTTCCGAAGATCATGTGGCGGTATTCGCGGCCCAGTGTCTCACATTCGGGGACCACCTCGAAGCGGAAGGGCAGTGTGCGCAAGGACCGTATCGCCGCGAGCGCGTGGCGCAGCCATTTGGCGGCCTCCCCTTTCGCGTTGCGGGCTATGGACTCGTAGATCGCCCGTAGGTCAGCCTCGGCGAGCGGCGCGGTTTCGACGCGGAAGCTTGCCCTCATCCTCCAACTCCTTGATGAACTCCTCCAGCGGCCGAGTCCCTTCGGCCTGGATGGACGCCTCCCCTTCGTTCATGAGGCGGGCGAAGTTGACCAGATGGACGAGCCACTCGTAGCGCTCGGCGGTCAGCATCACCACCGACGGTTTGCCGGTCTCGGCAATCACCACCGGCCGCCCGCCGGACCGGACCTGGGCGAGGAGGGCACGCGGGTCGCTCGCGAGGTCGTCCACGGTCTTGACGTCTTCCGCTAGGCTAATAGTCATGATTTTCGCCTCTGGCGAGATGTCGCCCTGAGCCTCCGGGGCGATGTCAACCCGGTACTTTTTCCTGGCCACGGAGCAGTTCCTCGAAGACCTCTTCGGCGGGACGAGTCCGGCCGGCTCGGACCGACGCCTCTCCTTCGGCCAGCAGCCTCGCCAGATTCGCCGCCTGAAGCTTGAGTTCGTAGGTCGCGGCGTCCAGGATCACGACGTCCGGCTTACCGTCCACGGTGATGACGACCGGCCGGCCCGTCTCGTGGATCTGGCGCAAGATCGCCTCGGGGCGTTTCTTGAGGTCGTCCACGGTCTTGACGTCTTCCGCTAGGCTAATAGTCATGATTTTCGCCTCTGGCCCGGAGGGCGACTGCGTGGATCTTAACCGCGGGGGCAGACCCGGTCCAGCCCGGCAGCCCTCTTCACTCATGCCCCCCGGCCGTTCATGACGATGCCTCAGCGGTTTTCCAGGCTTTCCCCGGTCTGGCTTTGCCTCGCCGCCGTCTTCGCCCTCGCCCTGCTGCTACGGTATCCGGTCGCCGACGTCCCCCTGGAGCGCGACGAGGGCGAGTACGCTTACATCGCCCAGCGCTGGCTCCTCGGCGAAATCCCCTACAAGGAGAGCTTCGACCAGAAGCCGCCCGGCGCGTTCGTCGCTTACGCCCTCTTCCAGAGCACGCTCGGCACCAGCCCGGCCGCGCTGCATTGGGGCGCCCAGTTGTACACGCTGGCGACACTGACTCTGGTCCTTCTCCTCGGCCGCAAGCTGTTCTCGCTCGCCGTGGGGACCGCCGCCGCTGCCCTGGTCGCCTTCATGACGACCGACCCGAGCGTCTACGGCAACGCGGCCAACACCGAGACGTTCATGATCCTGCCGCTCGCCGCCGGCTTGCTGACGACGCTGCGCGCCGTCGAGCGCGACTCCGTCGGCTGGGCCTTCGCGACGGGCCTCCTCGCCGCCGCCGCGCTGCTCTGCAAGCAGGTCGCCCTCTTCAACGTGCTGCTCTTCTTCGGCTGGATCGTCTGGCACGCGCGGCGCCGCTGGCTCTTGACGGCGAGCGTAACCCTCGGGACGGCAGCGCTACTCCTCGCGACGTTCGGCTATTTCGTCGCGCAAGGCGCCGGCCGCGCGTTCTACGACTGCGTCATCGGCTACAACCTCGCCTACGCCAGCCGCGTGCCGCTGCGCGACTACCCCGCCGCCTTCTGGCCGTCCTTCCGCGAATTGCTCTCCTCGTTCTGGCCGATCTACCTCGCCGCGGTCGTCGGCCTGCTCGCCCTGGTGCGGCGCCGGCGCGAGCCGCTGCTGGTCGGCCTCTGGCTCCTGACGACGCTGGCGGTCTGCGCCACGGGCGGACAGTTCTTCGCGCACTACTTCATCCCGACGCTGCTGCCGACGGCCCTCTTCGCCGGCCTCGGCCTCGCGCGCCTCTCCTCCCCGCGCGGGGCCATGTTCCTCGTGGCGCTGACCGCCGCCTGCGTCGTCTGGGGCGTGGCTCATTCGTCGTGGTACTACCTGATGCCGGGCGAGCCGGGGAAGTGTCGTCGCGTCTACCACGGGCCGGCGCTGTTCGACGAGGCGCCGGCCGTCGCCCGCTTCCTCGCGGACCATTCGTCGCCGTCCGACACCGTCTTCGTCGTCGGCTCGGAGCCGGAAATGTACTACTACGCGGAAAGGAAGTGTGCGGGACGATACATCTTCGTCTACCCGCTGCTAACGCCGTTCGCGGGGACCGTGGACCGGCAGCGTGAGGCGCTGGAGGAGCTGCGGCGGGAGCGGCCTTCGCTGATCGTGACGGTCTTCTCGCCGGCGTCGCTGCGTCTCTTCCCGCGGACGCCGCCGGACTACCTCGACGGCGTGCGGCGGACGCTGGACGAGTCGTACCGCGTCCTCGCCGTGATGCCGTTCGAGAACGGCGAACACCGGCCGATGCTGACCGGCGACGAAGCCGAGCGCTTTCAGAGGGGGAAGCCGACGTGGTTCGACCGCATCGACGATCCGGCAAAGCGGAGTGCCTCGCTCGTCGTCTGGCGAAGGACGGCGCCGTGAGACTCCGGCTTCCGATTACGTCGTCCCGATGGTAGAATGCACTCTGTTTAGGAGGGCCGTTTTCATGTCCCCGTCAACCGTCGCGCTGAGTGAGGCGTCGTCGCGACTCCTCCACGACCTCGCCGAGCAAACCGGCCAGCCCGCGATCGCGATTCTCGACCAGGCCCTCGTTGAGTACTCGCGCACCAGGTCTCTTGAAGATCGTCTCGTCCCGGAAGCCTCTCCGGAAGCCGAGATCCTCGACGACCCGGGGCGAATTCGCTTGCCGTCCCGTAACGTGCAGGCCGTGGCCGCCCGCGTGATTCCCGTCGGCAGGCGTCTCCCCCGAATAGGCGAGGCGGAAGAGTAGACGATGACCGGCCAAGGCGTTCGCCCGCCTTTTCATGCGCGTGGGACTCCCCGCAGACATTCCTCCCTTCGGCAAAAAGAAATAGCGTGTCGCTGACGCATTGATGGCCGGACCGCGCCGACGACCCGGCGAGGCGAAACGCCTCTCTGACCGTCTGGCGAAGGACGGCGCCGTGAGAATCTGGTACCCTCTCTTGATACGAGGAGGAAGGTTCCTCAAGCCCCTGAGAACTCCCCGCCTTTCCCGGGAGCGGAGCCGCACCCATGCCGAACCCGAGCGCCGACCGCAATCTCCTCTTCGGCATCCTGGCTTTCTCGAAAAGCACGGCAACGACCCGGGGCAGAGCCTGGCCGCCGTCGGCGTCGTTCCCGCGGACCACAAAGACCTCGGGCTGCCCACGGACGTCGACATCCAGTCCGGTCTCACGCTCCTGCCGTCGAAGCCGCCCGCGGCGAGCGCCGACGCCACGCTCCCCCACGTCGACCTGGCCGGCCGCCGCTACCGCATCCTCCGGCCGCACGCCCGCGGCGGCCTCGGCGAGGTCTTCGTCGCGCGGGACAAGGAGCTGCGCCGCGAGGTCGCCCTGAAGGAGATGCAGCCGGCGTCGGCCCGCGTCGCCGCCCACCGGGCGCGCTTCCTGTTGGAGGCCGAGGTGAGGGGCCGCCTCGAACACCCGGGCATCGTGCCCGTTTACGGCCTGGGCTGTTACGCCGACGGCCGCCCCTTCTACGCCATGCGCTTCATCCGCGGCGACAGCCTCAAGGACGTCATCGCCCGCTTCCACGGGGCGGACGAGCCGGGCCGCTCCCCCGGCCAGCGCGTCGTGCAGCTCCGCCAGCTGCTCGGGCGCTTCCTCGACGTCTGCGACGCCATCGAATACGCCCACAGCCGGGGCGTGCTGCACCGCGACCTGAAGCCGGACAACATCATGGTCGGCAAGTACGGCGAGACCCTCGTCGTCGACTGGGGGCTGGCGAAGCTGACGCACCGCGCCGACGTCGAAAACACCGAGGGGTTGCTGACGCCGCCGGTCGGCGACTCCTCCCTGACGCAGGTGGGCGCGACCCTGGGGACGCCGTCCTACATGAGCCCGGAGCAGGCGGAAGGGCGCCTCGACCAGGTGGGGCCGCGCAGCGACGTCTACAGCCTCGGGGCCACGCTCTACTGCCTGCTCACCGGACGAGCCCCCGTGGCCGACGGCGACGTGGGCGAGGTGCTGAACAGGGTCCGGCGCGGCGACTTCCCCCGGCCGCGGGCGCGGGACACGCGGATTCCGCTGGCGCGGGAAGCGGTCCGCCTCCTGGCGGGCGTGTCGGCCGCCGAGGACAATGCGGAGGGGCAAGCACTTAATAACGCCGGCTTCGTGCCCCGGACGCAATCGAAGCTGGTTGTCGGCCGCGCGACGCGGCACAGCGCCGTCTGGTGGAAGCCGGCCCGCACCCCGGAGCGGAAGGTGTTCAGCGACTCGTGGACCGAAGAGGAGTACGAGCAAATGCTGACGCCGAGCAACCTCCAAATCGACCTGCGCCTGGCGTGGAGCCCGGCGCGGCTGGAACGGCCGCTCCGCCTGGCCGCCGCGGCGCTGGCCGTCGCGCCCCCGGCCGGCCTCGGCGGCGTGCCGTGGCGGGCGCCGGAACGGGGTCGAGAGGCGGCGGAGGTCGGCCTGCCGGGCGTCGACTTCGGCGCGGTCTGGATCGACTCGGCCACGCGCGTCTCGGAGGAGGTTCACGGCCTCGCGCCGGCCGACCACGTGATTCGCTGCCGGGAACTGGCGGGGAAGGGCTACCGCCCGGCGGCGCTCACGACGATCGAGGTCGGCGACGGCCGGCTGCTGGGCGGGTCGGTGTGGCACCGGCCCGTGGTGCCGGAGTCCGCCAGGGACGCCCTGGCGAGGCGGCAGGCGCAGGCGGCGGTGGCGCTGGTCCAGTTGGGCGCGCCCGAACGAGTCTGGCCGCTGCTGGAGCACACGCCCGACCCGCGCCTGCGGACGTTCCTGATCCATCGGTTCGCGCCGCTGAAGACCGAGGCGCAGGCGCTGCTGGGTCAACTGGAAGAAGAGCGCGAGGTGTCGCGGCGGCGGGCGCTGGTGCTGAGCCTCGGGTCCTACCCGGCGGAGGCGTTGCCGGGCCGGGGGGTTGCTGAAGCCCAATGACTTGGGGCTGTTCGACGTGTACGGCAACGCGCTGGAGTGGGTGCTGGACCCGACGCTCTCCTACGCCTGGCCCCGCGGCAAGGCCCAAGAGGACAAGCCCCATTTTATGGACGCACAAGGAATTCAAGAGGTCAATAGGCGCTGGCTGCGCGGCGGTTCCTTCGGCGACCTGGCGCCGCTGCTGCGCTCCGCCCACCGCCGCGCGCTCCCGCCGTCTATCGCCAACGACACGACCGGCTTCCGCGTGGCGAAGAGTGATGGCGGGGCGCCCGCCGCACGCTAGCCTACTTGCCCTTATTTCGCGAAGGCGGGAAGTGCCGTGCCCGGTGTTTGCCCAGCATCGCCCGTACCCCCTCGGGGCTTCTCGAGTCCTACACGACCTCGCGCACCTTGTTTTTCAGTACCGTCTTGAAGATGTCCCAGCCTTCGCGCTGGCCGCGCACGACGGACTCGGCGAAGTGCAGGGCCTGCTTCATGGTGGCGTGGCCGGGCATCGGCGGCTCGTTGGGGTCCACCACGGCCTCCACCAGCGCCGGCCCCGGACACGCGAAGGCCTCGCGCAGCACGTTCTCGGCCTTCGCCGGGTCCTCCAGGGTGTAGCCGGCCGCGCCGCACGCCCTGGCGTAGGCGGCGAAGTCGATGGGCTGCAGCTGGACCCCGAACTGCGGGTTGCCCTCGAAGACCATCTGCTCCCACTTGATCTGGCCCAGGACGTTGTTCTTGATAATTATTACCTTTACGGGTAGCTTATACTTCACCAGGGTGGCCATCTCGCCCATGAGCATCGTGAAGCCGCCGTCGCCGCACAGCGCCACGACCTGGCGGCCCGGGTAGGCCACCGCCGCGCCTAGGGCGTAGGGGAGCCCGTTGCCCATCGAGGCCAGCATCCCCGAGGCCGAGAACATCATGTCCCCCCGCATCCGGATGTGGCGCGCCGCCCAGGTCGTCACCGTGCCCGTGTCACAGCAGATGATCGCGTCGTCGTGCAGGAACGGGTTGAGGGCGTGCATGACGACCTGGGGCTTCATGGGCTTGTCGGTCCGGGTGCCCCGCTTTTCCATCAACTCGTTCCAGTCCTTCATGTCCTTCTGCGCCTGCTCCAGGAAGCCGCGGTCGTCCTTCCGCCGGACGAGCGGCAGCAGGGCCTCGAGGACGCGCTGGCAATCGCCGTTCAGGCCAATGTCGGCGGGGTAGCGCAGCCCGATGCGTGTCGGGTCGAGGTCGATTTGCACGCACCGGGCCTGCCCCGGCTTGGGGTAGAACTCCTGGTAGGGGAAGCCGCTCCCGGCGATGACGAGGGCGTCGCACGCCTGCATGGCGTCCTGCGAGGGGGCGGTGCCCAGCAGGCCGATGCCCCCCGTCGTGTACGGGCTGTCGTCGGGTACGAGCGCCTTACCGAGCAGCGGCTTGATGATCGGGCCGCCCACCTTCTCGGCCAGCGCCACGACTTCCTTCCGGGCGCGGAGGCAGCCGCGCCCGGCCAGGATGGCGACCTTGGAGCCGGCGTTGATGAGGTCGGCCGCCTGCTGCAGCTCCGGCTGTCTGGGCAGCGGGGAGGGCGGGGCGTAGACGTCGCCGCTGTGGCCGGCGACGTTGGCCGTGGACCGCCCGACTTCTCCCACTTCCCAATCTTGAATGTCCTTGGGAATGGTGATGTGGGCCACGGTGCGCCGGGAGAGGGCCGTCTTGATGGCCTCGTCCACGACGCTATTCACATGGGCCGGTCCCATGATCCGTTCGCTGTAAGCGGCCACGTCCATGAACAGCTTGCCGAGGTCCACGTCCTGCTGGTAATGCGTGCCGATCAGGTCGTGGAAGGTGTGCCCGGTGATGGCAAGCACGGGCTGGCCGTCGCATTTGGCGTCGTACAGGCCGTTGAGCAGGTGAATGCCGCCCGGTCCCGAGGTCGCCATGCACACCCCGAGGGCGCCGGTGTACTTGGCGTAGCCGCAGGCGGCGAAGGCCGCCGCCTCTTCGTGCCGCACCTGGATATATTGCAGCTTGTCCTCGTTTTCGCGCCAGGCCTCGAAGATGCCGTTGATCCCGTCCCCCGGCAGCGCGAAGACAGTCTTGACGCCCCAGGCCAGCAGACGCTCGATCAACAGGTGGGCTACGGTTTTCGCCATCGTACTGCCTCCTCCTCGGTCCAACCTGTCTGCCAGTCAGGGGCAGGGGATGCTTTGGCCTGTGCAAACGCGGGGCCGCTTGTCAGAGCGTTTTCTCGACTCGCGGGGGTCGCCCACCGGCAAGCACCCGACACCGCCACACCGCCGGCAGGAACAGATTCTCATTGCCCCCGCGCGACGCTCCGGGCTACGATGCACTCAGTCCGGCCCGGCGCCGGCCCCCGCCTTGAGGGAGGTTCTTCATGCTCCGCGTCCTCGGCTCGCCGAAAGTTTTCTGCGACGGCCTCACCCGCCGCGACCTGCTGCACGTCGGCGGCCTGAGCCTGTTCGGCCTCGGCCTGAGCGACTACCTGCGCCTGTCCGAGGCGCGGGCCGACGCCTCCCGCGCCGGGGAGGGGAGCAGCTTCGGCAAGGCCAAGGCGTGCATCCTCCTGTTCCTGTACGGCTCGCCGAGCCAGCTCGAAACCTTCGACATGAAGCCGGACGCCCCGGCCGAGATCCGCGGCGACTTCAAGCCGATCCGCTCGCGCCTGCCCGGCGCCGACGTCTGCGAGTTGCTGCCGCAGACCGCGAAGGTGATGGACAAGGTAACGGTGCTGCGCTCACTGACGCACCCGTACCCGATCCACGGCGTCGCCTACGCCACGACCGGCACGCCGACCATCGACGTGCCGATGGAGCTGAACCCGCACGACGGCCGCCACTACCCCTTCCTCGGCTCGGTCGTCGGCTACCTGGAGCAGCAGAAGCCGACGCGGCGCGGCGCCGTGCCGACCAACCTCGCCCTGCCGTGGCCGTTCAGCAGTCGGCGCGTCGGCGAGGTCGCGCGCGCCGGCCCCTACGCCGCCTTCCTCGGCGGCGCCTACAACCCCATCTGGACCACCTTCGAGGGCCAGGCGACGCGCGCCTGGACGAAGACGCTGCAAGAGCAGAAGTTCGAGGGCGGCGAGCCGTACATGGGCATCACGCCCGAGAGCCGCTTCGAGCTGTCGACGGCGACCGACCTGGCCGCCGGCATGACGCTCGACCGCCTCGACCGCCGCCGCAGCCTCGCGAGGCAGTTCGACGCCGCCCGCGCCGACCTCGACCGCGGCGCCGCCGGCCAGAGCCTCGACCGCTACCGGCAGATGGCGTATTCGCTGATCGGCTCGGAGAAGGTGCGCACGGCTCTCGACCTGGGGCGCGAGCCGAGGGCGCTGCGCGAGTCCTACGGCATGACGGTGTTCGGCCAGGCGGCGCTGGCGGCGCGGCGGCTCGTCGAGGCCGGCTCGCGCTTCGTCAGCGTCTTCTGGGACGAGTACGGCCTGGCCGGCTCGGGCTGGGACACGCACTGGGACCACTACCCGCGCATGAAGGACGAACTCTGTCCCGGATTCGACAAGGCGCTGTACGGCCTGCTGACCGACCTCGACGCGCGCGGCCTGCTCGACGAGACGCTGGTGCTGGTGCTGAGCGAGCACGGCCGCACGCCGAAGATCCAAAGTGTCAAGGGCGGCGGCCGCGACCACTGGTCGCAGGTCTATTCGGCGGTCCTGGCCGGCGGCGGCGTGGCGCGCGGCCGCGTGGTCGGCAAGTCGGACAAGATCGCCGGCACCGTCGCCGAGCGCCCCATCTCGCCGAAGGACGTCCTCGCGACGACCTACCACCTCCTCGGCATCGACCACGAAACGCTGCTGTACGACCGCACCAACCGGCCCGTGCCGCTGGTGCAGAACGCCTCGGTGATCCGCGAGGCGCTGGCGTGAGCCCGTGAATCAGCCGTCGGGGTCGTTGCCGAGGCTCCCGCGCGCGCCTCCGTACTACGAACCCTCGTCCGGCAGAGGAGGTTGTCATGACCCCGATGACTCTTGAAGCCCCCGTAACCCCGATCGCGCCGCCCCTCGTCGAGGATGACGGGCGTTACGAGATCGTCGATGGGAAGCGTGTGGAGATGCCCCCCATGAGTGCGTTCGCGGCCAGGATCGCGTATCGTCTGGCGTTCCGGATCACCCTGTTCGCCGAGCCCAACGACCTGGGAGAGGCCATTACCGACACTCTGTTCCGCCTCCCTCTGGAACGAGTACGCAACCGCCGGCCGGACGCCGCGTTCGTCTCGCGAAGGCGTTGGCCCCGAGATCAACCCCAGGCGATTCGCGATAACGCCTGGGACGTCGTGCCCGACCTCGCCGTCGAAGTCGTCAGCCCCACCGACATCGCCGAGGATCTGCTCGAAAAGATCGACGAGTACTTCCGCGCCGGCGTGACGCTCGTCTGGGTCGTCTACCCGCGCGTGCGCCTTCTTCAGGTGTACGAGTCCTTGACGCAGACGCGCGGCCTGACCGTGAACGACACGCTCGACGGCGGGTCGGTGTTGCCGGGCTTCCAGCTGCCCCTCGCCGGGCTCTACCCCGAGGCGACGGATTCCGTGTGAGAAAGGCATGGCGAGACGGGACCAAGGTTATTTCCTGACGGAGGGAGGGGACTATGACGACCGCTGGCGCGCCGCTCGGCGACGAGGAGAGCGAGCATTACGAGATCGTCGATGGGGAGCGTGTGAGGTTGCCGCCCATGAGTGCTTTCGCCTCCTGGCTCGCCTCCGAGATCGCGTTCGCGGTCCACAGCTTCGCGAAGGCCAACGGCTTGGGCGAGGCGACGACCGAAACGCTGTTCCGGCTGCCCCTTCCGCGGGAGCGAAGTCGCCGGCCGGACGCCGCCTTCGTGTCGTACCGCCGCTGGGCGAAGGGGAAGCCCCTGTCGCTGCACGACGACGCCTGGGATGTCGTCCCCGACCTCGCCGTCGAAGTCGTCAGCCCCACCGACTTCGCCGAGGACCTGCTCGAAAAGATCGACGAATATTTCCGCGCCGGCGTGACTCTGGTCTGGGTCGTCTCGCCGTTGCGCCGCCTCGTCTACGCCTACGAGTCGCCCACGCTCATCCGCGTGCTGACGACGGCCGACGAACTCGACGGCGGGGCGGTCCTGCCGGGGTTCCGCCTGGCCGTCGCGGAACTGTTTCCCGGCCCGACGGACCCCGCGCCGGACAACGGCGCCGCCTGAGGAGGCGAACAGGAGTGCGGCCTACGGCTTCCCCGGCGCGGCCGGATGTGCCTCCTTCTCGCTCGGCACGAGGATACCCGGAACGCCGAGTTTCGTCGCTTGCTCGTTCAACTTCGTCACTTCCCCTGTCAGCAGGGCGGCCATCTCCTGGTCGAGGAGGGCCAGCTGCTTCTGCTCGTCGGCGAAAACCTCCCGCATCCCTTGCGTCGGCGCGCCGTCGTCGTCGGCGGACTCAAGCAGCGACGCCAGCCGCGAGTAGAGCTGCGCCCCGCCCTTCTGCGCCAGGATGTCGTAGGACACCCGCGCCTTGGGGTTGTGCAGCTTCGCCTCGACCGCGTCGAGCTTCGTCACGAGCGCCTTGCTCGCCGCGACCAGCGCCGCCGCCTTCGCGTCGTCCTTGAGCAGCTCGTCGCGACTGACGAGCTGCTGGCGCACCGCCCGCAGGCGGTTCACCTGGCGCGTCACCCGGACGACGGCGTCGCGCACCGCACGCGCGAACTTGACCCCTTCGGCCACCTCCGCGGCCGGCAGCTTGACGCGCGGGTCGGGCAAGACGTCGACGGTGCCGGCCAGCGTCGCGCCTTCGGCGACGAAGCGGAGGGTGTAACGCCCCGGCGGCGCCAGCAACCCGTGCCGAGGGTTGCCGCCGTCGGTCTTCGCCCCCTTGATGGCGTCGGCGCCCTTGAAGCGCAGGTCCCACACCGCCTGCTGCACGCCCGCCTCGGCCTTCAGCGCCGGCTTCTTCGGCTCGTCCGGCCCGTCGGGGTCGTCGGCGGGGAAGTCCTCCGGCTCCGGCTTGCTCGACAGCGACGCCACCAATTCGCCGCGCTCGTCCAGCACGTCCAGCTTCAACTCGCCCTTCGGTTTGGTCTTCAGGTAGTAGTGGACGACCGCGCCGACCGGCGGGTTGGCGCCGGCGCGCTTGTCGGCCGTCCCGTACACCGGCGCGTGGTAGCGCCAGCGGATCGCCGGCTGGGTCGGGAAGAGGAACATGGGCCGGTCGCCGACGCCGGCGAATTCGCGCACCGGCGTCAGGTCGTCGAAGACCCACAGCGAGCGGCCGTTGGTCGCGAGGACGAGGTCGTTGTCCTTGACGCGCAGGTCGGTCACGGCCACGGTCGGCAGGTTCAGCTTCAACTCCTGCCAGGTCGCGCCGGCGTCCGCCGAGAAGCTGACGCCGTTCTCCGTGCCGAGGTAGAGCAGGCCGCGCCGCTTCGGGTCCTCGCGCACCGCGTGCAGCGGGGCTTCCGGCGGCAGCTTCGCCGCCAGGCTCGCCCACGTCTTGCCGAAGTCGTCCGTCCGCCACAGGTACGGCCTCATGTCGTCCATGCGGTGGTTGTCGACGACGACGTAGGCCGTCCCCGGCTCGAACGGCGACGCCTCGACGCAGGCCACCGTGCCCCAATCGGGGAGTCCGGGGATGTTCTTCGTGACGTTCGTCCAGGTCTTGCCGTCGTCGGCCGAGACGTGGACGAGGCCGTCGTCGCTGCCGGCCCAGAGGACGCCCTTCTGTTTCGGCGACTCGGCGAGGGCGAAAATCGTGTCGTAGAACTCCGCCGTCGTGTTGTCGCCGGTGATCGGGCCGCCGGACCACTGTTGCTTCGTCTTGTCGTCGCGCGTCAGGTCGTTGCTGATTCGCTGCCAGGTCTTGCCGCCGTCGCCGGTGCGGAACAGCACGTTGGCGCCGTGGTAGACGACCTTCGGGTCGTGTACCGAGACGAGGACCGGCGCCGTCCACTGGAAGCGGTAGCGCAGGGAGGCGGCGGCGTGGCCGGACGGGTTGGTCGGGTAGATGCTGACGTTGCGCGCCTGGCGCGTGCGGTGGTCGTAGCGCGTGAGGATGCCGCCGTACTCGCCGGCGTAGACGACGTCGGGGTCGGACGGGTCGGGGGCGGTGTGTCCCGTCTCGCCGCCGCCGACCGGATACCAGTCGCCGACCTGGATGCCGCCGGCCGACAGGCTGTTGCTCGGCCCGCTCGCCGTGCCGAGGTCTTGCATACAGCCGCTGACGTGGTACGGCACGCGGTTGTCGACGTTGACGTGGTAGAACTGCGAGATCGGCAGCGGCGGCGCGAACCAGGTCTCGCCGCCGTTGACGGTGACGTCCACGCCGCCGTCGTTGCCGTCGATCATGCGCCTGGGGTTGAGCGGGTCGATCCAGACGTCGTGGTGGTCGCCGTGGTGCGGCCCCTTGACCGGCTTGACCGTCTTGCCGCCGTCGACGCTCTTCAGCAGCCGCACCTGGGGGAACCATACGACGTCGCGGCTCTGCGGGTCGACGGTCATCGTGGAGTAATACCAGGCCCGTTGGCGCAGAATGGCGTGGTCGTTGACGAGGCTCCAGGATTCGCCGCCGTCGTCGGAGCGGAACAGTCCGCCTTTCTCGGCCTCGACGAGGGCGTAGACGCGGCGGCCGTCGGACGGGGCGACGGCGACGCCGACGCGGCCCCAGGTTCCCTCGGGCAGACCCTTCTTCTCCCCCCCTTCCCCTTGCTTCTCCGGGACGGGGGGCTGGGGCGAGGGGCCGAGCCGCTTCCAGGTGTCGCCGCCGTCGCGCGAGACGTAGAGGCCGCTGCCGGGTCCGCCGCTGGTCAACTCCCAGGGGCGCCGCCGCGCCTGCCACAGAGTGGCGAAGACGATGTGCGGGTTCGACGGGTCGAGGCAGACGTCGACGGCGCCGGTGTCGGCGTCCTTGGCGAGCACCTGTTTCCACGTCTTGCCGCCGTCGCTGGTGCGGTAGACGCCGCGCTCGGGGTTGGAGCCGAAGGCGTGGCCGAGGACGGCGGCGAAGGCGACGTCGGCGTTCTTCGGGTGGACGACGATCTGGCCGATTTGTCCTTGCTGCTTCCAGACGTGGACCCAACTCTTGCCGGCGTCGGTCGACTTGTAGATCCCGTTGCCGGCCGCGACGTTGCCGCGGATGTTGGCCTCGCCGGAGCCGGCGTAGACGACGTTCGGGTCGGACGCCGCGACGGCGACGGCGCCCATCGACGAGGCGGGCTGGTCGTCGAAGACCGGCTTCCAGTGGAGTCCGCCGTCCGCCGACTTCCAGACGCCGCCCGAGGCAGTGGCGGCGTAGTAGGTGAGCGGGTCGCCGGGGACGCCGGCGACGCGCGCGACGCGGCCGCCGGCCGAGGGGCCGAGCGAGCGATATTTCAGATGCTTGAGTGGCTCGGGGCCGCCCTTGGGGGCGTCGTCGTCGGCGCGCGCGGCGGCGCAGGCGACGAGCAAAGTCAGTGCGAGCCATCTTCTCATGGGGGTTTCTCCTGGCGGGGCGGGCGGCGAGACACGATGGTCGCGGCGCCGCCGGGGAAATGCAAGGAGAAAGTGCGCCGCCGGGCCGCCGGGGGGCGTG
Organism: Gemmatales bacterium; assembly: GCA_038229635.1. Lineage (GTDB taxonomy): Bacteria > Planctomycetota > Planctomycetia > Gemmatales > Gemmataceae > DATFNV01. The sequence continues at coordinate 32,560 of JBBROG010000043.1, forward strand.
CGCGGCTTCGAGTCGTTGTGTTCCGGCCCCGTGGCCGGACGACTTTCCCCTTGCATTTCCGCGGCGGCGCCGCGACCATCGTGTCTCGTCGCCCGCCCCGCCAGGAGAGACATCGATGAGGAAGTGGCTCGCACTCGCCCTGTTGACCGCCTGCGCCGTCGGGCGCGCCCCCGCCGAGGACACGAAGGACAAGAGCCCGCCCGCCGGCTTCACCGCCCTGTTCAACGGCAAGGATTTGACCGGCTGGCAGGGCGCCGTCGGCCTCAAGCTGTCGGACGAAAAGAAACTCGCCGCCCGGAAGGACGCCGACGCCAAAGCGACGGCGCACTGGAAGGTCGAGGACGGCGTGCTCGTCAACGACGGCAAGGGCGTCAACCTGGCGACGAGCAAGGACTACACCGACTTTGAACTGCGCCTCGACTGGAAGATCGAGCCCAAGGGCGACAGCGGCGTCTACCTGCGCGGCGTCCCGCAGGTGCAGATCTGGGACTCCGACACCCTGACGGGCAACCTCGCGGCCGACAAGGGCAAGGGGTCCGGCGGGCTGTGGAACAACCCGGCCGGGTCGAAGGGGAAGGACCCGCTCCTGAGGGCCGACAAGGCGCCCGGCGAGTGGAATCACTTCCGCATCGTCATGAAGGGCGAAGAGGTGACGGTCTACCTCAACGGCGAGTTGGTCGTGGACAAGGCGCCGCTCACCGCCGTCAAGCCGCTGCCGAAGACGGGCCCCATCGAGTTGCAGCAGCACCCGAAGCAGGACGGGACGTTTGGCAAGATCATGTTCAGGAACATCTTCGTCAAGGAACTGGCGGAGTGACCGCGCGGCCGCCCGCCGCTTCGCGCCCTTCGCGAAGCGGCGGGCGGCGGCCCTGCGAGCGCGGTCCTCACACCTTGGCCTTGCGGGCGTTGCGCCGGCGGGTCGCCGCGCTCTTGGACTTCGGGATGTTGTGCTTGACGGCCTTCCGCCGCCGCTTCGCCGCCGTCCTCACTTCTTTCGGCCTCATCGTCATTTCCTTCCGTCAAAGAGGCGGTCCCGGGGTCCGCCGTCAACATTTTGCCTTGCGAATGGCCCACATCGGGGGAGGCGTCATTCTAGTTCGGCGCCGGCGGCTTGCAAGCCGGCTTCGTGTTCTATAGTTGGAGGAAGTTTGCGCCCCCGCCACTCACCGCTGTCCCCGCAGGAGGCCCCGTGACCGCCGCACCTGTCGCGGAATTCCACGGCGCGACCAAGGTCTACCGCGTCGGCCTGTCGCGCCGCCTGATCCGCGCCGTCATCGATGTCCGCTTTCGCGTCGAGGCCGGCGAGGTCTTCGGTCTGCTCGGCCCGAACCGCGCCGGCAAGACCACCCTCGTCAAACTGCTGCTGTCGCTGTGCCGGCCGACCGCCGGGAGCGTGACGCGCCTCGGCCGCCCCGCGTCCGACGCCTCGACGCTGGCCCGCGTCGGCTACGTCCACGAAAACCCGGCGTTCCCGCGCTACTGGGACGCCGCCGGGTTGCTCGCGTACTACGGCGCCCTGTCGCTGATGCACGAGCCCGACGTGCGCCGCCGCGTGCCCGAGCTGCTGGAGCGCGTCGGCCTCGCCGACCGCTGCCGCGAGCCGATCGCCGGCTTCAGCAAGGGCATGGTGCAGCGCCTCGCCCTCGCCCAGGCGCTGCTCAACGACCCCGACCTGCTCGTCCTCGACGAGCCGGCCGAGGGGCTCGACCTGCTCGGCCGCCGCCTCGTCCACGAGGTCATCGGCGAGCGCCGCAAACAGGGGAAAACCGTCCTCCTGGTGTCGCACGCCCTCAGCGACGTCGCCGCCCTGTGCGACCGGGTGGCCGTCCTCGTCGGGGGGAGTGTCACTCACCTCGGGTCTCTGGAGTCGCTGACTCGGGGCGCCGAGAGCCGGCCGCTGGAACAGGCCGTGCAAGACCTCTACGCGGGAGCCGTGGCATGAACCTGAGCGCCGCGATCTACTCCATCCGCTGGCTGGTGCGCGACACCTTCCGCCAGGCCCGCGCCTCCGGCATCTTCTGGCTGATGCTCGGCGTCAGTGCCCTGTGCGTCCTCCTGTGCCTGAGCGTCGGGGCGCGCGGCCCGCTCACCCTGGGGGGCGACGGCGAGGCGGCCGAGTTCGTGTCGCCGCGCGACCCGGCCGTCGACCCGGCGAAGGCGGCGGCGCAGGGCGTCGACGTCGCCGGCGCCGAGATGAGTCTGGCCTTCGGGGCGGTGCGCCTACCGCTGGCGCGCGACGTCCGCGACGGCGTGCGCTTCCTGCAACTGCTGCTCGCCGGCGGCGTCGCCGACGCGGCCGGCGTGCTGCTCGCCCTCGTCTGGACGGCGGGATTCTTGCCGACGTTCCTCGAACCGAGCGCCGCCTCGGTGCTGCTGGCCAAGCCGGCGCCGCGCTGGAGCCTGCTCGCCGGCAAGTACCTCGGCGTCCTGGCGTTCGTCGCCTTCCAGGCCGTCGTCTTCGTCGGCGGGACGTGGGCGGCGCTGGGACTGCGCACCGGCGTCTGGGACGCCGCCTACTTGTGGTGCGTGCCGCTGCTATTGGTCCATTTCGCGATCTTCTTCAGCTTCTCGACTTTGATCGCCGTCTGCACACGCAGCACGGTCGCGTGCGTCGTCGGCTCGCTGCTGTTCTGGGCGCTCTGCTGGGGCATGAACTACGGCCGGCACGTCGTCGTCGGTCTGCCGGATGCGAAGGAAATGCAGGGCGCGCTGTCGTCCGCGGTCGAGGCCGGCTATTGGGTGCTGCCGAAGCCCGCCGACATGAACATCCTGCTCTTCGACGCCCTCGACGCCGGCAAGCACTTCGGCCCGAATACTGCGATGCGAGCGGCGCGCGACGGCGACGCCTTCGCGCCGGAGATGTCGATTCTCAGTTCGCTGCTGTTCACCGTCGTCATGCTGTTCGTGGCGGGAAGGCAGTTTCTAACCACGGATTACTGACGTCGGGTGCTAAGCCGCAAGCGGCGGTTCTCGGTTAGCGCCCGCACTGCGCGCGCCAGCGCAGCCAGTGGTCGGCGAGGACCAGCGCCACCATCGCCTCGCCCATCGGCACGAAGCGCGGCAGCAGGCACGGGTCATGCCGGCCGCGCGTCGCGATCTCCGTCGGCTCGCCGGCGCGCGTCACCGTCCGCTGCGGCCGCGACAGGCTACTCGTCGGCTTGACCGCCACGCGCACCACGACCGGCTCGCCCGACGAGATGCCGCCGAGCATACCGCCGTGGCGGTTCGTCTCCGTGCCGATGCGGCCTTCCTTCCGCACGAACACGTCGTTGTTCGCGCTGCCGCGCGCCGTCGCCACCGCGAAGCCGGCGCCGTACTCGAACGCCGTCACCGCCGGCAGCGACAGCAGCGCCTTCGCCAGATCCGCCTTCAGCTTGTCGAACACCGGCTCGCCCAGCCCCGCCGGCACGCCCGTCGCCACCAGTTCGCTCACGCCGCCGACCGAGTCCTGGTCTTTGCGCACTTCGTCGATCAGCTGAATCATCTTTTCCGCCGCGACCGGGTCGGGGCAGCGAACGATGGTACTCTCGACCTGTGCCAGCGTCACGCGCGTCGGGTCCGGGACGTCGGCGACGACGGGGCCGACTTGCTTGACGTAGCCGAGGACGCTCATCCCCTGTTCCGCCAGCAGTTTCTTGGCGACGGCGCCGGCGGCGACGCGGCAGATCGTCTCGCGCGCCGACGAGCGGCCGCCGCCGCGGTAGTCGCGGAAGCCGTACTTGGCGTCGAAGGTGAAGTCGGCGTGTCCCGGACGATACTTGTCCTTGATGTCGCCGTAGTCGCCGCTGCGCTGGTCGGCGTTGCGGAACAGGATGGCGAGCGCGGTGCCGTCGGTCTTGCCCTCGAAGACGCCGGAGAGGATCTCGGGCGCGTCCTCCTCCTTGCGCTGCGTGACGATCCTCGACTGGCCGGGGCGGCGGCGGCGCAGGTCGGGGAGCAAGTCGTCCTCGCCGAGCGGCAGGCCGGGCGGACAGCCGTCGACGATGACGACGTAGCCGGGGCCATGGCTGGCGCCGGCGGTGGTGACGCGGAAGAGTTCGCCGAAGGAGTTGCCTGGCATGGTCGGGTTCGTCGCGGGCTGCTTATCGGCGGCGGAGGGACACGGGTCTCCGCCTTCCGTCCATGATAGCCGTGCGAGGCGGTCGCGTAGGTCAGGATTCCGATCCTGACCTACGGGATCCGGCGGGTCCGTGGCGCGGTCACTTGGCGCCGTTCTTCGCGAGATGCTTGTCGAACCAGTCGAGGACGCGCGGCATGTTCTCCTTGACGATGACCCCGTCGTGTTTGCCGTCCTCCTTGACGATCAACTCCGCCGTCACGCCGGCCTCCTTGAGCTTCGCCACCATCGTCTCGGCTTGCTGGAGCGGGACGAGCTCGTCCTTGGTGCCGTGGACGATGAGCGTCGGCGGGTCGTCCTTGCTGACGTGCGTGATCGGCGAAATTTTGCGGCCGATCTTCTTGATCTCCTCTTCGTCGGTGATCGTTACGAAGGCGCCGATCTTCGGGTCGAGGCGGCGGAAGTCGAAGGCGCCGGCGATGGGAATGATCGGGTGCCGACCGAGCATGACCTTGCCGGGCTCGCCCCAGTTGAGGAAGTCGGTCGGCGGGTAAAAGCAGGCGACGGCCTGGACGCGGCTGGAGGCGCGGTCGATGGGATCCTTGGCCTTGGGATTGCCGAGGTCGCCGGCGCAGCCCTGCATCAGTGACAGGTGGCCGCCGGCCGAGCCGCCGGTGATGCCGAGGCGGCCGCCGTCGACGCCGTAGTCCTTGGCCTTCGTGCGGATGAAGCGGACGGCGCGGTTCATATCGTCGAGGATTTCGGGGATGGCGAATTTCGGGTTACTGCCGTGAACGACGGCGAAGACGGCGTAGCCGCGGCGCAGGTACGGCTCGGCCAGGCCGGGGTTGACGTTGTCGTGCGACGAGTACCAGCCGCCGCTGACGGCGACGACGATGCCGGCCCCGTTGGCGTCCTTCGTCGGCGTGAAGACGTCCATCGTCAGGGCGGTGCCGTACTTGCGGCCGTAGATGACTTCCTGACGCGCAAAGGCCGGCTTGTCGTCGGCGCGGGCGGCGAGCGGCGGGCCGAACAGGGAACTGGCGAGGAGGACGGCGAGGCAGGTGCGTCTCATGGCGGACTCCGGATAGGGAAAGGAAATCACCGCGGCGAATCGGCCAGTCTAGCGGACGCGGCGCGGCGACGCAACCGGCCGCCCGCGCTGCCGTCACGCCCGTCAAAGCCGTCAGAGTTTCCCCGGCCGCGATCATCCCTCAAGGGCGTTACCCGCGCCGCAATCGCTACGCGCGGGCGCGGAAACGACCGCCCGGCGCCGAACGTCTCTCAGGCCGGCACGGGCGCGGGGCCGCGCGAGCCGATGTCAAGGAATGGCGAAGGAGGCGCGCGCCGGCGTGCCGATTCCCCCCGGCGGGCCGCGGAGAACCCTGCGGCGCTTGCCGTGCGGCCCCGGCGGCGATTCCGGCCGGCGACGACAAGGGGCTGGCGTGCCGGCCCATTCGGGGGAATACTAAAGGGGGAGGGAGACGGTGACAGGGCCAGGTGACGCCGTGGCCGTCGGCCCTTCTCCCGTGGCGCCCTTTTTCCGGTTCCGCGACTAACGATATCAAGGGTGCAAGTCATGCACATTCGTGACGTCCTCTCGCGCCAGCGCGCCGCGGCCCTGCCGCTGGGGCTGGCGCTGCTCCTGGCGGCCGCCGGGCCGGCTCCCGCGCAGGAGAAGAAGACCCCCGTCGAGGTCCTCGAACAGGCCCTGGACCTCAACCGCGGCTCGTCCGAGAAGGCCGACCTCGACGCCCGGCGCAAGGCCGTCGAGAAGGCGGCCGACGACATCCGCACCTTCGGCCAGGCCGCCCAGGGGCTGCTCGCGTTCCGCTGGTCCGACGAGGAGGGCAGCAACCTCGACGACGTGCGCCAGCGGCTGCTCAAGCGCTTCCTCGCGGGCATCGACAACGTCCTCGCGTCGGGCGACACCGGGGCGCGCGCCGCCGTGGCCACGCTCGTCGGCGAGTTCGCCGTCACCACGCGCGGCGGCACCGGCGGCCGGGCCAACGCCCTGGTGCAGCTCAGCTTTGTCGACATCGCCCGGATGCTGAGCGCGCGCGCCGCCAAGGACGCCAGCCCGCGCGTCCGCGAGGCGGCCGCCCGCGCCCTCGGCAAGGTCCGCGCCGCCCCGGACGTGACGGCGACAGCGCTGGAGGCGATCCTGAAAGACCGCACCGCCCCCGCCGACGTCCGCCGCGCCGCCGCCGAGGCGCTCATCGTCCTCATCCACCCGGCGACCGGGACCGACCGCACCGGATTAGTCAAACAAAGCAGCACGACCACTCAGGATTCGGACGTCGCCGACTTCGGCAAGGAAATCGTCCACGCCGCGGCCCTCGGCCTGGACGACCCCGACCCGCAGGTGCGCCGCTCCAGCATCACCGCCATCGAGCAGGTGGCGTCCGCCCTGACGAACTACCTGCGCGTCAGTGCGGGGGGCGGTCTCGGCGAGGGGCGGGCAGAAGCCAAACTGGAGGAGAAGAAGTTGGACGCCCTCGTCTCCGAGTTATGGGGCGCCGTGCCGGCGCTCACGCAGGCCCTGGGGGACGACAGCCCGGCGGTGCGGCTGCTGGCGGCGCGCTCGCTGGAGGAACTCGGCGAGAGCCGGCAGCGCTGGCAGCTCCGCGCCGCCCCTGGCACGCGGCCCGAGCCGAAGCCGTCGGACAAGCGGACGCGTCTCGGAGCGGCCGGCCTCGTGTTGGTCGCGGCGGAGGAAGCGGCGGACGAAGACGCCGTGCAGCCCGGCCGTCCGGCGCTGGTGGCGGCGATTGACGGCCTCATCGCCCGCCTCGGCGACGCCGACGTCAAGATCCGCCTGGCGGCGGTCGACGCCCTGGAGGCCATCACGACGAAGGTTTCGGAGCCGGGCGCGCAGAAGGAAGTGACGCAGGAAGCCTTGCTCCGCACGGGGAAGGCGCTGACGCGGTCGCTGGGCGATAACAACCGCTTCGTCCGCTGGTCGGCGGCGCGGACGCTCGGCAAGCTCGGCGCGCTCGAGGGCGTCAAGGGCGGCGCCGTCGCCGGCCTGGTGCGGCTCCTGTCGGACTCCGACCAGGGCGTGCGCGAGACGGCGGCCGTCGCCCTGGAGCGCTACGGCGCCGACGCCGCCGGCGCGGTGCCCGCCCTGTCGCGCGCCGTGAACGAGGGAGATGCCGACGTGCGCCAGGCGGCGATTCGCGCCCTGGTCGCCGTCGGCAAGAGCGCGGCCCCGGCGGTGCCCGCGCTGGCGCAGGCGCTGGGCGACCCCCAGGTGCGCATTCGCCGGGCGGCGGCCGAAGCTCTGAGTAAGCTCGCCGCCGACGTGCAAGGGGCGTCCGAGGCCCTCCAAAAGGCCCTGAACGACCCCGACCCCGACGTGCGCCGCTTCGCCAGCGACGCGCTGCTCAAGGATCGGCTGTTGCCGGGCTGACGCGCGCGGTTCGCCGCTTGCGGCTTCGCCATCGCCGCCGGGGAGGGGGGATATGCAAACCCCCAAGCCCGAGCCCCCGGCCCCCACAGACCAGAC
>JBBROG010000044.1:0-40012 GCA_038229635.1 Gemmatales bacterium
CCCGCCGGCGCGGCTGGGCGTCACCCGTATTGTCCCGCGGAGGGGCGGGGGCGGCGCGCCTGCCCGGGCGCGCCGCGCCCGCCCGTGCCGCGAGTAGCTGGTCGAGTTCTCCCGGTTAATCTCGGCGGTCCGCGCGGGGGAACTCCAACGAGGGAGAAAGGGGGACGCTCGTGGGCCGGCGAAGCGGGGCGGCACAGGCGGGACCACCGCACCACTTTGCCGGCGCGCGGCCCGTTTTTTACCTGTTCGTCTGCTCACGTCGCCCGCATGTTGATCTTTGTTTACAGAGGCAATGCGGCTAGTATCCGGGCCGGGAGAGATGAGATATTGGGCCAGGGTCGCCTGGCAAGACTAGCGAAGAGGTGTCAAATGACGTGCGCTCGGATTCGTCCCGGAGGTGCCCTGCGCGGGGCACTGGCGGCCGTGGCGCTGACCGCTTTGTTCGTCGCCCCGGCGCGGGCGTTCTTTCCGCCGACGCTCCTGGAGGTGCCGCCCGTCGAGATCCCGCCGCCGCCGCCCATCGAGGTGCCGCCGGTGCCCGTGGTGCTACCGGCGCTCGCGCCGCCACCGCCGATCACGATGTCGGTGAACCCCGGAACGTCCGGCAACGCCCCCGAGCCGGCCGCCCTGCTCACCGGACTCGTCGGCACCGGCCTGGCAGGGCTGTTCGGGCTGTGGCGGCGCCGCAAGGCGGTCGGTACATGAGAGGATGACGAGAAAGTGGGCAGCCAAACGGCCGCGGGCACGCTTCCTTCGAGGGAAGGGAGGCGTGCCCGTGGCCTGTTTCGTGACACCGGCGTTCAGCGACCGCGTGTTCTCGGGGTAGCCGCCGGCGTCGCCGGGCGTGGCGTGGGCTGGCCAAAATAGCCGGCCGTGTTGCCGAAATAAGTCGCGTGACCCGACGGCGGCAGCCTCAAGTCGCGCTGCGGCGACAGCGGGTTCTCCCCCGTCGATGCTTCTTCCGCGCGTCGCTCCAGGTCGAGGAGGGCGGCGCCCTGTTCGGCCTTGGTGGCCCGGCGGTCCAACTCCGGCAGGGTGCCGAGGAAGTAGTTGGCCGCCGGGTTGCCGCCGCGACGGAGGTTGAGGAAGGGGCTCAGAGCCGGCCCCTGACGGCCGAGGCCGGGGATTTGGGCAAGGGCGGGCCGGGCGTCGAGCGACGCGAGCAGGCCGACGGCGGCGACGGCGGTCAGTGCGAGGCGCTTCATGTCTGTTCCCTCCCGTCTTCGGGGCGACGGCTCCCCATCCCGAGACATTCTACTGACCCGTGGTATTCCTGCCGCGAATCGAGTTGACCGTCTCGCTGCCCAGCAGCGCCGCCCCGAGGACGCGCTCGATCGGCGACAGCCGCTTGCTCAGTTCCGCGTCGAACTTCAGCCAGTGGTCGGCCTTGACGTAGATGCGGTCTCCGGGAAGGAGTTGGTAGTTCGTCACCGCCCCGGCGCGCTGCGTGACGCCGACCCAGTCGACGTGCAGGATCTGCCCCTGATCCCCCGGCCCGCGCCGCGCGACCCACATTTTGGTCTTATCCGAAACCTGAGGAATGCCGCCGGTCTTGCCGATGGCGTCCAGGACCGTGTCGCTCCCGTTGAAGGCGATGGCCGTCACCGGCTCGCCCAGGCCGCCGCCGTCGAAAATGACGTAATAGAACTTGCTGTTGTACGAGATCACGTCGACGTTCACTTCGCGGACGTCGACGGGGACGCGCTCAGTGACCTTGGCGGCGACGGCGTGGCGGATCTCCTCCAGCGTCATCCCCGCGACGAGGACGGAGCCCCAGATGCCTAGGCTGATCGTGCCGTCCGGCCGGACGAGGTGATGGCCGCGGATCGGCTGGTTCTCATTGAGGTTATCGATGCGCGTCTTTTCCTTGTCGCCGAGGTCTTTCGCGAACTTGGCGGCCAGCACTTCGACGAGGAGGACGTCCGGCGGCTCGACGCGGTAGGCGGGCATCGGCTGCTTGAACAACTCGCGCGGCGTCTGCCCGGCGACGGGGCCGGTCAGCGTGTGTTCGACCGGGCGCGGCGCGGGCGACACCCACGTCGGCACCGGCACGAGGCGCGGCGGGAGCAACTCGGTGTCGGCCTTGTCGGAGCCGCGGTCCGAGTTGCCTTGCGCCCGCGGCGGCTCGATCTCCACCGCGCCCGCCAGGCTGATGCCTTGCGAGGGCGAACCGAGAGCGACGGCCGGCGCCGCGGCGCCGGGGCGCGTCGCCGGTCGCCAACCGCCGGCGACGGCCGCCGGCTCCTTCGGCGCGGGCGCCTTGGCCTTCGCGGAGGTGAACCATCCGGAGAACCGGCTCGCCTTGTCGTCCTTGGCCTTCGCGACCGCCGGCGGCTTGGCCGGGGCGGCGTGTGGCGTCGTCGTCTGACATCCCGTGCCGGAGACGCAGAGCCCGAGCAAGGCGCCGAGTCCCTTCAGCAGTTTCTCGCGGCGTCTCCGGCGCATGGGTCGCCCCTTCCGTCCTCGCCCGTCCCTCGCTCGCGCTTCCTCGCGCTCGCCCCCTCTTCATCGTCCTGCCTCTCTCCCCGACCTGACGCGCCTCGCCTCCTTTCGCGCCGCCGCCCGCCGCCGCCCGTCTTACGACGCTTACATCGGAAGAACCTTCGCCAGTTTGCCGGATCGCCACTCTTCCGCGCGAGCCCGTGACTCGCCTTGCCCATTTCGCGCCCGCGCGGCCCCGGAAATGCGGGGGAGTGTGGGGTTGAGGAAAAGGCGTATTGACCCGGAGATTGGGGCGACTGTACTATTCCCCTTCGCCCCGGCGGCGCGGCGAGAGGATGACGCTCTCCCGAGGCCGTGCCGGAACACGCCACCTCGACGTTCAACCGGATCGGTCACCAGGGAGGGTGCCATGCTTCCGAATTCCCCGCACAGCAATCGACGGACCCTGAGCGCCGCCCTCGCCGGCGGCGTCCTCGGCGTCGCCGCCGTCGTGTGGGCCTTCTGGACCACGCTGGAGGCGGCGTCCGACCGCTGGGCGCACGACCCGCAGTACTCGCACGGCTACCTCGTCCCCGCCTTCGCCGTCGTCCTGCTGTGGCTGCGCCGGCGGAAGCTCGACGTGGCGGCGACGGCGCCGTCCTGGTGGGGCCTGCCGCTCCTCGTCGCGGGCGTCGCGGTCCGTCTGGTCGGGACGCGCTTCTCGTCCGACTGGCTGGACGCCATCGCGATTCTGCCGTGCGTCGCCGGCCTGTGCCTGATGGCCGGCGGGCGGGCGGCGTGGCGCTGGGCGTGGCCGGCGGTGCTGTTCCTGTTCTTCATGATCCCGCTCCCGTACCGCGTCGCCGTCGCCGCCGCCGAGCCGCTCCAGCGCCTGGCGACCGTGGCGAGCTGCTTCGCCTTGCAGGCGCTCGGCCTGCCGGCGGTGCCCGAGGGGAACGTCATCCTGCTCAACGACGCCGAGATCGGCATCGTCGAGGCGTGCAGCGGTCTGCGGATGCTGGTCGTCTTCTTCGCCCTTTCGACCGCCGTCGTCCTGGTGGTGCGGCGGCCGTGGTGGGAGAAGGTCGCGATCGTCGCCAGCGCCGTGCCGATTGCCCTGTTCTCGAACCTGGTGCGCGTGACGGCGACCGGCGTGCTGCACGAACTGGCGAGCAGCGAGGTCGCGAATGCCTTTTTCCACGACGCCGCCGGCTGGCTGATGATGCCGTTCGCGCTGGGGCTGCTGTGGGTCGAGTTGCGGGTGCTGGGCCGGCTGCTGATCGACACGACGCCGGTGGGTCCGATGCACCTCGGCCTGGCCGGCGCCGCGGCGCCGCGGCGACAGCGCGGCGCCTGGAAGGCGCAGCGTCCCGCGTAACGACAACCGATCCGGCTCCCCTCTCCCCAAAGGGGAGAGGGGAGAAAGACCTTCTTTTCACGGAGGAATGACCGTGGCACCGCGTGACGCACACCTCCCGGAACCCGTCAGCATTCCGCACCCGGCGCGGCGCGCCGCCCCGCGCCCCCAAACGACCTCAGTCCCTCGCGCCGCCCCGTCGCCGCGCCCCGCCTCGTTGTCGTCGTCGCCCGACCTGCCGGCGCTGCTGCGGGCGCTCCAGCGCCGCTGGCTGCTCGCGCTGGGACTGAGCCTGCTGCTGGTCCCCGCCGCCGGCGTCGGAGCCTGGGTCCTGATGTCGCCGCGTTACACCGCCTTCGCCCAGCTGCACATCGCCTCGGTCCAGCCCGGCCTTCTGGCCCACAACGCCGAGGAGAACCGCAACTTCGCCGTCTACCAGAAGACGCAGGCCACGAAGCTCAAGAACCGCACCATCCTGGTCAACGCCCTGGCCGAGGACAAGGTCAAGCGCCTCCCCCTGGTGCGGCAGCAGGCCGACATGCTCACCTTCCTGGAAGAGGAGATGCGCGTCGAGTTCCAGGAGGGCAACGAGATCATGACCGTCCTGCTGAGCGGGACGGCTCCGGACGACCTCGTCACCCTCGTGGACGCCGTGACCAAGGCGTATGAAAATCAGGTCGTCACGGCAGATCACGCTCAGCGGTCCGAGCGGGCGCAGAAGCTCGAAGAAACCTACAACAAAAAAGACGATGAATTGCGTAAAGACCGCGAGAAGCTCGGCAAGCTCGCGGAGAAGCTCGAGACGAGCGACCCCCAGGTGCTGTCGCAGAAGCAATACGGCCTGATATTCGACCTCACCCAGGCGCGGACCCTCCACCAGTCGAAGCGCCGCGAGTTGATGGAGGCGCAAACCCGCGTCCTGGGACAGAAAGCCCGCGCCGAGGCGCAGGCGCGGGTGAATGCCGCGACGCCGCCGCCCGCGCCCGCCGCAACGCCGGACAAGGGCGAACCGCCGCTGACCGTGAAAACCCTGCCCGAGGCCCTCGAAATCGACAAAACCTATAAGGAACGTCTGGATCGCGCGGTGAGGCTCCGCGAACGAGTGCGGATTTACTCGCGGTCGTTCACTCACGCCGACGAGCCGAGTCTCGTCCGCGCCCGCGACAACCTGCACGACGCGGAAGAGTCGCTCGAAGCCCGCAAGGCCGAGGTGCAGACCGAACTCGTCCGACTCGCCAAGGAGTTGAAAGAGCGGGAATTGAAAGCCGCCGCGCCGCCGCCGAAGGCTCCCTCGCTGCCGTCGCTGCCGGGCGTCGAGATCGACCCCGATTTGGCCCAGTATCAGGCCGTGCTCGCCTCACTGCAAGGTGAGGAAAAGGAACTCGCCCGCCAGGTGGACGTGTTAGAGACCAAGGCGAAGATGATCGGCACGTCGCCGACCGAGTTGTCGATGCTGCGCGAGAAGATCGCCAGCGAACACAAGCTCGCGGGCGAAATCTGGGCGGAAAAGGAGCGGTTGCAGGCCGAATTGGGCGCCGGCCCGCGCGTCACGATCCACCAGCCGGCCGGGCTGCAGAAGAAGGACATGAAGCGGCAGGTCATGGCCGCCGGGCTGGCGCCGCTGCTGGTGCTGGCCGGCGTCGGCTTCGGCGTCGCCTGGCTGGAGTTCCGCGCCCGCCGCATCCGCACCGCCGAGGAGGTCGCCACCGGCCTCGGCATCCGCGTCGTCGGCTCGGTGCCGCGGCTGACGCGCGGCGCCACGCCGGGCGGGCAGGAAGGCGCCGTCGAGTCGATCGACGCCATCCGCACGCTGCTCCTCCGCGACGACGCGACCCGCGTGGTCATGGTCACCAGCGCCGTCGCCGGCGAGGCGAAGACGACGCTCGCGTCCAGCCTGGCCGACAGCCTGGCCCGCGCCGGCCGCAAGACGCTGCTCGTCGACGGCGACCTGAGGAGCCCGGCCGCCCACCAGCTGTTCGAGGCGCCGCTGCAGCCCGGTTTTAGCGAGATCCTTTTAGGAGAAATCGACGCCGTCGACGCCATCCAGGCGACGCCGGTGCCGGGCCTGTGGCTGATCTCCGCCGGGCAGTGGGACCGCGAGGTGGTGCAGGCCCTGGCCCGCGCGGGGACGCAGGAGATCTTTGAAAAGCTCAAGCAGGACTACGACTACATCGTCGTCGACTCGCACCCGGTGCTCGCGGCGACGGATTCGCTGCTGCTGGGGCAGCACGTCGACGCGGTGCTGCTGTCGATCCTGCGCGACGTGAGCCGCTCGCCGCACGTCTACACGGCGAGCCAGCGGCTGGCGACGCTGGGGATCCCGACGCTCGGCGCCGTCGTCAACGGCGCGGCCGCCGACGACGTCTACGCCCCCGGCTGTCCCGAGCCGGTTCCGGCGGCGCGCTGACCGCCGCTTGCGGCTTCGCACCGCGCCGAGCCGCAAGCGGCCGAACTCACCACCGAGGTCAACGACCATGACGAGACACATTCTCCCCGTTCTGACCGCCCTCGCCGCCCTGGTCGCCTGCGGCCTGGTCCACGGCTTCTGGACGGAGCGCTGGCAGCCGACGCCCGACCCGGCGGCGGTGACCGCGCGCTTCGACGCCCTGGCGACGTCGGTCGGCGACTGGCGGGGCGAGAACGTCGCGGTGAGCCCGCGCGAGTTGCGCGGCCTGTCGGGCTACCTGGTGCGGCGTTATGTCCACCGCACCAGCGGCGAGACCGTCACGGTCGCGCTGATGTCCGGCCTGCCGCGCGTCGTGTCGATCCACACGCCGGACGCCTGCTACGCGGCGAGCGGCTTCGACGTCAGCACGCCGGTGAAGCAGGCGGCGCCGTCGCTGCCCGAGCCGGCCGACTTCTGGACCGCCGAAATGGTGCGCACGCGGCAGGCGGAACAGACGCGCTTGCGGATCTTCTACGCCTGGAGTGCCGGCGGCGCCTGGGGCGCCGCCGACTCGCCGCGCGTCACCTTCGCCGGGACGCCGACACTCTACAAGCTCTATTTGATACGGGAACTGTCGGGATCGACTCCCCCCGTGGCGGGCGACCCGTGCCTGGAGTTGATGTCGGCGCTACAGCCCGAACTGAAGAAGTGCATCGCCCCGCCGGCATGAGGCCGGCACGCGAACCGGAACGGACCGCCCTTGTCCCACATGGAGGTGACGGACTTGCCACCCAGGACCACCGACGCCCCGGCGACGCCCGACGTCCTCACGCCCCGAGAGCGGAGGCGGCTCGCCCGGCGCCCGGCCGCGCTCAAGACGCTCCCCTGGGGACGCGGCCGCCCCGCCGAGCCCCGCGCCCGCTGGTACTTGCCGCTCAAGGCGGCCGCCGACTTCGTCCTCGCCCTGGCGCTGCTCGCCCTGGCGGGGCCGCTCGTCCTGCTGCTCGGCCTCCTCGTGAAAATGACCTCGCGCGGCCCGGCGTTCTACTCGCAGACGCGCCTCGGCCGGGGCGGACGGCCGTTCACGATCTACAAAGTGCGGACGATGATTAACAAGTGCGAGTCGCTGACCGGGCCGCGTTGGTCGATGCCCGGCGACCCGCGCGTCACCTGGCTGGGGCGCGTCCTGCGCGCGACGCACCTCGACGAACTCCCGCAACTCGTCAACGTCCTGCGCGGCGACATGAGCCTGATCGGCCCGCGCCCCGAGCGCCCCGAATTCCTGGCCGAGTTGGAGGGCGCCTGCTCCCGCTACCGCGAGCGCCTGGCCGTGCGCCCCGGCGTCACCGGCCTGGCGCAGGTGCAGCTGCCGGCCGACACCGACATCGGCAGCGTCCGCCTCAAGCTCGCCTACGACCTCTACTACGTCGAAAACCTCGGCCCCCGGCTCGATTTCGTCCTGCTCGTGGCCACGGGCTTCTACGCGCTGGGCGTCCCCTTCCGCTTCCTCGCCGGCCTGCTGAGAATCCCGTCCGGCGCCGCGGTGGAGGGGACTTTCGGGGAGTACGAGGACGAGGGGCGCCTGCGCGGCGCCGCCTGAGACCGTGTCGGATTGGTATCGTCCGTTGATCGGTTGGCCAGGGAGGGCTCACCTATGGCGGAAGTCGTCTCGCGGCAGGCCGGCGTCGAGCCGCCCGACAGCGTCCCGGCGATGTCGCTCGCCTTCATTTCGGTGATCGTCCCCGTGCGGAACGAGGAGAGGTTTATCCACCGCGTCCTCGAACAACTCCTGACGCAGGACTACCCGCCGGAGCGCTTCGAGGTGCTCGTCGCCGACGGCCGCTCCGCCGACGCCACGCGCGAGGTGGTGCGGGCGGCGGTGGTGGAATACCCGAACCTCCGCCTGTTGGACAACCCCAAACGGCTGTCGAGCGCCGGGCGCAACGTCGCCGTGCGGGCCGCGCGCGGCGACGTCGTGCTGCTCGTCGACGGGCATTGCGAGTTGAGCGACCGAAATTACCTCGCTGAAGTGGCTGACGCCTTCGCGCGCAGCGGCGCCGACTGCCTCGGCCGCCCGCAGCCGCTCGACACCTCGACGGCGACGACGCTTCAGCTCGCCGTCGCCGCGGCGCGGTCGTCGCGCCTCGGGCACAACCCCGACTCGTTCATTTACTCGTCGTTCGAGGGGTTCGTGAGGGCCGAGACGGTGGCGGTGGCTTACCGCCGCTCGGTCTTCCGGCGCGTCGGCCTGTTCGACGAAACCTTCGACGCCTGCGAGGACGTCGAGTTCAACCACCGCCTCGACCGGGCGGGGCTGCGCTGCTTCTTCACGCCGCGCGTCGGCCTGCGCTACCACCCGCGCGGGACGCTGGCCGGACTGTTCCGGCAGATGGCGCGCTACGGGCGCGGCCGGGTGCGGCTGCTGCGCAAGCACCCGGAGACGTTTTCGTTCGGCTGCTTCGTGCCGGCGGCGTTCGTCCTCGGTGTCGCCGCCGGCCCGTTGCTGAGCCTGCTGGCTCCGTGGTTGGCGGCGCTCTACGCCGGCACGCTGGGGCTGTACGGCCTGATCGTCGCGGCCGCGAGCGCCGTCATCGCCCTGCGCCAGCGCAACGCCGGCCTGTTGCCGTGGTTGCCGCTCGCCTTTCTCGCCATTCACTGCGGCGCGGGCGCCGGCATTGTGCTGGAATCCCTCACCGGGGCGGTGCGGCCCAAGGTGGCCCTCGACCAGACTGAAGAAGGCGAGCCGCAGGAACGACCCCAGAGAAGGGCGGCGTGACCGCGCCTCGCTTGCGGTTTCGCGCCCGCGCGATCTCACGCAGGCGCGAAACCGCAAGCGACAGGCCGCCCTTACCGTACCGGAGGACACCATGCGACCACCGACTCCGCCTTCCGCCTCCCGACCCTTGAACGTCGTCATCGTCGACGAGGAACTTCCGTACCCCGCCAACTCCGGCAAGCGCATCCGCACGCTGAACCTGACGCTGCGCCTGGCCCGGCGCCACCGAGTGACATACCTCTGTCACCGCAACGCCGACCCCGACGAGGGCCGCCGCGCCGCTGCCTTCTTCCGCGAAAACGGCGTCGAAACCGTCGTGGCGGATCGCGCCGTCCCCGCCAAGAAGGGGCCGGCCTTCTACGCCCGTCTCGCCGCCAACCTCCTGTCGCCGTTGCCTTTCTCGGTCGTCACGCACAACAGTCGCGCCTTGCGTGAAGCCCTCCGCGCTCACGCCGCCGCCCACCCCGTTGACCTGTGGCAGTGCGAATGGACGCCCTACGCCGAGGCGCTGCGCGTCGTCCCCGGCGCGCGCCGCCTGGTGGTCGCCCACAACGTCGAGTCGCTCATCTGGCGCCGCTATTACGAGAACGAACGCGACCCGCTGAGGCGCTGGTACATCAAGCAACAGTGGCACAAGTTCGCCCGCTTCGAGCGCCGCGTCGTAGCCGAGGCCGACCACACCGTCGCCGTCAGTGAGGCCGACGCGCGCCTCCTCGCCGCCGAGTTCGGCGCCCGCGGCGTGAGCGTCGTCGACAACGGCGTCGACACGTCTTACTTCCGCCCGGCGGCCGGCCCGCGCGACCCGTCCTTGCTCCTTTTCCTCGGCAGCCTCGACTGGCGCCCCAACCTCGACGCCGTGGACCAACTGCTGACGCACGTCTTCCCAGCGGTGCGCGCGGCGGTGCCCGGCGCCCGCCTGTGGCTGGTCGGCCGCAAACCGCCGGAGGCGCTGCGCCGCCGCGTCTTCGGGATGCCGGGCGTCGAACTGCATGCCGACGTCGCCGACGTCCGCCCGTTCCTCGGCTGTGCCGGCGCCCTGGCCGTGCCGCTGCGCATCGGCGGCGGCTCGCGCCTGAAAATCCTGGAGGCGCTCGCGAGCGGGATGCCGGTCGTGTCGACGCGCGTCGGCGCCGAGGGCCTGTGCCTGGAGCCGGGCCGTCACCTGACCGTCGCCGACGGCATCGAGGACATGGCGGACGCGCTGACGGCGGTGATCCGCGATCCGTCGTCCGCCCAGGCGCGGGCGGCGGAAGGGCGGCGCGAAGTCCTCAGGCGCTACGACTGGGACGTCCTCGCCGACCGCCTGGAACAGGTGTGGCTGAGGTGCGCCGGCGCGACGCCGGGCGAGGGGCAAAGGCGGGCCGCATGACCGTAGTACATCTGACTTCGTCGACCTTGTACGGCGGGCCGGAGCGGCAGATGCTCGGCCTCGGCCGCGCCCTCGTCGGCGACTGCCGCAGCGCCTACCTTTCGTTCCTGGAGGGCGGCCGCTCTGCCGCCTTCGTCGAGGAGGCCCGGCGTCAGGGCTTCGAGGCGAAAACGCTCGCCCACGACACGCCGCACCTCCGCGCCGCGGCGCGCGAGCTGACGGACGAACTGCGCCGCCTCGGCGCCGACGTGCTGCTCTGCCACGGCTACAAAGCCGATCTCCTGGGAAGGATTGCGGCGCGGCGCGCGGGCTTGCCGGCCGTCGCCGTGTCGCGCGGCTGGACACGAGAGAGTTTGAAAGTGCGGCTGTACGAGGCGCTCGACCGCATCAACCTGCGCTGGATGGACCACGTCGTAAGCGTGTCGGACGGGCAGGCGGCGAAGGTGCGCCGCGCCGGCGTCGCCGACGATCGTCACGCGGTCATCCGCAACGCCATCCGCGCCGACCGCTTCGCCGCACCCGACCCGGCCTACCGCGCGAAACTGCACGGCCTGTTCTCCAGGCCGCGCGGGCGCGTCGTCGGCGCGGCCGGCCGGCTGAGCCCCGAGAAGGGCTTCGCGATCTTTGTCGACGCCGCCCGGACGCTCGCCCGCGCCGACCCGTCGCTCGGCTTCGTCCTGTTCGGCGACGGGGCGCTGCGCGAGGCGCTGACGCGCCAGGTCGCGGCCGCCGGGCTCGCGGACGTCTTCGTCCTCGCCGGCTTCCGCGCCGACCTCGACGCCTTCTTGCCCTGGCTCGACGTGCTGGCGCTGCCGTCGTTCACGGAGGGACTGCCGAACGTCGTGCTGGAGGCGTGCGCCGCCAGCGTGCCCGTGGTGGCGACCGCCGTCGGCGGAACGCCGGAAGTGATCGACAACGGCGTTAACGGCTATCTTGTTAATCCCGGAGACGTCTCTGCGTTGGCTCGGCGAATCGGCGGCGTTCTCGCCGCGGAGGACGGCGGACGCGGCATGGGCGAGCGCGGCCGGCGGCGCGTCCACGACCATTTCACGTTCGAGGCGCAGGCAGCGCAGTATCGACAGTTGTTTGCCGACCTTCGTATTCACGCAAGACGTCGGACGGAGGAGGTCGTCGTTTATGGCCACGGCTGAGATCCTCGAAAGGGCCGTCGCTCGCTCGGGTCTCGTGTCGCACCGCCCGGCGCGCGTCTGCTTCCTCATCGACGAGTTGACGGAGGCCGGCACCGAGACGCAGCTGGTGGCGCTGATCCGCCGCCTCGACCGCCGCCGCGTCGAGCCGTTCCTCTGCCTCTTGCGCGGCGAGGACGCGCGCTCGCGCCGGCTGGAGCCGGAAGGCGTTCCTGTGCTGCGCCTCGGCGTCGGCTCGCTGCGCCGCCCCGCGATCCTGATAAGGGCGTGGCGCTTCCTGCGCTTTCTGCGCCGCGAGCGCATCGACGTATTGCAGGCGTACTTTCCCGAGAGTACCTACTTCGGCGTGCCGCTCGGCCGACTCGCTGGCGTGCCGCACGTCCTGCGGACGCGCAACAACCTCGGCTACTGGATGACGCCGTGGCACCGCCGCCTCGGTCGCCTGTGCAGTCGCTTCACCGCCGGGCTCGTGGCCAACTGCGAAGCGAGCCGCGCCGCTGTCGTCGCCGACGAAGGCATCGACCCGGCGCGCGTCGTGGTCCTGGAGAACGGCGTGGACCTGGACCGCTTCCCCGACCTGACGCCGATTCCGGAGCGCCAGCCGGGGGAAGGGCGCCGCGTCGGTGTAACGGCGAATCTGAGGCCGGTTAAGGGGCTAGATGTCTTCGTCCGCGCCGCCGTGGAAGTGGGCGCGGACCACCCCGACGTCACGTTCACCGTCGCCGGTGAGGGATTTTTGCGACCGACGTTGGAGGCGATGGCGCGCGACCTGGGCGCCCGCTTTTCGCTCCCCGGAGCGATTACCGACGTGCCGGGCTTCCTTGCCGGGCTCGACGTCGCGGTGTTGCCGTCGCTGTCGGAAGGGATGTCGAACGCGCTGCTGGAATACATGGCCGCGGGCAAGGCCGTCGTCGCCACGGCGGTCGGCGGCAACGTACATCTGATCGAGGACGGCGTCAACGGATTGCTGGTGCCGCCCGGCGACCCGTCGCGCCTCGCCGTCGCCGTCGCCCGGCTGCTCGCCGACCCGGCGCTGGCGGCGCGGCTGGGGAGGGCGGCCCGCCGGCGCGTCGAGGAGCGCTTCGGCCGCGCGGTCATGGTGCGTCGCTTCGAGGATTTCTATACGCGACTGGTCGGAGGAAGAGGCTTTGGGCGTTAGGACGGAATCGCGGGCGAAGACGCTGGCGCGGGCCGCACTCGTCGGGGCGGCGGTGGTGCTGACGGCGCCGCTCTGGGTTCCGGCGCGCCTACAGGCGCTGCTGACCGGCGGCGAGAGCGTCTTCGCCAGTTGCTCGGAGTTGCTGAGTCTGGTGCCGACGGTGCCCGGCGTCTGGCTGCGCCGCGGCTTCTACCGCGTGTGCCTCGAAGCGTGTGCCCTCGACTGTCACATCGGCTTCGGCACGACGATCGCGCACCCGCGCGTGCGCGTCGGCGCCGGCGTCTACGTCGGCAATCGCTGCACGTTGGGGATGGTCGACATCGAAGATGACGTCGCGATCGGCAGCAACGTCGACGTGCTGAGCGGGCGGCGCCAGCACCATTTCGGCCGGGCCGACGTGCCGATCCTCGACCAGGGCGGCACGTTCCGGCGGGTGCGGATCGGCCGCGATTCGTGGGTCGGCAACAGCGCGGTCATCATGGCCGACGTCGGCGCCGGCTGCGTGATCGGCGCCGGCAGCGTCGTCGTCCGGCCGGTCCCCGACGGGTCGGTCGCCGCCGGCAACCCCGCGGAGGTCAAGAAGCGACGGGAGCCGCACGCGGCTTAGCGCGCCCGGCCCACACGACTGAGGACACCGGCATGGAATGGCTCCTGGGCGGTTACATCTGGCTCTACGTCCACCGACCTTTCGAGGTCTGGAAGGTCCTCGGCGACTTGCAGTTCGAGCGCGCCTACATGATCTGCATGATCGTCCTGTGGCTCTTCCAGCCGAAAGCCTGGGTCGTCAACCGCCTGCACGCCGCCTTCCTGTACTTCTCCGCCGCCCTGCTCGTCTGCTGGCAGGCGAGCCCGTACCAGAGTCTCGGCGAGCAGACCGTCGAGGACTACCTGAAGGTCGTCGTCTTCTATATCCTCTTCGTCACGTCCGTCCGCGACGAGCGCACGCTGCGCCGCCTCGTACTGATGACGCTTGTCGCCTTCGCCCTGTACATGAGTCATTCGCTCGTCGAGTACCTGCGCGGCCGCCACGTTTACCGCATGGCCACCCCGCGCATGATCGGCGTCGACGCCACCTATAACGACCCGAATACGTTCTCGGCGAGCCTGCTCTACGCCCTGCCGCTGACGTTTCCTTTCTGGGCGCGGGCCGCGAGCGCGCGCGCCCGCCTGCTGCTGCTCGGCTACACCGGGCTGACGCTCGTCTGCATCCTGCTGACCGGGTCGCGCGGCGCCCTGATCGGCCTCGGCTTCCTCGCCGTGGTCCGGCTGGTGTCGGCGCGGCGGCGCTTCCTGTTCGTGGCGCTGTTCGCCCTCGCCGCCCCGGCCGTGTGGCTGGCCCTGCCGCCGGTCCTGCAAACGCGCTTTCATACGATCATCGACCCGTCGGTCGGCCCGGCGAACGCCCAGGAATCGGCCGAGGGTCGCCTCATGGGCTTTAGCGATGGCTTAAAGGTCTTCGAGCGCAACCCGGTCACGGGCGTCGGCCCGAACGCCTTCGGCAAGGCGGTCGGCCACGGCTTCCAGGCGCATAACCTCGTCGGGCAGACGGTCGGGGAGATGGGGCTGCTCGGCGCCTTCGGGCTGGCCGCCATGCTGTTCTGTTTCCTACTCAACGGGTTGGAGATGCGGCGCCGCTACCGGGGGCCGCCACCGGCGCCGCGCGACTTCCCCTTCCACCTGTCGCGGGCCGTATCGACGACGGTGCTGTTGCTGCTGGTAATGGGGATCGGGGGCCACAACCTGTTTCGCTACACATGGCTCTGGTACGGAGCCTTCCAGGCGGTCGCCCTGCACGGGGTACGCCGACGAGTCGCCGACACGGAGTGGGAAGGAGGTCGCGATGAGTCGCCGGAAGTACACGCCCTGCCGGCGTGACGAGGGGCGGCGCGTGCTGGTGGTCGTCCGCTGGCCGGTCGGCGGGATTCGTACTTATTTGCTCTACAATTATCCCGAACTGGCCGCCGCCGGCTACCGCTTCACCTTCGTCGGCCCGGACGACGCCTCCTTCCGCGTCCTGCGCGAGGAGTTGGCGGACTGGGAGGGGGCGGAATTCGTGCCGGCCCCGGTGCGCGGCCGGCGCTGCGCGCTGTGGCGCCCGTGCCGGAGGCTGCTGCGGACGGGACGCTTCGCCCTGATCCACTCGCACGGCGTCATCGCGGGAGCGCAGGCGGCCGTCGCCAACGTCGGCGCCGGCGTGCCGCACGTCATGACGGCGCACGACGTCTTCCGCCCGGTCCACGCCGCTGGCCTGGCCGGGCGGGCGCGGCTGTGGCTGCTCGGCCGGCTGCTGCGCGGCGTCGACACCCTCGTCGCCGTCGGCGGGGACGTGCGCGCCAACTTCCTGGAATACCTCCCGACGCTGGCGACGAGTCGCTGTCGCCTCGTCTGCATCCCCAACGGCATCGACGCGGGCCGCTTCGCCGAGCCGCACGGCGACGCCGACGACCTCCGCGCCCGGCTTGGCGTCGGCGGCGACGTGCCTCTTTTCGGCTTCCTCGGACGCTTCATGGAGCAGAAGGGCTTTCTGCCCCTGCTCGACGCCCTGTCGCTCCTCGTCGCGGAGACGACCGCCCCGTTCCACCTGCTGGCAATGGGCTCCGGCGACTACGAGCGCGAGTACCGCCGCGAGGCCGAGCGTCGCGGCCTGGCAAACAGGATTTCGTTTGTACCTTTTGTACCGGACGTCGCGCCGGTGCTGCGGCAACTTGACCTGCTGCTGGTGCCGTCGCTGTGGGAGGCGTATCCGCTACTGGCGATGGAGGCGATGGCGGCGGGGACGCCCGTCCTGGGCTCGGACTGCATCGGCCTGCGCGAGGTGCTGCGCGACACGCCATCGCTCGTGGCGCGCGCCGACGACGCCGAGGACTGGTGCCGCGCCCTGCGCGAGACCCTCGCCGCGCCGAGGCACGAGGAGGCGCGCGCCTTCGCTGAGGAGGCGCGGGCGCGGTTCGACGTGGCCCCGGCGGCGAGGCGGCTGCGCGAGGTCTGCGACGAGTCGCTCGTGGGGCGCGTCAAGCGCGCCGGCGCACCTTCCGGCTTGCCGTTTCGCGCCCGCGTCTCCTGTCCTGAGTGAGAAACGACAGCCAGGAACATCTGACAGAGAGGAAGTTCATCATGTGGAGCACCGTTGTCCGCTACGGCATCGCCCCTCTCTGGGCTCGCTGGGAAGGCAGCCCTTACCTGCGCCACGACCGCGCCCTGAAGCGCACGCAATTCGACCCCCCCGACGTCATCCGCGCCCGGCAGTGGCAGGCAATGTCTCGAATGTTGCGCCACGCCTACGAAACAACGCCGTTCTGGCACGAGCGCCTGGACCGCGTCGGCCTGCCCCCCGAGCGCGTCCGTGACTTCAAAGACTTCGAGGCGATTCCCGTCCTCACCAAGGAGGACCTGCGCGGCCACGCCGACGCCCTGCGCTCGCGCGCCTTCGACCGGGCCGCGTTGCACCCCAAGGTCACCTCGGGCTCGACCGGCGTCCCCGTCGAGGTTCTCGTCGACGAGGCGGCGATGCAGTTCAAGCGCGCCTGCACGCTACGCTCCGACGAGTGGAGTGGCTGGCGCCTCGGGCGGCGCGCCGCCAAGCTGTGGGGCCACCCGCTTTCGGAGCGACCCGGCTGGCGCGGCCGCGTCCGCAACCTGCTGCTCGACCGCACGCGCTTCCTCGACACGCTCGGCATGGACGAGGCGGCGCTGACGGGGTTCGCCCGCTCGCTGCGCCGTTGCCCGCCATCGCTGCTGTTCGGTCACGCCCATTCGCTCTACCTGTTTGCCGAATTCGTGCGGGCGCGCGGCGGCGCCGGCTTTCGGCCGGACGGCGTCATTGCCACGGCGATGGTGCTGCACGACTGGCAGCGCCGCGCGGTCGAAGAGGTCTTCGGCTGCCCGGTGACGAACCGCTACGGCTGCGAGGAAGTGAGTCTGATCGCCTGCGAGTGCGAGAGGCACCGCGGCTTGCACGTCAACGCCGACGGCGTTTACGTCGAACTGCTCCGCGACGGCGCCCCCGCCGAGCCCGGCGAGTCCGGCTCCGTCGTCGTCACCGACCTCGTCAACCGGGCGATGCCGCTCCTGCGCTATCAGGTCGGCGACGTGGCGACAGCGTCGGCGCGCCGCTGTCCGTGCGGCCGCGGCCTGCCGCTGCTGGAACACTTGGAAGGGCGCGAGGCCGACTATGTCGTCACGCCCGAAGGAGAGTTGATTTCCGGCATTTCGCTCACCGACCACTTCGCCTGCCAGGTCCCCGGCGCCGCCCAGATGCAAATTATCCAGGAAACCCCGCGCCGCTTCGTGTTCCGCGTCGTGCGCGGCCCCGGCTTCGGGCCTGACAGCCTGAGCCGCCTGGCCGAGATGGTCGCCGAGCGCTTCGGCCCGGACGCCGAGTTCGCCTGCGAATACCTCGACCGCATCCCCCAGGAGGCTTCGGGTAAGTACCGCTTCTGCGTCTCGAAAGTCGCCAACCCCTTCGCCGCCCGCCGGGAGGTGACGGCCTGATGACGCCTGCCGTGAGTGTGGTCATCACGACCTACAACTACGGGCGCTTCCTCCCCGGCGCCCTCGACTCGGTCCTGGCGCAGACGTTCCAGGACTTCGAGGTCGTCGTCGTCGACGACGGCTCGACCGACGGCACGCCGGCGCTGGCGGGGCCGTACCTGGCCGACCCGCGTGTGCGCTACCACTTCCAGGAGCATTCCGGCCAATCGCGGGCGAAGAACGCCGGCATTCGGATGGCGCGGGCGCCGCTCGTCGCCTTCCTCGACGCCGACGACGTCTGGCTCCCGCGGAAACTGGAGCGGCAAACGGCGCTGTTCCGGGGCGACCCCGGCCTGGGCGTCGTCTACGGCCGGCGCCTGCTCATCGACGAGCAGGGCCAGGAACTGGAATACGCCCAGCCGCCGCTGCACCGGGGGCTCATCCTGCCGCGGATTCTCCTGTGCAACTTCGTCTGCTTCTCGTCGAGCGTTGTGCGCCGGGAGATTTTGGAGAGCGTCGGCGTCTTCGACGAGGGCCTGCCGCTGGCGATCGACTACGACCTGTGGCTGCGCGTCGCCCGCGGCCACCGCTTCGACTACGTCGACGAGCCGCTGGTGCTATACCGCACGGGGCACGACAGCTTGTCGCGCCGCCGCCGCGAGCGCGTCGCGACGGTCGGCCGGGTCATGCGCCGCTTCCTGGCGGGCGGGGGCCGCGAGCAAATCGACCCGGCGGTGGTGCGCCTCGCCGAGGCCGACCACTGCTGCGACCGGGCGGCCGTGCTGGACGGGACGCCGCGCCTGGCCATCCTGGCGTGTTACTTGCACGCCCTGGCGCGGCGGCCACAGCACCTCGTCGCCTGGCGCGGCCTGGTCTGCTTCTGGTGGCCCGAGGCGGCGCGCCGGGCGGTGCGGCGGGTCCTCGGCCGGCCCGACTGGCAGACGCGACGGCCCGTCGCCCCGCCGCCGGCCGCGCCCTTCGCGCCGCCCGAGGAAGCCGCGGACGTGGCCGCCTTCACGGCCGCCGACAGCGAAATCGTCGCCGCCGCGACGGGCGCCTCGGCGGGGCCGGCGCGCCGCCCCAGCCTGGCCGCCAGCGTGGCCGCCAACTGGGTCGGCTTCGCGGCACAGCTCGTTGCCGCATTTTTTATGTCGCCGATCCTCGTTCACGGATTAGGCGACCACCGCTACGGCATCTGGGCGCTGCTCGACTCGGTCCTCGCCTACCTGACGCTCTTCGACCTGGGCGTGGCCGCGTCGGTGGTGCGCTACGTCGCCCGCTTTGAGGTCGTGCGCGACGACGGCGCCCTGAACCGCGTCTTCAGCACTAGCCTGTGCATTTTCGCCGCGGCGGGGTTGGTCGTCCTGGCCCTGACGCTCGGCGTCGCCTTCGCCGCGCTGGGCCTCCTGGGCGTGCCGGAGAATCTGGCGGATGACGCGCGGCGGGCCTTGGTGTTGCTCGGCCTGAACCTCGCCGTCGGCTTGCCGCTGAACGTCTTCCCCGCCGTACTCGACGGCCTGGGCCGCTACCCCGCCAAGACGGCGATCCGGACCGTCGGCCTGGCGCTCCGCTGCCTGGTGGTGTTCTTCCTGGTGCGCAACGGGACGAGCCTCGCGCAACTGGCGGCGGTCATGCTCGGTTTCAGTATCGCGGAAAACCTCGCGATGGCCCGCGCCGCCCGCCACTACCTACCACAGCTGCGCTTCGCGCCGGCCTTCGTCGACCGCGCCACCTTCCGCCTGATCCGGGGTTACAGCCTCGACGCGCTGCTGGCGATGGTCGCCGGCCGCGTCTCCTTCCAGACGGACGCGATCGTCATTGGCCGCTGGCTGCCGCCGCAGTTCATCACGTTCTTCGCCCTGGGCGCCCGCCTGGTCGAGTACGCCAAGGACTCGCTGCGCGTGGCCACGTCGGTGCTGACGCCCGCCGTCAGCGCCCTGGAGGCGCGCGGCGACCACGCCGGCATCCGGACCGTCCTTCTCGACAGCACGCGCTACGTTTTGTGGCTGATCCTGCCCGCGCAGCTCGGCCTGGTCCTGCTCGGCAAGCCGTTCCTGGCCCTGTGGATGGGGCCGGACTACGCGGTGAGCAGCTACCCGACGCTCGCCATCCTGGCGGCGCCGCTGTCGCTGGCGGTGTCGCAGTCGGTGTCGGCGCGCATCCTGTACGGCAGCGGCCGGCTGCGCTGGTTCGCCCGCGTGGCCCTGGGCGAGGCGGTCGTCAACCTGGCTCTGAGCGTGGCCCTCGTCGGGCCGCTGGGCATCGAGGGCGTGGCTCTGGGAACGGCGATCCCGAATGTCGTCGTCAACGGCGCCCTCGCCCTGTACATCTGCCGCGGGCTGGGCGTCGGCCTGGCGACGTACCTGCGGCGGTCGTTCCTGGCGCCGTGCGCGGCGGCGGTGCTGCTCGGCGCCGGCTGGCTGGCGGCCGGGCGGCAACTGGAGCCGGCGAGTTGGGCGTCGCTGGCGGCGGTGGCGGTACTCGGCGCGGGCGCCTACCTGGCCGTGGCGCTCCTCGTCGAGTGCGGCCCTCGCGCCCTGCTCGACCGATTGCGCCTTTCCCCGGCGCGAGGCGGGCGTCCGGTCGAGGAATTTCTCACACAAGGATGATCTCCCATGATGACTCACCCCTCTTTCCCCGGCGTCGGCTTCTGCGAGGTCTGCGGCGACGACCGGCCGCGGCGCGTGGCGGAGGACTTCCGCGGCGGCCGCTTCGTCGAGTGCGCCGGCTGCGGCGTCCACTTCGCCGAGGCGCCGCGGGCGTCCCTCAATGATTACTATCGGGATCTCTGGTCGGCGGGAAATCTCGGCTGCCGGCCTTACGCGGACAAGGTCGAGGCGGCCCGCGACCCGGCGCGCCTGGAAGGCTTGCTGACGTCGGTGCCGCGCTTCCGCTGGGCGGCGCGGCGGCTGCGCGCGCTGCCGCGCGGGGCGAAAGTGCTGGACGTCGGCTGCGGCGAGGGGGCGGTCCTCTGGGAGGCGCGGCGCCTCGGCCTGGAGCCGCACGGCTGCGACCTGGCGGCGCCGGCGGTCGAGCTGGCGCGCGGTCTCGTCGGCCGCGACAACGTCCACGTCGCGACCGTCGATCGACTGCCCTACGCAGCCGCCACCTTCGACGGCCTGCTGGCGCTGGAGGTGCTGGAGCACTTGCCCAACCCGCGGCCGTTCCTCGACCGCGTGGCGCGGCTCCTCAAGCCCGAAGGCGTCTTGCTGCTGACCGTGCCGAATCGCCACCGCGCCTTCGCGGTCGCCAAGCGCGCCCTCGGCCGGCCGCACTCCAGCACGGACTACCCGCCGCACCACTACACGCGCTGGTCGGCCGGGGCGCTGCGCGGCTTGCTGGGGCAGTATTTCGCGCGGCTCGACGTGTCGTCGCTGCCGTACCACTGGCCGGGGACGGCCGGCGGACTCGCGGCGGGTGTCGTTCACGCCCTGACCGGAGGTTTCATGGGGCAATCGCTGTGTGTGGCGGCCTCCGCGGTTTGATTCGGGCTTCGCCCCTGTCGGACGCCGCGTCTTCGATATTTCAAAGAGTGCCGGCCCCGCGCGCCGGCCCGACGACCGCGCCCGAGCTTATCATGACGGAGCCACCGCGATGAACACCCCCGCCAGCAGCGCCGACGGCGTGGCCTGGGACCTCGGCGACCTCTACGCCGGCCCCGACGACCCGCGCCTCCTCGGCGACCTCGACGCCACCCTCGCCCGAGCCCGAGCCTTCGAGTCCGCCTACCGCGGCAAAGTCCACACCGACGAGGGGCCGGCGCCGGCCCTGCTCCTCGAAGCTGTCCGGGAGCTGGAAAGTCTCTACGAACTGATGGACAAGCCGCTCGCCTACGCCAGCCTGCTCCACGCCGCCAAGACCGACGACCCGGCCCGCGGCGCCCTCCTGACCCGCGCCCGCGAGCGGCGCGCGGCGGTCAACAAGCACCTGATCTTCTTCGACCTGGAATGGGTCAAGCTCGGCGACGCGCCCGCCGCCCGCCTCCTCGCCGACCCCCTGTTGGCGCATTACCGCCACTACCTCGACCAGAAGCGCGCCTGGCGGCCGCACTACCTCAGCGAGCCGGAGGAGAAGCTGCTCGACGAGAAATCGATCACGGGGCGCGGGGCCTTCGTCCGCCTGTTCGACGAGAGCGTGTCGTCGCTCACCTGCCCGGTGGAGGTCGGCGGCGCCGCGCAGCGCCTCAGCGTGCAGCAGACGCTCGCCCGCCTCTACGACGCCGACCGCGCGGTCCGCCGCGCCGCCGCCGAAGGGCTGACGAAGGGCCTTCAAGAGAACGCCCGCCTGCTGACGTTCGTCTTCAACAACCTCGTCCTCGACTACCACGCCGACAACACCCTGCGCAAGTTCGACAACCCGATGGCGCCGCGGCACCTGGCCAACGAGATCACGCAGGAAGTCGTCGACGCGCTGATGACCGCGACGGAGCGCCACCACGACACGGTGCAACGCTACTACCGCCTCAAGGGCCGCCTGCTCGGCCTGGGCCAACTCCAGGACTACGACCGTTACGCCCCGCTCTTCTCGGACATGCCGGCGTGCGACTGGCCGGCGGCGCGGCGGATCGTCTCGGAGAGTTACGAGGCGTTCAGCCCGAAGGCCGGCGCCGTCGTCCGCGAGTTTTTCGAGTGGAATTGGATCGACGCCGCCCCGCGGCCGGGGAAGCGCGGCGGCGCCTTCAGCAGCAGCGCCGTGCCGAGCGCCCACCCGTACATCCTGATGAACTTCACCGACAAGCTGCGCGACGTGATGACCCTCGCCCACGAGCTGGGCCACGGGGTGCATCAATACCTGTCGCGGCCGGTCGGCTACTTGCAGTGCGACACGCCGCTGACGACGGCGGAGACGGCCAGCGTCTTCGGCGAAATGCTGACGTTCCAGAGGCTGCAAGAAGTCTACCCCGACCCGCGCACGCGCCTGGCGCTGCTGTGCAGCAAGATCGAGGACGGCTTCGCGACCGTGTTCCGCCAGGTCGTGCTGACGCGCTTCGAGCAGAAGGCCCACGCGGCGCGGCGCGAGCAGGGCGAACTGACGACTGAACGGATCAACGAACTCTGGATGGAGGCGAATCGGCCGATGCACGGCGACGTCGTGGCGCTGACGGAGGGCTACGGCTTCTGGTGGATGTACGTCGGCCACTTCATCCACGCACCGTTCTACTGCTACGCCTACGCCTTCGGCGAGCTGCTGGTGCTGGCCCTGGTGCAAAAGTACCGCCAGGACGGGGCGGCGTTCGTGCCGCGCTACCTGGAACTGCTGGCGTCCGGCGGCTCGGACGCGCCGCACCGGCTGCTGGCGAAGCTCGGCGTCGACGTGAATAACCCGGATTTCTGGGAGTTGGGATTGCGCCTGCTCGGCGACATGGTCGGCGAGGCGGAGCGACTCGCGGCGGCGCTGTGACCGGCGTCCGGGGATTGCTATGATATCCCGTGCCCTCATCCCTGACCGACGCGAGGATCTTCCCGATGCACACCCGCACCCTCGGCCTGGCGCTCTTGCTGGCGGCCTGCGCCTGGGCCGGCTCCGCCGACGGCGCCAACTGGCCGCGCTTCCGCGGGCCTAACGGCACCGGCGTCGTCGACGACGCCGACTTGCCCGTCGCCTGGACCGCCAAGAATTTCGCCTGGAAGACCGCACTGCCCGGCGTGGGGAACTCGTCGCCCGTCGTCTGGGGCGACCGCCTCTTCCTCCAGGCCGCCCGCGCCGACGGCAAGGAGCGCTCCCTCCTCTGCCTGAACGTCGCCGACGGCAAAGTCCTCTGGTCGACTCCCGTGCCGGGCGGGCTCGCCAAAATCCACCCCAAAAGTTCACTGGCCTCGTCGACGCCGGCGACCGACGGCGAGCGCGTCTACGCGATGTTCTGGGACGGCGAGCGCGTCGCCCTGTACGGCTTCGACTTCAAGGGCAAGCAGCTCTGGGCGCACGACCTCGGCGCCTACACCAGTCAACACGGGGCCGGCAACTCGCCCATCGTCCACGCCGGCAAGGTCTATCTCCTCAACGACCACGACCGCGGCGCGTCGGTCGTCGCCCTCGACGGCAAGTCGGGCAAGACGGTCTGGGAGGCCGGGCGCCAGCACGAGCGCGCCTTTTACTCGACGCCGTTCCTGCTGGAGCGGCCGGCCGAGGGGGTCGAGCTGGTCGTCGGCAGCACGCACGCGATCACCGGCTACGACCCCGAGACGGGGGCGAAGAACTGGGAGTACGAGCGCAAGTTCGACGGCATGCCGCTGCGCACGGTCGCCAGCCCCGCGCTCGCGGACGGCCTGATCGTCGCCGCCGCCGGCGACGGCAAGGGCGACCGCCACACCGTCGCCGTCGTCCCCGGCGGCAAGGCGTCCGGTGTCGCGCCGCGCCTGGCCTGGGAAATCAAAAAAACGATGCCGTATGTCCCTTGCTTCCTGAGCCGCGGCGATCACGTCTACTGGGTGAACGACATGGGCCTCGCCGGCTGCACGGTGGCGAAGACGGGCGAGACCGTCTGGTCGGAGCGGCTGGGGACGAAGGGCGTCACCGCGTCGCCGATCCTCGTCGGCGGCAAGGTCTACGCTCCGAACGAGGCGGGGGAGGTCTACGTCTTCGCGGCGGAGCCGCGCTTCAAGCTCCTGGCGAAGAACCCGCTCGGCGAGGCCGTCCTGGCGAGCCCCGCCGTCGCCGACGGGCGCCTGTTCGTCCGCGGCGAGAAGCACCTGTTCTGCGTCGGCAAGGCGGCGAAGTGACAGGCGGCTCAACCCCTCACCCCCAACCCCTCTCCCCGAAGGGGAGAGGGGAGAAGAGAGCCCCTCACCCCAGGTCGCGCAGCGCCTGCCCGCCGCTCAGCCGATTTTGCAGGTGTTGAAACTCGTCCTCGTAGCGCTGCGTGACGTCGACGCCGAGGTGGTGCAGGACGGTCGCCGTCAGGTCCGCCGGCGTCACGGGCCGGTCGGCGACATAGCCGCCGTCGCGCGTCGTGGCGCCGTAGACCTGCCCGCCGCGCACGCCGCCGCCGGCCAGCAGCGCCGTGAAGGCGTGCGGCCAGTGGTCGCGGCCGTTCTTCTTGGTGTTGCTGCTCTGCTCGAACTGCCCCATCTTCGGCGTCCGCCCGAACTCGCCCAGCGCCACCACCAGCGTCGTCTCCAACAGGCCGCGCTCGCGCAAGTCCTGAACGAAGGCGGGGAAGGCGCGGTCGAAGATCGGGCAAAGAAGGTCCTTCAACTTGGCGAAAGCGTTCTGGTGCGTGTCCCAGCAGGTGTTGACGCCGTCGACCTTCGTCTCGTCCTGCCAGTTGACCGTGACGAGCGACACGCCCGCCTCGACGAGCCGCCGGGCCAGGAGGAGGCTCTGTCCGACCGCCGTCATGCCGTAGCGCTCGCGCCCCTTGACCGGCTCGCGGCGCAGGTCGAGTACCTCGCCGGCCCGGTTCTCCAGCAGCGTGCAGGCGCTGCGGTGGTTGTTCTCGTACTCCTCGGCCGACTCCCCCGCCGTCGGCCGCCCGAGGAGCGTCCGCAGGCCGCGGCGGCCGCGCAACCGCTCCGGCGGCGTCCCCTCGGACAGCCTCAGCCCCTGAAACTCGAATTCCGGATTCTCCAGGTCGCCGTTGAGGAGAAATGGGTTGTGGCGCTCGCCCATGCGGCCGCCGGTCTGGCCGGCGATGCGCTTCGACTGGCCGGGGAACTGTACGTGCCACGGCAGCACCACGGACGGCGGCAGGCCGTCCGTCCCCTTCCCGTAGCGCATGACGAGGGAACTCAGCGACGGCCAGTCCTCGCGGCTGGCTTGGTCGGTGGTCGGCGCTTGGAAGTAGGGGCGCCCGCTGAAGACCTCGCTGCACGCCGGGCCGTGGACGTTCATGCGGTGCGTCATCGACCGAAGGAGACACACGTTGTCCATGACGCGGGCGAAGTTCGGCAGGTGTTCGCAGACCCGGATGCCGGGGACGCTCGTCGCGGCGGGCCGGAACTCGCCGCGCACCTCGGGCGGCGCCGACAGCTTCATATCCCACAGGTCGATGTGGCTCGGCCCGCCGAAAAGGAAGAGGAAGACGCAGGAGTTGCGCCGCCGCTTCTCGACCGCCGGCGACGACGGCGGCAGGGCACGCAACCGGGCGAGGTCGCGGGCGGTCAGGCCGAGCAGACTCAGGCCGCCGACGCGGAGCAGCTCACGGCGGTTCGGGGCGGAGTGCGGGAAGAACATGGCGCCTCCGGCGGTGGGCAGCGGTCGGGCGACACTCCTTACCATTGTGCCCCGCCGGGGCGCCGGCGTCATGACTTTCTTGCTTCCGTGAGTTCCGTGAGCCGAGGCCGCCTTTTTCCTTGCGGGCACAGGCGACGCCGGTTAGCATCCATCCTCGACGCACTCCGCCGGCCGTCGCCGCCCGGCGGGGGCGATTGGGAGGATCCGACTCATGACGACATCGTCGTCGCGCCGGACGGGCTTCACGCTGATCGAGCTTCTGGTCGTCATCGCCATCATCGCCGTGCTCATCGGCCTGCTGATCCCCGCGGTGCAACAGGTGCGCGAGGCGGCCAGCCGCATCAAATGCGCCAACAACCTCAAGCAACAGGGGCTCGCCCTGCACATGCACCACGACGCCTACGGCGCCCTGCCGTCGGCCCTCGACAACCGCTTCCAGAAGCACTGGCACTGGAGTTGGATGGTGCAGATCCTCCCCTTCCTCGAACAGGACAATCTCTACCGGGCGGCGGACGAGTGGGCGAGCAACACGTCGATGCCGGTGCGCTGGTACCTGCCGCGACCGAACGGCACGCCCGGCTACGCCCACTGGAGTCCGTGGGGCGGCTGGGTCTTCGGCTTGACGGAGCCGCAGCAGAACCCGTGGCTGGCGACGGCCCTGCCGCTCTACCTGTGCCCGTCCGACCCGAACACCCCGCTGGTCACGTCGACGATGCCGGGCGGCCTGAAGCTGACGATGGCGGCGACGAACTACCTCGGCTCGAACGGCACCAACTACAAGACGCAGGACGGCGTCTTCACGAGCAACCGCGGCGTCCGCCTCGGCGAGATCACCGACGGCACGAGCAACACGCTGTTCGCCGGCGAGCGCGGCCGCGGCCCGACGCCGCTGTTCGGCTTCTGGTTCGGCGGCTGCGGCCAGAGCGATTACACGATGCCGGAGGGCGACGAGCAGCGCGGCTCGGGCGACGTGGTCGTCGGCGCCCGCGAGCTGAATTCGCGGCAGAACGGCATGGCGTCGCTCGACGCCTGCCCGGCGGGGCCGTACCACTTCCAGCCGCCGAACCTGATCCGCGACGACAGCGGCGCGATTCAGCCGGCGTGCGACGAACTGCACTACTGGAGCTTCCACAAGGGCGGCGCCAACTTCGTCTTCGCCGACGGCTCGGTCCACTTCCTCCCGTACGGCGCCGACGCCGTCCTACCGGCACTGGCGACGCGCGGCGGCGGCGAGGTCGTCGACCTGCCCTGAGCGGAGAGCGGACTGATGCGACGCTGGACGGCCTTATTCATGCTGGCTTGGGTCTTGACGGGGTGTGGCCCGCCGCGCCCGGTTGAGAACCCGGAGCCGATGCCGAGCAACCGCTTCCCGATCAGCAAGGGCGCGCCGAAGAAGTGAATGACTTCCGGCACGCAGGGGCTACGGCTTGCTCAGGCTGCGCAGCAATTCTAGACGCTCCTGCGGCGTGAGTGCCGCGGCCAGTTTGTCTACGCCCACCTCATCGAGGACGCGCCGCATTCCGGCCTGATCGAGAACGCGCTTGAGACCCACGTGTTCGATGACCCAGTCCATGCCCATCGTCTCGATCACCGCGTCCAGGGAGGGGTTAAATCCCCGCTTTGAAGTCTTGGCCATGTTGACGACCTCCTTGTAAGCCTCTTGGTGAAGGGACGCCAGCCATCCGCCGTATCGCTCCCACAACAGCTGCCGAGTCGCGAGGAATTCCGCGACGCCCCGCTCTACCTCGGGCCGCCCTCGGCCGATAAGGTGCAGGGGCAGGCTATCCTCCTCGACGGGCAACTCCGACCCACTCACCAAGAATACCGGGCGCCCGATCACCTCGCAGCGCCAAACGCCCGGGCTCTCCTCCCGGAGCCCGCGCAGCCGCCGCGCTTCCCAGCCGCGTAACATGCGCCGGCCCAGACGGTTCGCCAGATACCAGAACGATACCTGCTCCGGGGGGAACGCCGGCCGCCCCTTACGCGCGCCCTCCTCGTTCAAACGCCGGTGGATGCCGAGACCGACTTCGACGAGGTCGTCCGGGTCTTCGGCGCGCGGCGACACCGTCGGCCCCTTAAACTCCAGGACGTTCCACGCCGTCAAGTCGCGCCACAGCCCGGTAAACGGGAGTCGCCCGGACCGCCGGCGGCGCAGGAGGCGGACCAGCCTTTGATCCGCCCACGGTGCCCATCCGCCGTCGCGCCGTCAAGCGACTTGTCCTCGCCCCGGCGCCGCGTTACGATCTCCGTACCGCCTGCCCGCCCTGAGTCCGCCGCTCCCGCCGAGGCTCCCGCCATGAACCGCCTCTCGCTTATCGCTTTGCCAGCCACCCTCTTCGTCCTGGCCGCCGTCGCCCTCGCCGGCGGACTCGCTCCCGAAGAGGCCGTCAAGCGCATGAAGGCCGCCGACGGCTTCCGCGCCAAGCTCGTCGCCGCCGAGCCGCTCGTCCGCCAGCCCGTCACCATGACCTTCGACGACCGCGGCCGCATGTGGGTCCTTCAGTATCTCCAGTATCCGAACCCCGCCGGCCTCAAGCCGGTCGAGGTCGATCAGTACCTCCGCACCAAGTACGACCGCGTTCCCGAGCCGCCGCCGAAGGGGCCGAAGGGCGCCGACCGCGTCACCATCCTCGACGACCCCGACGCGGACGGCCGCTACCGCAAGGCCAAGGACTTCGTCGGCGGACTCAACCTCGCCTCGGGGATGTGCCTCGGCCACGGCGGCGTCTACGTGTTGCAGGCCCCGTACCTCCTCTTTTACCCCGACCGCGACGGCGACGACGTGCCCGACGGCGACCCGGAGGTGCTGCTGAGCGGCTTCGGCCTGGAAGACGCGCACGCCGTCGCCAACTCGCTCCAGTGGGGGCCGGACGGCTGGCTCTACGGCGCCCAGGGCAGCACCGTGACCGCCCACGTCCGCGGCGTCGAGTTCCAGCAGGGCGTGTGGCGCTACCACCCGATCACGCGCGCCTTCGAGCTGTTCAGCGAGGGCGGCGGCAACACCTGGGGCCTCGACTTTGACGGGCACGGCAACGTCATCGCCGGCACCAACTGGGGCGGCGCCGCCATGCTCCATCAGGTGCAGGGCGGCTACTACGTCAAGGGCTTCGCCAAGCACGGCCCCTTGCACAACGCCCACACCTACGGCTACTTCGACCACGTCCCCTACAAGGACTTCAAGGGCGGCCACGTCACCGTCGGCGGCGTCGTCTACCGCGGCGGCACCTACCCGGCGAAGTACCGCGACCAGTACGTCGCCGGAAATGTCCTCTCCAATGTCCTCAACTGGCACGCGCTGGAGCCGAAGGCGTCCAGCTTCACCAGCCGCCACCTGAGCGAATTCCTCGCCGGCAACGACCTCTGGTTCCGCCCCGTCGACTGCCTCGTCGGCCCCGACGGCAACGTCCACATCGCCGACTGGTACGACGTCCGCGCCAACCACGTCGACCCGGTGGACAACTGGGACAAGAGCAACGGCCGCGTCTACAAGGTCGAGCCGACGAGTCCCGCGGCGGCGCTGCCGATGCCGCCCGGCTGGAAGGACGCGCGCGGCCCGTCGCTGGGCAAGCTGGCGAGCCGCGACCTGCTCGGCCTGCTCGGCCACCCCAACGACTGGTTCCGCCGCGAGGCGCGCCGCGTCCTCTCCGAGCGCCGCGACAAGGGCGGGATCGCCCCACTGCGCAAGACGATCCTCGAAGAGAAGGGAGAACTCGCGCTCGAGGCGCTGTGGGCGCTGTACGTCAGCGACGGCCTTGACGACGCCTTCGCGATGAAGCTCTTCGACCACGCCAACGAGGACGTTCGGACATGGACGGTCCGTCTCCTCGGCGACGCGCGCGAAGTGTCGCCGTCGGTCGCCAAGCGTTTCGTGTCTCTCGCCCGGACCGACCCCAGCCCGACGGTGCGCAGCCAACTCGCCTGCACGGCGAAGCGCCTGCCGGCGGGGGACGGCCTGCCCGTCGTGCGTGAGTTGCTTCGCCGCGTCGAGGACATCAACGACCCGCACATTCCGCTTCTGCTGTGGTGGGCCGTCGAGGACAAGGCGGTCGCGCACCGCGACCTCGTCCTCGGCCTGCTCGACTCCCCCGAGGCGTGGCGGACGCCGCTGATCCGCCGCACCCTGATCGAGCGCCTCGGCCGACGCTACATGGCGGAAGGCGGCGACGCCGACCTCGCCGCGTGTGCCCGCCTGTTGGCGTCGGCGCCGGGGCCGGAGGAAGTGCGCCTTCTCATGCAGGGGATGGAGAAGGCACTCGAAGGGCGCCAACTCGCCCGGGTGCCGCCGGCACTGGAGCGACAACTCGGCGCCCTGTGGCGGGAGGGCGACCGGAGCGCGCTGCTGACGCGCTTCGCCCTGCGCCTCGGCAGTGTCCCCGCTTTCGAGCGCGCGCTGGAGGTCGCCGCCGACCCGAAGGCGCCCGAGGGAGATCGCGTCAGTCTCATGGACGTGCTTGGGCAGACGGCGCGGCCGGAGGTGGTGCCGGTGCTGCTGCGCGTCCTGGCCGAAGGGAAGACGGACGGCCTGCGCGGCGCGGCGCTGTCGGCTCTCCAGTCTTTCAAGAACGAAAACATCGCCGATGCCGTACTGGATCAATACCCGTGCCTGTCCGGCTCGCTGCGTGGCAAGGCGCAGACGCTCTTGTGCGGCCGAGCCGGCTCGGCGCTGAAGTTTCTCCGGGCGGTCGACGCCGGCCGAGTGTCGCCGAAGGACGTGCCGCTCGACACGCTGCGGCGCGTGGTCGAGTACAAGGACGAGCGCCTGGTGAAGCTCATCGAGAAGCACTGGGGCAAGGTCGGCCCGCTACCGGCCGGCGAGAAGATCGCCCGCGCCCGCGCCATCAACCACTCGCTCAACCAGCGCCCCGGCGACGCGGCCAACGGCAAGGCGCTGTTCGCCAAGCACTGCGCCACCTGCCACACGCTGTTCGGCGAGGGTAACAAGATCGGCCCGGAGTTGACCGGCGCCGACCGCAAGAACCGCGAGTTCCTGCTGACGAGCGTCGTCGACCCCAGCGCGTACATCCGTCCGGAGTACGTCGCCTACCTGGTGACGACGACGGACGGCCGCGCGCTGACGGGCCTGCTCGCCGAGCAGTCGCCGACGGCGGTCACGCTGCTCAACGAGAAGAACGAGCGGACCGTGATCGCGCGCGCCAAGATCGACGAGATGAGCCCGGCGAAGGCGTCGCTGATGCCGGAGAAGATCCTCGACCCGCTGAGCGAGCAGGAGATCCGCGACCTCTTCAGTTACTTGCAGTCGGACGGGCCGAAGAAGTGAGCCGCCGCGCGAGGAGGACGCTATGGACGGACTGTTCCGCCGCCTTCGCGAGGACGGTTACGCGCTCCTCGAGTCCGTGATCGCGCCCCCCGAGGTAGATGACATCCTCTCCGGCCTGGGCGCCGCCTTGAAGGCTCCCGGCGACGACGATCTGACGATGCGCGGTGAGGCAGGCGGCGTCTACGCGGCGCGCAACGTTCTCACCCTCTGGCCGCCGGCCGCGACCGTGTGGCGCCGCCCGCCGCTCATCGACGCGCTGACAGCCGCCCTCGGTCCCGGTTTCGGCCTGGTGCGCGTCCTTTACTTCGACAAGCCGCCGGGGCAGACGTGGGCGCTGCCGTGGCACAAAGACCTCACCATCGCCGTCCGCGACAAGGGGCGGAACAGCGCCCATTTCCGACACCCGACGCGCAAGGCCGGCGTGCCGCACGTCGAGGCGCCCTTGGAAATGCTGGAGGCGATGCTGACCGCCCGCGTCCACCTCGACGACGTCACCGACGAAAACGGACCGCTCAAGGTGGTGCCCGGCTCGCACCGCACCGGCAAGGAACTGTGCCTCGGCGACGCGGCTCCGGTGAGCGTCCTCGCGCGGCGCGGCGACGTCCTGCTGATGCGGCCGCTTCTGGCCCACTGCAGCGGACGATCGCACCCCGAGACGCGCCGACACCGGCGCGTCCTGCACCTGGAGTTCGCCGCGCGGCCCGAACTGCCCGACGGGTACGAGTGGCACAATTACCTCGCCCTTTAAGGAGTCTTCCATGCCCCCACGTTTCTTGGCGTGCGTCGCGCTGGCCTTCTTCGTCTCCTCCCCGCTCCGCGCCGCCGACATCGCCGACGTGCAGGCGCTTCTCGCCCGGGAGATCATCGGCCCGCGCCTCGCCCTGGAGGAAACAAAGCTCTACGTCGACGCCCGCGTGCCGCGGATGCCGAAGGTCACGACGCGCGCCGAGTGGGAGCACCACGCGCGCTGCATCCGCATCGGGGTCCTCGCGCGCGTCGTCTACAAGGGCACGGGCATATGGCGCGATCACAAGGGCGGCGTCGACTGGCTCGGGGACGTGAAGGGCGGCCCCGGCTACCGCGTCCGCAAGCTGCGCTACGAGGCGCTGCCCGGCCTGTGGATCCCCGCACTGCTCTACGAGCCGGAAAAACTCGACGGCAAGGCGCCGGCGGCCCTCGCGGTCAACGGCCACGAGCCGGTCGGCAAGGCGGCCGACTACAAACAGATCCGCTGCATCAACATGGCGAAGCGCGGCATGATTGTCCTCAACCCCGAGTGGCTCGGCATGGGCCAGCTGCGCGCGCCCGGTTACGCCCACGGCCACATGAACCAGCTCGACCTGTGCGGCGCCAGCGGCCTCGCCCCGTTCTACCTCGGCATGAAGCACGGCCTCGACATCCTCCTGGAACACAAGAACGCCGACCCGACGCGCGTCTGCGTCAGCGGCCTGTCGGGCGGCGGCTGGCAGACGATCCTCATCAGCGCGCTCGACACGCGCGTCACGCTCGCCAACCCGGTCGCCGGCTACTCCGGCGTCCGCACGCGCCTGGCCCACTTCAAGGACCTCGGCGATTCCGAGCAGACGCCAAACGACCTCGCCGTTATCGCCGACTACACGCACCTGACGGCGCTGATGGCGCCGCGGCCGACGCTGCTGACGTACAACGCCAAGGACGACTGCTGCTTCGAGTCCGGTTACGCCCTGCCGCCGCTGCTCGACGCTGCCCGCCCGGTGTTCGCCCTGTACGGCAAGGAAGACGCCCTGCGCTCCCACGTCAACCGCGATCCCGGCGACCACAACTTCGGCAAGGACAATCGGCAGGCGCTGTATCGCATGATCGGCGC
Source organism: Gemmatales bacterium (assembly GCA_038229635.1). Classification (GTDB taxonomy): domain Bacteria; phylum Planctomycetota; class Planctomycetia; order Gemmatales; family Gemmataceae; genus DATFNV01. The sequence goes on from JBBROG010000044.1 coordinate 32,383, forward strand.
CCACTTCTTCGCGGCCGACAAGGGCTTCAACGCGGACGAGATTCCGACCGCGGGAGAAGTGCGGACGAAGGAGGAACTGGACGTCGAACTGCCGAAGAACAACGCCGACTTCAACAGCCTGGCCCTCGGCCTGGCCAAGAGCCTGCCGCGCGTGCCGGCCCTGCCGGGCGAAGCAAACGCGGCGCGGCGCTGGCAGGAGGAACAGCGTAAACGTCTCGGAGAAATCGTGGAGGCGGCGGTTTACGAGGTGAAGGCGGAGAAGATCGGCACGCGGGAGAAGAACGGCATGCGCGCGACTTCCTGGAAGCTCCGCACGGGCGACGCCTGGACGGTGCCGGCCGTCGAGTTGGTCCAGGGAGAGCCGAAGGGGACGACGCTGCTCGTCGCCGACGGCGGGCGGGCGGCGGCGGCCGAGGCGGCGCGGAAGCTCCTCGCGGCGGGACAGCGCGTGCTGGCGATCGACCCGTGGTATTTCGGCGAGTCGCGCCTGGAGCAGCGCGACTGGCTGTTCGCCTTGCTGGTGGCGACGGTGGGCGGCCGCCCGCTCGGCGTGCAGGCGAGCCAGGTGACGGCGGCGGCCCGCTGGGGCGCCGCCGAGTACAAGGGGCCGGTGGCGGTCGTCGCGGTCGGGCCGCGCGCCTCGCTGTTCGCGCTCGTCGCGGCGGCGCTGGAGACGAAGGCGATCCGCGGCGTCGAATTGCACGGCTCGCGCGGCAGCCTGAAGGAGGTTCTCGAACAGAATCTTTCGGTCGAGCAGATGCCGGAGCAGTTCTGCTTCGGCCTGCTGGAGGCGCTCGACGTGAAGCAGATGGCGGCGCTGGTGGCGCCGCGTCCGCTGCGCTTTGGCCAACCATCGAAGCGCGTCAAGGAGGAAATGGCGGGTCTCAAGACGTGGTACGCGACGCTCGGGGGCGACGGCGATCCGCTGCGCTGAGGGTTATTCGCTCGCCGCGACGCGCGCCGCCAGCGGCTCGACCCAGCACTTCGCGTCGGCGTTGTAGTAGAGGTAGGCCCGGCTCGCCGGCCCGCGGTACGCGCCGGGGTAGCGACACACCAGGTCCAACGGCACCTCGATCTTCTGCCCCGGCCCCAGGCCGCGCCAGTACAGCACGACCTCGCGCCCCCGCGTCTCGAAGGCGTCGATCAGCCCCGGCGTCTTTCCGCCCTCGCGCGGCCGGGCGTGCTCCCGCAGCTGCTTCAGGTCGTCCGGCAGCGTCAGCCCCGCCGGCAAGCCGACGACCGCCACCGCCATGCCCTGGCCCTGGTCCGTGACGTTTTGGAGCATCAACGACAGACGCACCGTCTCGCCTTCCTTCGCCGCGTCGCGGTCCAGCGCCGTCGTCAGGCGCACGGCGCACCCCTCGGCGCTCACCGGCTTCGGCGCCCGGTACGACCACGACAGCGTGTGCGGGAACGAGTTCTTGCCGCTCACCTCGACGCGCAGCTCGTTCTTGCCGGGCCGCAGGCGCTTTTCCGGGTCGGCAAACTCGACGGTCAGCACGTCCTGAACGCCGGCCGGGAAGGCGAGTTGGCCGACGCACTCGGCGCCGACGAACAGGCTCAGTTCGCCCGGCTCGGCGGTGCGGCGGTTGACGCGGGTGTAAGCGATGAGCGCCTTCAGGGTCAGGACGGTCGCCTGCGTCGAGCCGAAGCCGCCGCGCGGGCCGCGCTGCCGCCCGACCCAATCGGCCGCCCGGCGCACCGGCTCGGTGAAGTCCCCCGGCCGGTTCGCCTTCAGCCAGCCGAGCAGCGCCAGCGCCGTCGTCTCGATTTGCAGGTCGCGCCCCGCCGACCCGGTGATGCTCGTCCGCTCGGCGTCGAGGTGTCCGTCCGGCTTCTGCGCGGCGGCGACCGTCTTCAGCAGCGCCACGCCCTCCTCCGACCGGCCCCGGTTCAGCAGACTATTGGCGACGAGGGCGAGGAAATACGGGTCTTTTGACGTCTTCGCCCGGTCTTCGAGGGCACGCAGTTCGGCGTCGAGGTCGTCCTTGCCGCCCGCCTCGGTGAGCGCCCAAACGACGTAGGCGTTGGTCACGTCCTCGGGCGCCCGGCCGAAGGTGTCGAGCGCGCGCGGGTTGCGCCGGAAGCCGCCCTTGCCGTCGCGCGACGCCAACAGGTACTGGCGCGTCCGCCCCAGCATCGCCGCGTCGACGGGGTGCGACCGGGCCATGTCGTGGAACTGCATCAGGCCGTAGGCCGTCAGCGCCTCGTGCGGCGCGTCCGGGGCGCCGAACCACTCGTAGCCGCGCTTGCCGCCCTGCGCCGACTCGGCGCACTCGAACGACGCCAGCTTGGCGTAGCCGCTCGCCAGCAGTCGGCGGGCGCGGGCCTCGACCTCGGGGAGTGCCGCCTTGTTCTCCTCCAGATATTGCAAAATGAGGAGATTCGGGTAATTGACCGACGAGGTTTGCTCGAAGCAGCCGTGCGGCTCGCCGAGCAGCGCTTCGAGACCTTGTAGAAGCGTCGCCAGCGTCGAGGGGTAAGCCTGCACGCGGCACCGGAGCGTCCCTGGCTGCCACGTCTCGGGCAGGACGACTTCGTGCGCGGCGGCGCCTTCGAGGAGGTCGCTCTTCGAGTCGGCCACGGGGAAGCCGTCGGGGACGACGCGGACCGTGCGAACGACGCCGTCGGCGGCGAACGGCGCGGCGACGCCGCGCACCTCGACGCGCGCCGTCCCTTCCGTCATCTCCGGCTGAAAGCGAAGCACGCGCCGCGCCGTGCCGCCGGCCGGCACCGTGACGCGCTCCTCCGCGTTGCCGGCGAGAAGCTTCAGGCCGGTCGCCGTCGTCGTCAGGCGCACGTCGCGGGCCTCGGGCGTGCTGCTGGTGACGGTGATGGGCAGGTCGATCCGGTCGCCGGCGGTGACCTCTTGGGGCGCCTTCGGGTCGAGCGTGACAGGCAGGCGCGACTCGATTTGCGACGTCGACGACCCGAGACGCCCGTCGAGGGTGTGGCCCCAGGCGGTCACGTCGAACGCCGTGACGGAGTCGCTCAACTCGAAGGAGACGGTCGCCTTGCCCTCCGCGGGGACGACAAAGACCGGCTTCCAGAGGAGCGTTTCCGTGAAGTCCTGGCGGAGCGCCGCGTCGCGGCCCGACGCGAGGGCGTGGGCGTACTCGCGGACGACGAGCGGCGGCGAAGCCGGCGGAGGCACGAACTCGGGCGCGGGGGCGAGGACGCCAGGCACCCGCGGCGGCGCGGGCGGCGGATTCGGTGGCGCGGGCGCGTCGGCCTTCGGGGCCGGTTTACCCAAGGCGCGATCGAGGCGGTTTTGCATGTCGGGGTTGACGGCCGGCGCGACCAGTCGCGGTTTGATCTCCAGCATCCTGAGATCGGGCTTTTTGGGCGCCATCACGCGCGGATCTACCATCGCCTTAGGGGCGTCGGCCGGCGCGAGTTGGGCTTGTGCCACCTGAGCGGCCCTCCTCGCCGCATCGGCCTGGGCGAACTGCTCGGCCATTTGGTTCCGAGCCCGTAGGAGTTCGGCCGCGCGCTCGCGCTCCACGCCGCTGTTGTGGGTCTGAAGGCCCAGGAGCAGCAGCACGCCGGCCGCGAGACCCGCGAAGAAAGGCACGGCGCGGCGCGGCGTGCGCGCGGCGCCGGCCAGCAAACTGACGACGACGACCAGGGCCATCAGCGCGCCCAGCGCGGGCGCGCTCCAGCGTTGCAGGTTGTAAACCAGGTCGTCGTAGCGCCGCAGTCGCTCCGCCGTGGCCTTCGCCGCGCCGTCGTTGGCGAGATTCCCAAACGCCGCCATCGCTTTGTCTTTCTCCGCCCGCAATTCCTCGTCGCGGGTGCGGAACTCCTCGCGGAGGCGCTTCAGATCCTGGTCGAGAAAGTCGAACCGCGTCGGGGCGACGCTCACCAAAACGCGGTCGGCGTCGCGGGCGTACTGCTCGCGGAATTTCGTCGGATCCTGCTCGGCGAAGCGGCGCCAGCCCTGCGTGCCGAGTAGCAGGTCGAGCGCCACCCGCGCCTCCGAGCGGTCGCTCAGCAAGAAATCGGCGTATTCCAGATCCTCCGCTCTCTTCACTTCGCTCGTCAGCAAGAAATGAGCCGACATGCTCCGGGCGGCCTTCTCGTCCGCCAGCGCCAGCACGCGCTGGTCGACGACGCGGAGCAGCAGCACGGCGCCGGCGGGGCGGTCCTTCTCGTCGCGGGCCGTCACCGTCAGCGTCACCTTGTCGCCGGGCATGTATGACTTGCGGTCCGGTCGCACGTCGATCTTCAGCCGCTCCGCCGGCTCGCGGTAGACGAGGCGCTCGGCGACCGGGACCGTGGCGCGGCGGTCGCCGACGACGCGCTCCTCGAAGACGGTGACGCGGTAGACGCCGCCGATTTCCTGGACCGGCAGCAGGGCGGCCTCGCCGGTCGCGCCGTCCTTGACCGTCACCCGCCGGGAGTCGAGCATCCGACCGCGGCAGTAGGCGCCGACGAGGAAGGTGCGGTCGCCGCCGGTGGCGCGGACGCGGGCGCGGATCGGCTCGCCGGGGCGCGTGACGCCGTCGGGCACGGTCAGCGCCACGCCGTCGGCCTTGACCGCGGGCAGACGATGCACCGAGGCCGAGCCGAGCGGTTCGTCGATTTTGAGATCGTAAGTGTGTCCCGCCTCGGGCGTGAAGGCGAAGGCGCCGAGGCCGCGGTTGACGCCGGGCAAGGCCGCGTCGTGAATCGTCGTCGCCTCGGCGACGACGGCTCCCGTCTCATCGACGACGCGGCCGCGCAGGTCGCCGGGCCGGTCGCGCGGCGTGCGGACCTGGAAGTAGACCCGCGCCGGCAGCCCGGCGATCAGGTCGCCGCCCTCGGGGAAGAAGTCGACCTGGAAACCGCCGAGGACGATCGGGATCGTCCGCACCAGCGTGTCGGTCTCCTTGCCGTCGGCGAAGACGACCGTCAGCGTCCCCTGGCCCTGCGTCATCTTGGCCGGCAGCTTGAAGGCGACGTTGGCGTAGCCCTGGGCGTCGGTCGTCCAGGCGGGCAGCCCCGCGCCGGGCGTGCCGTCGGCGGCGTAACTCATGCCGTCGATGAGGACGCGGCCGTTCACCGGGCGGCCGGCGAGCGGCGTGCCGTCGGGGCGGAGGGCGCGGCAGCGGGCGACGACCGGCTCGCCGGGGCCGTAGGAAGAGCGGTCGAAGTCCAGCTCCTTGCGGAACGGCGCCGGCTGGTAGCGGTGCACCAGAAACGTGCGCGACTCCGCCAAGAAGCGGTCGTTGGAGTCGCGGACGGTCAGGGTGTACTCGCCGCCGGGGGCGTCGGCGGGGACGTCCCAGGCGCCGGAGCCGACGCCGCGCAGCGGCTTGCCGTCGGGGCCGAGGACGTCCGCCGCGCTCGGGCCGCCGGCCGTGAGGCGGCTGGCGCCGAAAAGGATGTCCGACCTCTCCTTGGTAGGCTTGGTGATGCTGTAGACGAGGCGGAAGTCGTCGTCGGGCGGGCGCAGGGCGAAGCGCTCCAGCGTGAGCGAGCGGAAGCGCACCGTCTCGCCGGGGAGATACATCGGCTTGTCGGTGGCGAGGTGCGTGACGTAGGCGGGGGCGGCCAACTCGACGCGCTCGCGCAGCACGCCGGCCGGGTCGTCGTCCCCCTCGCGGCGGGCGGTCACTTCGAGGGCGAGGGCGGAGCCCGGCGCCAGCGGCAGCGCGGGCTCTAGCGTGACGCGGTGGTCGCCGCGCGTCGGCACGTCCTTCTGTTCGAGGACGGCGTTCCCCTTGTCGTCGAGGAAGCGGACGTCGAGGCGGGCGCGGGCGGGGCGGCCGTCGAAGGTCTGCGTGGCGATGCGGTACTCGCTCGGGGCGCCAACGGGGGCGCGGGCCGGGCCGGTGACGACGACGTTCAGCTGACGCGCGCGCGCCGCCTGGAAGACCTCCTGCTGCCTCCGCTTGAAGTCCTCGGGGAGTTTGGCGACCTGAGTTTGAAGGGATTCGGCCTTCTTGGCGGTTTCGGCGGCGGCGGCGCCGTGGAAAGCGACCTCCTCCCGAACGCGGGCGTGGTCCTGGGAGAAGCGGGCCGCGACGGTGGCGAGGCCGGCGGCGGCGAGGAGGACGGCCGCGGCGGCGGCCCAGCGAATCCGGCGAAGCGGGGAGGACGGCGCGGGCAGGGGGAGGGAGATCGGCTCGTCGGCGGGCGGCTCGAAGCGAACCTCGGGGAAGGAGACGAGTGCCGCCTTCGCCAGGAGGCCCTGCTGGCGCCGCGCCTCCTCGTGGGCGGCGCGGCAGCCCTCGCAGCCGGCCACATGGGCGAGCAACCCCCCGGCCTCCGCGTCGTCGAGGAGGCCGTAAAGGTACTCCAGCATCCGAACTTGATAGTCGTGACACTCGTGCATGGCGCTCTCCACCCGGCGCGCGGCCGGCCCCGTTCTGGGACCGGGCCCCGGCACGCCGAATGTGAAGTCCCCGCCCGCAGGGGGGCGGGGATGACGTTCGGAACGGGAGAAGGCTTCGGGCCGCGCCGTCGATCCGCACTACCCTAACACGGCGCGAAGTTTCTGCAAGGCACTGCGCATCTGCGTCTTGATCGTGCCGACGGGTCGGTTGCGCAACTGGGCGATCTGCTCGTAAGTCAGGTCGCCATTCTGCCGGAGGAGGAAGACTTCTTGCTCTTCCGGGCGCAGGTGCGTGAGGGCCTCGCGGAGGCGCTGCAGCATCTCCTGCTCTTCCAACGCCTCGCCGGGAGAGGAGTCGTCCACGCCGGGGAGCGTATCCGTCCCGGGAACCGTCCGGACGCGGCGGTTCCAGGCGCTCCGCTGGTGGTCGCGGGCGGCGTTGAGGGCGATGCGGTAGATCCACGCTTTGAGGTTGAGTACGTCCGTCAAGCGCTCTTGGGTCCGCCAGCAGCGGAGGAAGACCTCCTGGGCGATGTCGTGGGCGTCTTCCTGATTCCCCAGCACGAACCAGATCGCGCTGACCAACTCGTCGCGCATCTCGTTGAAGGTGCGCAGGAGGAGTTCGCCGGGCGCGATTGCCTCTGTCTTCTCTGGTGCCGGCCCCGCACAGTCGCTCGCAGCAGGTTCACTCATACCGCCACCCTAGAGACGATAAGGCCCAATCCTCGGATTGCGCGTGCCGCGAAAAATGACGGGAACTCAGCCGGGACGACCTTCGGGGCCGGAAGGTCGGACGAGGGAACCGGGAAGGCACTCTGTCCAAAGTAGCGGGCGCGGCGGGGGCGAACAAGGAGAGTTGATGGAACCGCCCCCGAGCCGCTTGCGGCTTAGCGTCCCCCCGCGCGAGCACCCGGAACAAACTCTGCTAGGATACCGAGGTCGCCGGGAGGGATCGCGATGCCCGTTCACGACTGGACGCGGGTGGACGCCGGGACGTTCCCCACGTTTCACACGTCCTGGATGACCCACCTGATGGAAGCGCTCAACGGCGGGCTTCTGCCGGCGAATTACTGCGCCCTTTCCGAGCAAGTCGCGACGCGGATGCAGGCAGACCTCCTCACCCGCCACGCCGTCCCGAGGCCGAGTCGGGGGTCGGCCCTCTCGCTTCGTTCAGGCCGTCGGCGGCGGCCGTCGCACCGAGTACGGGTAGGGGAGCAGCCGGAAGCCGCCGCGCCAGTGCCAGAGTGTGCTGGCGTCGTTCCCCGCCAGGAAGGTACTGAGGAGTCGGGTGTAACCCAACTCGCGCAGGGC
>JBBROG010000045.1:0-39408 GCA_038229635.1 Gemmatales bacterium
CCGCTACGAACCCCGGGCCGTCAAGAGGCGGCCGAAGAACTACCCGAAGTTGAAGGAACCCCGCGCCCAGGCACGCCGGAAGCTGGGCCAGAACGCAAAGCGTTCCGGCAAAAAGCGTTAGGGCCTATGGCAGTGCCATTCCTCTCGGCTCTGTCCCTCTCGGCTCTCTCGGTTCTCTCGGCTCCCTCGGCTCTTGGCGGCTCCACCGTCCCATCGTCGCGGACCACCTGTATGGTGACCTGCTCACTGATGCCCAGATGCTCGTGGACACCGATGTCCGCGTTCGTCACTGGGGGAACCGGCTTCTCGTGGATGTTCGTGTCCCGTTTGTCCTTAAAGAAGCGGATGAACGGTCTCGTGGCGACTTGGGTGTCGAACCAGTGCTGCCCCCGCGGTTTCGTCTCTGCTTCCGCAAGCGCGTATTGCAGTGCCGACCTGGCAGCGGACAGAAATGCGCTGAACTCGTGCCTGAACGCGGCCGGCTCGTTCGTCACGACCTGCATTCGGTTGAGGAAGTACCCCGCCTCGTCGATCTTCTGCTGCTCGTGCATCGCACCCTCCTGCTCATCGGCCTACGCCTTCTTACCACACCGACCCGGACCGGAGTAGGGAGGGGCCGTTCCACTGCTCGTGCTGCGGCGTGTGAGGCCGCCGACCTACTGGGCTTCACCTGCGGGGTCGCCCGCGATACGCTCTCCCTTCAACAACAAGGGGACCGGGCATGACGCCAGCACAGCAGCGGCTTCTGGACGCCTTCGACGGGCACGACGTGGACGAGGTGCGGGCCGCCCTCCACGACGGGGCCGATCCACGTTCCTGCGGCTGCTCCTCGGTGCGGGGGCGGCCCCGGGCGTGCGGCTCGCGGGGATCACATGGGGCAAGGGCTTCGAGTGGGAGACGACCTTCTTTGACGTGACGCCGGTCTCCTACGCCCAGCTCGGCCTGATGCCGCAGGTCCACCGCCGGGAGCGGGATATCTACCACAACATCCGGCTGCTGCTCGAAGCCGCCGGGAGGCCCGTCCCGCCGCTGGCGAACGTGCCGAACCGTTATCTGCAACCCAAGAAACCGGAGGCTCCATGAAGCAGTTCAAGGGTGTGTACCCGATCTCGGGTGAGGACCCGAACGCCTTGCCGGTCAAAGAGATCGGCCCCGCGGTCGAGTTCTACAAGACCGTGCTCGGCTTCTCGGTCGTGGCGAGCGACGAGGCGACGGCAACCCTGCAGCGGGACGATGCACGGCTCGGGCTGGTCCGCAAGCCGGACCACAAGCCGGGTGAGGCTGGGTCGTGTGCGTTCTCCGTGACCGACCTCGACGCGATGCGGGCGGAACTCGACGGGCGAGGCCTCGATCTGGGGGTGATCCGGATCGACGAGTGGGACGTGAAGAAGTACCGAGTGTTCTTCCTCCGCGAGGCCGAGAACGGCTACTGCTACTGTTTCACCCAGCCGTTGGGGTGATCCGTTTGCTGGCTAATCTACCTCGCGACGGGTCAGTTCCTCCTCGTAGTACCCGATAAGCCCGCCGTCTGACGGCCTCGCTGTCGGGCCAGCCTCCACGCTCCCGCCTCGGCCGAGTGGTAGAGGCTGGTCAGGTGGGGTATCGGGCTGCCGTTGATCGGTGCCAGGGGTAGCCTGGCGTCGAGCGGACGATTTGACGCCTGACGTTCAGGCAGCGGGTTCGCCGGTACGATCCTCCGGGTGCGGGCCTCGTAGAAGGGGTTCGCGATCTTGGGTTGCATGGTTAGCCAGCGGGGGGCCGCGCGCCCCGTGACGAGCCGGCGGGTCAATTGACGAACTCGCCCTTTTTAAGGTCCTGAATAATGTCGCGGCCGGCGGTCAGGTCGGCGAAGAACCAGTCCGAGGCGTCGCCGCCCCGCAGGGTGTTGCCGCCGCCGTCGCCCAGGACGGTTTTCCCCCAGACGAGCTGGTAGGCATTCTTCGGACCGACGCCCGCGCGGAGGTTGGCGACGCGCGTGGCGTAATTCTCGTCCGTGCGCAGCCATTCCGCGAGGACCGCCTGCAGCGCCGCTTGCGTGGCGGTGCCGAAGTTGACCGAGCCGCCGATCACGATGTCCCCGTCGATCCCTCCCGTGACGCGGTCACTGCCCGCGCCGCCGATGAGGAGGTTGCGCCCGCCGCCGCCGGTAATCACGTCGGCCCCCGCGCCGCCGACGAGGATGTCGGCCCGCCCGTCGCCCGTCAGCGTGTTGCCGAGCGAGCTGCCGAGCACGTTGTGGATTCTCGCGACGCCGTCCGTCGCGGCCTTGGCGACGCCCGTGGCCGAGCCCGCCGCCAGGTTGACCGTGACCGCGGCGCCGTACCCGGAATAGTCGAGCCAGTCGCCGCCGCCGGCGCCGCCGTCGATGCCGCCCGAGACGCTGCCGGCGGGTTTGAAAACGAACGTGTCCGCGCCGGTGCCGCCAAGCAGGTTCGCGAACTTCGTGAAGGCGACGCCGTTCACCGTGCCGGCGTTGGCGCCGGTCAACGTCCAGGTGCTGTCCGTGTCGGGGCCGGCGAGCGTAGTCTTGCCGGTGCCGCCCTGGAGCGAACCGCCGACACGGACGCCGGGGGCCAGGTTGACCGTGGCAGTGCCGTTGCCCGTGAACAGCGTGCCGCCCAGACTGGCGCCGGTGCCGAAGTTGAAGGTGGAAGACCTGGCCGTCCCTTCCAGATTCTGGAAGGCAGCGAAGGTGACGCCAGGGGCCACCGTCCCGGCGTCGGCGCCCGCGATCTGCCAACTGCCGTCGTCGCGCAGGTAGTTGGCGCCCGCGCTGCCGAGGACGTGCTGGATGTTCGAGAAGCCGGCGCCGATCCCCGTCGCGTTGCGGGCGGGGTACGTCACGGTCGCGAGATCGACCAGCACCCCCGGATTGGCGGGCAAAGGGGTCGGGCTGGCGAATTGCCAGTTGAGGACGTCGATGTTCTCCCAGCCGGCGCCGGTGGCCGCCGTGAAGCCGGGGAAGGCGAAGGGACTGCCGATGACGCGGGGCAGGTCGAGCGTCTGGGTGAGGGTGGGCGAACTCGGCTTGGTGCCGGTGGCGCTGACATAGAGACTCAGCGTCGTGCCGTCGTAGTTGACCCACGCCTGCCACAGCTTGCCGTTGTCGAAGTCCGGAGTGACGTCCTTGGTGGCGCCGTTGCCCGCGTGGTTCACCGAGCCGTTCAAGTCGATCCCCAGCTCGTTGGAGCTGGTGTCGCCGTACTCCCGATTTTGCCAGGTATCGAAGGCGATGCCGACGCTGTCGGGGTAGCCGTTGTCGTAGCCGAGGCTGCCGCCGTAGCCGCCAGTCGGGTTGACCGGGCTGCCGTTCTGGAGGACGAAGACCAGGCCGTCGGCGCCAACGTGCCCGGTCGGGTCCACGATGCCGCCGGGGTTCGTCATGCGGAACTGGAAGGTCGAGCTGAAGGCCGACGTGCTCACCATTTGGCTGTGGAAGGCACTGTGCTTCTCGTAGCCATTGGTATTGGTATCGACCAGGCGCAGCACGGTGCCGTCGGAGGTCCTCGTGAGGACCGCGCCGTTGAGGTCGAGCCCAGGGGCGGAAGCAAAGCTGGCGTCGTTGATGACGCTCGTCGTGGCGTAGTTGGCGGCCGAGTAATCGAGGGTACTGTTGCCGCCGGACCCGCCGTTGATCGACCCGGAGACCAGGCCGTTGCCGATGAACTTGAAGGTGTTCTGGTTGCTCCCGCCGACCAGGTATCCGAAGCCCCGGTAAGCGAGGGAGTAACTGAGCGTGTCGCCGGAGGAGTTAAGGCTGCCCCGGTCGGTGCCGGTGAGGCTCCAGACCGTGACCAGGTTGGGGCCGGTCAACTTGTTGGCGGCGTCGCTGCCCACCAGGGTGTTGATCTGGGAGAAGCCGCCGACGGTCGTGGCGGTGCCGGCGAAGCCGTCGGCGGCCGTCGCCGTCTGCTTGCGCAGGTCGACGTCGACGTTGTCGGCGAAGGCCGAGTAGTCGAGAGTGTCCGTGCCGCCGCCGCCGGTGAGGGTGCCCGAGACCTTGCCGGCGGGCTTGAAGACGAAGGTGTCCGCGCCGGTGCCCCCCGCCAGGTTCGCGAACTTCGTGAAGCTGATGCCGTTCACCGTACCGGCGTTGGCGCCGGTCAGGGTCCAGGTGCGGTCCGCGTTGGGGCCGACCAGCGTGTTCTTGCCCGTGCCGCCCGCCAGGCTGGTGAAGCCGGCGAAGGTCATGCCGTTCACGGTGCCGGCGTTGGTCGCCGTGAGGGTCCAGGTCAGGTCCGTGTCGGGGCCGGTGAGCGTGTTCGCGGCGCCGCCGCCGACCAGATTCCGGACGTTACGAAAGCTGATGAGGCTGCCGATGGTCCCGGCGTTCGCGCTCGTAATCGCCCAGGCGGCGCCGGCGGCGGGGCCGAGCAGGGTGTTGTTGCCCGTACCCTCGTCGATCGCGATGCCTTTCTTCGGCACGGTGACGTTGCCCAAGTCGAGCGTGGCGTTGCCGGGTCCGAGCGTCACAGTGAGGAGAGTGAATGACGAATTGTTGAACGTGCCGACCATTTTGCCGGCGTCCAACACGTCCGTTTGGGTCGTCGGGTGGGCGGCGTTCTGCTGGAGCCGGACGCCGTGGGCGACGGTATCTCCCGCGGACAAGGCAACCACAAGGGTCGTTCCGCTGATCTGGGCGGTCACGCTGAGGAGCGTGCGGTCTTCGAGAGCTTCCAGGTGGAAACGCCCGCCGGCTCGGGGACGGCGGGAGGTCGGACGGCGATTGCGGGACGGCGTCGCGAACTGCTGTAACCTTGTCCAGAGGAAATTCGTCATGGCGCCCTCGTGAACGGGGACGGAGTGGTCGGGTTGGCTGCGTCGCTGAAATGGAAGTGCGGCGTGAGACGAGTTCTTACAAGAAATGTCGAAATGAGGCGAAAGTTTCCGCGGTAGGCTTCCCAGGGGGGTGTTCAGGAGTCCAACATGCCGCGCGCTTCTTCCCGCAATCGGGCCAGGACGCGGGCCTTGGCGACGTAGACGGCGTTCGTCGTGAGGCCGAGTTGCCGAGCCACTTCGGCGGCGGGCCGGTCTTCGAGGACCAGCATCCGGAAAACTTGCCAGGTCGTCGGGTTGAATTCCGTCCGGATGCTCGCCAACAACCGGCGCACGAGCTGCTGGTCGTGTTCCTCGTCCCACTGCCGGCTCAAGGCACTCTCCGGGTCGGCCAGCTGGTCCAGCCAATCGGTCGGGGGGTGAGGAGACAGCGCGGCCTGGCGGTTGCGCCGGCCGCGGAGAAAATGGCGCACCCGGTTGGTCAGGATCGCGCGCAGCCAGGCGCGGAACGCCCCCGGCCGGCCGTTGTGCTCGAACGCGGGCAGCTTGTCGCTGACCGCCACGAGGATCTCTTGCAGCACGTCTTCGACGTCGGCCGGCTGGAGGTCGTGGCGGGAGAGCCAGCCGCGCAGCCACGGCTCGTAGACGGCCAGCAGCCGCCGCCACGCCTGGTCGTCGGCGCGGTCGTGCAGTCGCTCCAGCAAACTTTGTGACGTGGCGTGCATGGATGCTTGGCAACCTCATGAGGGCTGATACCGTAGTCGTCCTCAGCGGCGCGGCGCTTCCCACAGGCGGACGCCGCCCGACTCGTCACAGCTGGCCAGCGTGCGGCCGTCCGGCGCGAAGGCGACGTCCAGGACCCAGTTCGGGTGGCCCGCGAGCGTCCGCAATTCGCGGCCGCTGACCACGTCCCACAGCTTGATCGTGCGGTCCCAACTCGCCGAGGCCAGCGTCTTGCCGTCGCGGGAGAAGGCCAGGGCGACGATCTGGAAGGAGTGCCCCCGCAGCGCGTGGAGTGTCCGCCCGGAGCGGCCCTCCCACAGGCGAATGACGCAGTCGCTGCTGCCGGTCGCGAACAGGTCGCCCTCCGGCGCGGCGGCGAGCGCCGTGAACGTTTTCGCGACCGGCCCGCCCGAGTCGGCGCGAACCTCCTCCCAGCGGCCCGCCGGCCAGAACCGCACCTTGCCGTCGTGGCTCGCGGTTGCCAGCAGGGAGCCGTCGGCGGAAAAGGCGAGCGCGGGCACGGTGTTCTGATGCGCCAGCGTCCGCACCTCTTCCCCGGAGGCCACGTCCCAGACCCTGGCGACCTGCTCGTGGTCGTCCTCCCACCACTTGGCGGACCCGAGCCCGGCCGCCAGCAACCGGCCGTCCGGCGAAAAGGTCAGCGAGCCGACGACCTTCCGGAACTCGTTTTGCTCCCCCGGCTTTCCTTCCCAGGTATGCACGACGCGGCCGGAGGCCACGTCGCACAGGTAGACGCGCCCGTCCCAATCGCCCAGCGCCAGCGTCTTGCCGTCGGGGGAAAACGCCCCACGGACGGCCGGCACGAGGCGCGGGCCGGGCCGGCGCGTGGCGGCGTCCCAGAGTTGCGCCGGCCGGCCCCCGACCGCGAGCCAGCGGCCGTCCGGCGAATAGGCCAGCCAGGGCGTGTAACCGCCTTCGGGGGGCACGAGGTTGCGGGACGCCTCCGGCGCGGCGAGTTCCCACAGCTTGGCGGTCCCGTCCTCGGCGCCCGAGATGAGCGACGTGCCGTCGGCGCCGAAGCGGAGACTCGTCACGCGGGCGGTGTGCCCTTTCAGCCGGAGAACGGGTTTTTGGGCGGCCAGGTCCCACACCGTCACCAGCCCTTCAAAGCCGCCCATGCCCAGCCGCGTGCTGTCGGGGGAAAACGCCATCGCGTAGACGCCCCCCTCCTGAGAGGGAAACCGGCCGCCGGGCTTCCCCGTGACCGCATCCCAGAAGACCACCTCAATGCCGTCGGCCGCCACGAACCAACGCCCGTCGGGGGAACAGGCGACACGGCCGAGGCTGGTGGTCAGGCCTCGCACCAACGGGTCCGCCTGTCCCGCCCGGTAGAGGGATACGCGGCGGTAGTCCGGCTGTCCGCCCAGCACGAGCGTCTCGCCGCGCGGCCCCAGCACGCAGTACTCGAAGGAGGGGCTGCGCAGGCCGAAGGTCTGGATCTGCCGGCCGTCGCTCACGTCCCACACCCGCGCCTTGCCGTTGGCGTGAACGGCCGCCAGCGCCCGGCCGTCGGGGGCGAAACTCAGGCCCGATACGGCGGCCCGATCCTTCGCTAACACGCGCTCCCGTCCCGAGGCCGTGTCGTACAAGCTCACCGTCCCCCCGCTCGTGCCGACCGCGAGCAGGGCGCCGTCGGGCGACAGGTCCGCGAGATACCGCACGTCCTCCTCGGCCTTGAGACGCCACGACCCCACGACGGACCCTGTCGCTCGATCCCAGCGGCGGAGGATCCGGCCTTCGTCGAACGTGACGACGTGTCCGTCGGCGGCGAGAGCCGCGAGCGGGGTGCCGCCGTGGTCCGGGAGGGTGAGCGTGTCGTGGCAGAGCCGCCATTGGTAGTGCCAGGCGAAGTCGCGCAGGTCTTCTTCCTGACCTTCCTTGGGGCGGTGGGCCTCGAGCAGGTCCAACACCGCGCGGGCCGAGCCGTTGGGGCTTTCCCAAAGCTGAGCGGCCAGTTGCATGTCGGCGTCGTAGAGGACGCGGCGGCTCCAGGCGGCCTCGGCCTGGGCCTGGGCCTCGGCGGCGCGGGCGGTCTCGCGTTCGTGTTCCGCCGTCTGCCGCTGGCCGGCCTCGCGGTTCAGCGCCTGCGTCGTCTGCACGAAGCCCACGGACGCGCTCACGGCCACGGCGACGAGGAGGACCAGGACGACGGCGGTCAGGGCCGCGACGGCGGGGTTGCGCCGGCACCAGCGTCCGCCGCGCTCCAGGCGCCCGACCCGCCGCGTGCTGATCGGTTCGCCGGCCGTCCAGCGGTCCAGGTCCTCGGCCAGCGCCTCGGCCGAAGGGTAGCGCCGTTCCGGCTCTTTTTGCAAGCAGCGCAGGCAAATTGTCTCCAGATCGCGCGCGACGCCGGCGTTGAGGGTCCGCGGCGCGGCCGGCTCCTGTTCGATCACCAGCCGCAGCGTCTCCAGGGAGGATTCGCCGAGAAAAGGCGGCCGCCCCGTCAACAGCTCGTAGAGGATCGCCCCCAGGCTGTAGACGTCCACGGCCGTCGTCAGGCCCTTGCGAGCGAGCGCCTGTTCCGGCGCCATGTAGCTGGGAGTCCCCACGACGGCGCCGGTCTGCGTCAGCTCCTGGCCGCCCGTCACGCGCTTGGCCAGGCCGAAGTCCACGACGAGCGGCCGGCCGTCCGGGTCGAGGAGGATGTTGCCGGGCTTCAGGTCGCGGTGCACGATGCCGCGCTGGTGGGCGTGGTGGACCGCCCGCGCCACCGCCGCGACGAGCCCGGCTTGCCGCTTCGCACTCGAACCGTCGCGCGGCCCGTCGGCGAGGGCGCGGGCGAGGCTGGGTCCCTCGACGAATTTCATGCTGAAGTACGGCTCGCCCTTGTACTCACCGACCTCGTAGATGGGCACGATATTGGGGTGGTCGAGTTGGGCGGCCGCCTCGGCCTCGGCGCGGAAGCGCTGGACTTCGCCGGCGCTGGCGAACTGGCCGGAGCGTATCATTTTCAGCGCCACCAGTCGGCCGGCGCTCTTCTGGCGCGCCTTGTAGACGACGCCCATGCCGCCGCGGGCGATCTCCTCCAGGACTTCGTAGTCGCCGAAGGGAAGGAGCCGGACCCGCGCGGCCGCGTCCTCCGCCGGCAGTTCGCCCGCGCCGCGCAGGTGCCGGACCAGCGCGTCCTCCGGCGCCGCCCCCAGGACCGGGCCGCAATCCGGGCCGTCGGTCAGGAAGGATTCGATCTCGCGCGACCGTTGCGGACCGCACTTACCCAGGCTGTACGCCTGGAGTTCGTCGGTACTGGGAGGAACGGCCTGTCGCTGCTCCATGATGACTTGTCCGCGTGCGGACGCCTTTCGGAACTTCGGCTTCGTCACTCGGAAAGAGACTACCTTCTCGAAGGGCCGATTGCAATCATTCTCCCGCGGCGGCCGTAGTTGTTTCCTGTCACCTTTGTTATTCTCACTCGGAAGCCGAGATCCTTCCCCAGAAGTCAAACCCGATGGACGTCCTCTACCTCGACAACAACGCGACGACGCCGCTCTTGCCCGCCGTGGCGGAGGCGATGCGGCCGTTCGCCGACGAGGCGTTCGGCAACCCGGCGAGCGGCCACGGCGCCGGCCGCCGCGCCCGCCAGGCGCTGGAGGACGCGCGCGAGCAGGCCGCCGCCCTCCTCGGCGCCCGCCCCGACGAGGTCGTCTTCACCAGCGGCGCCACCGAGGCCAACAACCTCGCCGTCTTCGGCCTCGCCGGCGACGCGCCGGGCCACGTCGTCGCCAGCCCCGTCGAGCACCCGTCCGTCGCCGAGCCGTTGCGCCGCCTCCGAGAGATCGGCTTCGCCGTCGACTCCCTCCCCGTCGACCCCGCCGGCGTCGTCCGCCCTGACGCCTTGTCCTGCCTGATGCGTCCCGAGACGCGCCTGGTGACGGTGATGCTCGCGAACAACGAGACGGGCGCCGTGCAGCCGGTGCGCGCCCTCGTCGAGACGGCAAAAGGGATCGCCTTTCACTGCGACGCGGCGCAGGCGGTGGGGCGGCTGCCGGTGCGCTTCGACGAGCTGGGCGTGACGACGCTGTCGCTGAGCGCCCACAAGTTCCACGGGCCGCGCGGCGCCGGGGCGCTGCTGGTGCGGCGCGGCGCCCGACTGCGCCCGCTCTTCTACGGCGGACACCAGCAGCGCGGCCTGCGCCCCGGCACGGAGCCGGTGGCGCTGGCGGTCGGCCTGGCGGCGGCGCTCGAGTTGGCGGATAAAGAGGGGGAGACGCGGCGGGCGCATGTCGAGGAGTTACGCCATCGCTTTCTGGGTGCGCTCCAGGCGCGGGCGGTTCCGGTCGTCCTCAACGGGCCGGAGGAGGACGGCGTGCCGCACACGATCAACGTGTCGTTCCCCGGCTGCCGGGCGGAGGCACTGCTGATGAACCTCGACCTGGCCGGCGTCGCCTGCTCGACGGGGTCGGCCTGTTCGAGCGGCTCGCTGCTGCCGTCGCCGGTGTTGCGTGCGATGGGCGTCCCCGACGACGTGCTGCACTCGGCGATGCGCTTCAGCCTGAGTTTCCTCCTGACCGAGGGGGAGATCGACGAGGCGGCGCGGCGCGTCGTCGCCGCCGTCGCCCGGCTGCGCGCCGCGGACGTCTAGCGGTGCCGGTTCCACTCCAGGGCCAGCGGCGCCGCGGCGAAGCGGTTCAGCGGCAGCGCCAGCACGACTCCGAGAACCAAGGTCGGTAATGACATCCACTCCGACGGCACCCACCAACTCAGCAGAAAGACGAAGCCCGCAGCCATAAGCGCCCAGGCGGCCGCCGCCGTCGCCAGCCCGCGCGGGGCGACGAGGCCGCGCCGCCACAAGGTCTTCGCCAGCCAGGCCGCGAGGAGCAGTTTGAGCGCCACGGCCCCCGCCGCGACGAACGGGACGGTCTGCCTGGCGCGGGCCAGGAATTCCGGCTCGCGGACCAGGCGGTGGCACACAAGCCCGAAGAGTACCCAGGCGGGGACGGTGGCGTAGCTGACGGTTTTTATCAGCCAATTCCGCCCCGTGAGGCGGAGGGGGAGCCCCCCGACCAAGTTGAGCCAGGTGAGAAAGACGAGGAGGGCCAGGCCAGCCGCCAGGCCCGCGCCGACTTCGAGGGTGCTGTACGGTTGGAGCAAGGGCGCCGCGGCGAGGTCGCGCCACTTTCCGGTCGGGCCGAGATACAGGACCGCCGCGAGGATCACGAGCGCCCCGGCCGTCAGAGCCGCGCGGACGGCCATCCGCAGTTTGGCGACGACCAGTTCGCCGTCGGTCAGCGGCCGCAAGGCGAAGAACGGGTGGCAGCCGCCCGCCGTGCCGCCCAGCTTTGGGCCCGCGAGGCTCGTGCCGCCCAGGTCGATCCCGGAAACTCCCGCCATGATGGGGAGGACCACCAGGAGTTCGGCCACCAGGAGCCCCGGCGCCGTCAGCGCGCGGGCGCCCGCCGCGACGACAGGCGCGTCGCCCGCGGCGGCCAGGGCGTCGATCGCCTCCTCCCCTGCCCCCGACAGGGCGAGCAGGATCCACACGAACCCAATGAGACCGATCGGGAACAGGAAGGCCATCCCGCGCGTGCGCCACTCGAACCAGGACTGCGCCTGGAGCGGGGACGAGAACGCCCCGCCGCGCCGGGGCCGCGGCGCGACCAGCGCCCGCCCCAGTCGTCCCGGCCAGGTCCACACCGGCACGTCGCCCCGGCGCGTCCGAGCCACCCCCACGACGGCGACGCCGTAGGCCGCCGGCACGAGCGCGGCCAGCACGACCGCCGTCGCCGTCGGCGCCTCCCCAAGGAGCAGGCCGATCAGGGGCACGGTCACGACTACCGTCAACGCCAGCGCGGCCACGGGGGTGCGGATGAATCGCATCGGAAATGGCCACCAGACAACGGCCTGGAGCCAGGCCAGCAGCGCGGCCGTCAGCAAGGCCGGCCAGACCAGATCCGCCTTCACTCCCGCCGGCCCCAACACGGCCCCGGCGCAGACGAGCCAGGCGGCCGCCGAGGCGACCGCCCCCTGGGCCATCGGCCAGAAGACCAGCGCCGGCGTACTCACCGGCAGGAGAAACTGCCGCGGGGCGAACCCCGCTTCCGTGGCTTCGAGCTGCGCTTCGGCGAGGCCGGAAAAGGTGTAGACCACGAAGAGCAATGTCGCCGCGCACGCCCCGATGACCACCACGATGACCTGGAGAAGAGGCTCGCCCGCCGGCAAAGCGGGCGCCCAGGACCCGGGCGGCAGGAGCGAACCGAGAGCGCCGAGTACCAGGCAGGCCGCCGCGCAGGCGAGTAGCCCCCAGCGGTAGCGCCACCACACCTGCCAGGTCAAAGCCAGAGCCGGGGAGCGCATCGGTTACTCCTCGTCGGAAGCGGCGGGACTCGTCCCCGCGCGAGCCAGGAAGATCTCGTCCAGACCGAGGGCGTGTTCCTCGACGACGCGCCCGCCCGCCGCCTCGGCCTCGGCGCGCAGTCCGGCGGGCAGGCCGGCGCACACCGCCGTCCACTCGCGCCCGGCTCCCTCCCAGGCGAGCGCGCCGGCCAGCGCCGGCGGCCGCGTCAGCGCCTCGGCGAAGCGCAGCGTCAGGCGGCGGTGCGTCGCGCGGATCTCGTCGAGCGGGGCGTCGAAAACGATCCGTCCCCGCTGGATCATGGCGACCTGGTCGGCGACGCGCTCGACCTCCTCGAGCAGGTGCGACGAGAAGATCACCGTCCGCCCCTCGTCGGCGATAGTGCGGACGACCGCCGTCAGGATGTCGCGGCGGACGAGCGGGTCCAGCCCGGAGGACGGCTCGTCGAGGACGAGCAGGTCGGGGCGGTAGGCCAGGGCGATCAGCAGCCCCGCCCGCGCCCGCTGCCCCTTGGACAGCGTCTTGACCCGCGCCGCCGCGTCGAGCGCGAACGTCCGCCGCAACTCCTCGGCGTAGTCGTCGGACCAGGCGGGGTAGAAGGCGCGGCTGTAGCGGATCAACTCATCGACGCGCATCCAGCCGGGCAGGTCGTTCTCCTCCGTGAGGCAGCCGACGCGCGACAGCACGCCGACCGGGTCGCGCACCGGGTCGCGGCCGAAGACGCGCACCGTGCCGCTCTGGGCCTTGTACAGGCCGAGGACGTGCTTGATGAGCGTCGTCTTGCCCGAGCCGTTGGGGCCGACGAGGCCGAACACGCGGCCGCGCGGCACAACGAGGCTCACGCCGTCCAGCGCCCGCTTGGCGCCGAAGCGCCGCGTCAGCCCTCGGATGTCGATCACCGGCTCCGGCGCCGTGTCGTCGGTCATGAGATTACTCCTCTCCGGGCGGGCGCATCGCGCGGTCGCGCCGCCGAATCAGGTCCAGGACGTCTTCGATGCCGACGTTCATCTGCCGCGCCTCGGCCAGCAGGGCGTCGACGCGCCGGGCCAGGGCGTCGAGGCACTCGCGCCGGGCGAGGGGCGAGCCGGCGTCGGAGACGTGGGTGCCCGCGCCGCGCCGCGTCGTGACGACGCCCGCCGCCTCCAGCTCGCGGTAGGCGCGGGCGACCGTGTTGGGGTTGACGAGCAGCCGCTCCGCCAGCGCGCGGATGGTCGGCAGCTCGTCGCCGGGCGCGAGGCGGCCGGAGGCGGCCAGGTATTGCACCTGCCGGACGATTTGCAGGTAGATCGGCACGCCGTCGTTCGGCGAAAGGTGGATCCGCATGGGTCCCCGTCTCGGGCGCCTTTGTCACAATGTACTAGTATATTAGTACAAGGCGTGCGGCGTGTCAAGCCCGCGGGAACACGACAGGACGGACGGCGGAGTTGTCGGGCGACTTCGGTAGAAGAATTATTTGCTTCTTTGTCTTTCCTCTGTATCTCTATACCTCCGCGGTTCCCGTCCGAGGTCCGCTTTCAATCGCGCAACTTGAAGCTGACGTACTTCGTCTCCAGATACGCCTCCAGCCCCTCATGCCCCAGCTCGCGGCCGAGGCCGCTCTCCTTCATGCCGCCGAACGGGCACTGCGGCGTCGCCGGCACCGGGTCGTTGACGCCGATGATGCCCGCCTCGATCCCCTCCGCCAGCTTCCACGCCACCGACAGGTCGTTCGTGAACACATAGGCCGCCAGCCCGTAGCGCGTGTTGTTCGCCGCCCGGATCACTTCGTCGAGGTTGCTGAAGTCCAGCAGCGGCATCACCGGCGCGAACGGCTCCTCGACGAGCATCTTCGTATCCGGCGTCAGCCCCGACAGCACCGTCGGCTCGAAGAAGTACCCCTTCGGGAAGCGGTCGCTGCGCTTGCCGCCCGTCAAAACCTTTGCCCCGCGCCGCCGCGCGTCCTCGACGAGGTCGAGGGTATTGTCCATCGCCTTCTTCTCGAACATCGGCCCGACTTCGACGCCGGCGTCCAGGCCGTTACCGAGCTTCAGTCCCTTGGCGAATTCGACGGCCGCCTCGGTGAACTTCTTGCCGACGTCCTTGTGGACGAAGAAGCGCGACGGCGCGATGCACACCTGGCCGTTGTTGCGGAACTTGCCCATCACCGCGATTTTCGCGCCGACCTCCGGGTCGGCGTCGGGGAAGACGATGAACGGCGCGTGGCCGCCCAACTCCAGGCTGAGGCGCTTCATCTGGTCGGCGGCGCCGCGCATGAGTTGCTTACCGACCTCCGTCGATCCCGTAAAGCTGATTTTGCGGACCGCCGGGTTCTCCAGGAACTCGTCGGCGATCTCCTGCGCCGGCCCGAGGACGAGGTTGGCGACGCCCGCCGGCAGCCCTGCCTCGAGCAGGCACTCGAACACATGGACCAGGCTCAGGGGCGTCTGGCTCGCGGGCTTGCAGACGATGGTGCAGCCGGCGGCGAGGGCCGGGGCGATCTTGCGCGCCTGGAGCGTGATCGGGAAGTTCCACGGGCTGATGGCGCCGACGACGCCGACGGGGTGCTTGAGCGTGACGTGGCGCTTGCCGGGGGCGCTGTTGGGGATCACCTGGCCGTAGGCGCGCTTGCCCTCCTCGGCGAACCACTCGAAGGTGTCGGCCGAGTGAAGGACCTCCGCCTTGGCCTCGGCGAGCGGCTTGCCCTGCTCGGTCGTCAGGGTGCGGGCGACGGCGTCGGCGCGCTCGCGCATCAGGTCGGCGGTTTTCTTGAGAACCTTCGCCCGGTCGTATGGCGTAAGCTTCATCCAGGCGGGCATCGCCCGGGCGGCGGCCTCGACGGCGCGGCGCGCCTCCGCGCGACCGCCGTAGGCGACCTCGGTGATGACCTCCTCGGTGGCGGGGTTGATCACCTTCAGGGTGCGGCCGCTGTCGGCGTCGACCCACTGGCCGTCGATAGACATGCGTTTGGCGGTGGCGGTGGCCGTGGTCATGCGAATTCTCCTGCGACCCGCGCCGGCGGGCCGGTCGGTTGATGGTGCCCTATGCGCGGTCATTGTAGCCAGGGAGAAGCGGGGCGGCGCCGGCCGGGAAACGAGGCCGCGCCGCTGGCGGGCGCGCCCGCGGAGTCGCTAGAATACCCCCCGAGTCGCTCACGAACGCCCCCTGCCCGAGTCGCCGTCATGCCGATCGATTCGGCCGCCACGTTCGTCCGCCTCGTCGAACGGCTCGGCCTCCTCCTGCCGGAGCAACTCCCGGAGCTGGCCCGGCTGGCGTCCTCGGGCGACCCGCGCGCCCTCGCGAAGGAACTGCTCCGGCGCGACTGGCTGACCGCTTACCAGATCAACAAAATCTTTAACGACAACGGCCCGGCGCTCGTCCTCGGCAACCGCTACGTCCTCACGGACCGCCTCGGCTCCGGCGGCATGGGCCAGGTGTTCAAGGCGCGCGACCGCAAGCTCGGCCGCGCCGTCGCCGTCAAGATCATCCACCCCGAGCGCCTGGACAACCCGGTCGTGGTCAAGCGCTTCCAGCGCGAGATCCGCGGCGCCGCCCGCCTCGACCACCCCAACGTCGTCCACGCCTACGACGCCGACGAGGAGGTCGGCAACCACTTCCTCGTCATGGAGTACGTCGAGGGGATCGACCTCGGCCGCCTCGTCCGCGCGAAGGGGGCTCTGCCGCCGGCCCTGGCGTGCGAGTACGTCCGCCAGGCGGCGCTGGGCTTGCAACACGCGCACGAGCAGGGCCTGGTCCACCGCGACATCAAGCCCGCCAACCTGCTGCTGACGACGCGCACGGTTTCCGGCCGCCCGGCGCCCGAGCCGCTCGTCAAGATTCTCGACCTGGGGCTCGCGCTGTTGCAGCAGCCGACTATCGACCACTCCAACGCCGGACTGACCGCCGCCGGCATCGTGGTCGGCACGGTCGACTTCCTCGCCCCCGAGCAGGCGCGCGACGCCAGCGGCGTCGACGTCCGCGCCGACCTGTACAGCCTCGGCTGCACGCTCTACTTCCTGCTGACGGGCAAGGTCCCCTTCTCCGGGGCGACGCCGACGAACAAGATCTTCAAGCACGCTCTGGAAGAGGCGGAGCCGGTCGAAAAACTTCGCCCGGAGGTGTCGCCGGACCTGGCCGCCGTCGTCCGCCGGCTGATGGCGAAGCGCCCCGAGGACCGCTACCAGACACCGGCGGAGTTGGCCGCCGTGCTGGGCGAGTTGCTCAAAGGCCGCGTCTCGCGCCCCGCCCCCGCGACGGCACCGCCAAGGCCGGTCGACACGCCGCGCCTGACGCCTCCGCCCGTGGCGACGACGGCCGATTTGGCCCGCCCATCGCCGGCGACGACGCGCAAGCCCGTCGTGAGGGGAACCGCCATCCGCAAGGCGGCGAAGACCGCCTCGACCTCCGCGGTTCCCGCCGCTCCGAAGCAGCGCCCGCCCGACTGGTGGCAGTGGGTGCTGTTGAACGCGGTCGGACTTCTGGTCCTGCTGATTCTGATCGGTGTGGTGATTTTCTTCGCCCGCCGGCTGCTCGCGGCGGCGGGATAGGTTCCGTGGACGACGGGCGGAGTTCGTGGAGCCCGACAAATTGCCGCGCCCCCTCGCACGTTGGATAGAATACACACGGAGGTATTCCATGATCCAAACCGTCGAAGCAGTCATCGATAACACCGGTCGGGTTCGGTTGCTCGGTGAGGTCCACGTCTCCGGCCCTCGGCGAGCGCTCGTGACTGTGCTGGAGGAGCCGGCCGCCGTGCCGGATGAGGCCGCGCTCCTCGCCGAGGCGGCGCTGGCGGCGGACTGGTCCCGGCCCGAGGAGGATGCGGCGTGGTCGCACCTACAGCCGGGGAAGTAGTCCTCGTTCCGGACCGCGATGAAATGAGAACGGCTATCTCTTCCACGCCCAGCGCAGTTTCGCCGAGCGCGAGCGCGGGTTTCGCATCCGCTCCGCGAACGAGGCGCGGACCGGCTCTGGCGCGACGCACATGTACACCCCCGCCGCGAGTCCGGCGCGGAACGCCGCCTTGACCAGGCGGTCCTCGCCGCTGTGAAAGCTGATGACCGCCGCCCGCCCGCCCGGCCGCAGCACTTCCGGCAGCACGCGCAGCAACTGTTCGAGATTACTCAACTCGCGGTTGACGAGGATGCGCAGCGCCTGGAAGGTGCGCGCGGCGGGGTGCGGGTTCCACTTCCCCGGCGCCGGGTGCAGACGCCACGTCGAGCCGGCCTTTCCTTGCGCCTCCTGAATCACGCGGACGAGGTCGCCGGTGCGCGCCAGCGGCGCCGCCCAGCTGGCGGCGACGACGGCGCGGGCGATGCGCTCCGCCTCCGGCTCGTCGCCGAACTCGTGCAAGGCGCGGGCGAGGTCGTCGGCGGAGACCGTCGCGAGGAGCTGCGACGCGGTGCGGCCGCGCGAGCGGTCCATGCGCATGTCGAGGGGTCCGTCGCGGACGTAGGAGAAGCCGCGCTCGGCGTCGTCGACCTGCATACTGGACATGCCGAGGTCGGCGAGGAGGACGTCAACGGCCTCGACGCCGTCGGCGGCGAGGGTGCCCTGCAAGCCGGCGAAGTTGCCGTGGTGGAGGCTGAAGGGAAAGCCGAGCGCTTCGAGGCGCTCGCGGGCGCGCGGCAGGTTGTCGGGGTCGAAGTCGCAGGCGATCAGACGTCCCTCCGGCCCGACGCGGCGCAATAGCTCGACGGAGTGGCCGGCCCAGCCGGCGGTGCAGTCGACGGCGACCTGCCCCGGCTTCGGGTCGAGGGCGGCGAGTACCTCGTCGAGGAGGACGGGCAGGTGTTCGCCTTGCGGCGTGCTGCGCGGGCCGCGTCGCATCGGGACACCTCCGGCCGACTCGGGGTCATGGCTTTCGCCAGGGTGATTTCCGCCGTTGTACTTGCCTCTTCACTCCCGTCATGATACGAGGAGGAGAGGCGGAAGCGTGCCGACAACTCAGGACGGCGGCTTCCTTAACCGGGCACGCGGAGGCCGGCGGAGCCGACGACCATGAGCTTTCTCTCCCCCGGCGACGTCGCCATTATCGTCGTTTACATTCTCGGCACCACGCTCCTCGGCGCCTGGTTCGCCCGCCGCCAGCGCGACGTGCGGACCTACTTCGTCGGCGACCGCGACGTCGGCTGGCTCCTGCTGCTCGTCTCCATCGTCGCGACCGAGACGAGCACGGTCACCTTTCTCGGCGTCCCCGGCCTCGCCTTCGACCCGAAGGGCGGCAACTTCACCTTCTTGCAACTCGCCTTCGGCTACGTCCTCGGCCGCATCATCATCGCCTGGCTGCTGCTGCCCTCCTATTTCCGCGGCGAGTGGTTCACCGCTTATCAACTCCTGCGCGAGCGCTTCAGCCCGTCGGTCCAGCGCACCGCCTCGGCCCTGTTCCTGCTCACGCGCACCGTCGCCGACGGGCTGCGCCTCTACCTCACCGCCCTGCTGCTCGGGCAAGTGACCGGCTGGGACATGAGGCTGTCGCTGACCTTCCTCAGCCTCGTCACGCTCGCCTACACCTACCTCGGCGGGATGCAGGCCGTTATTTGGACGGACGTTATCCAATTTGTCATTTACATCCTCGGCGCCCTGCTCGCCGGCGCCGTCCTGCTGCGCCTCCTCCCCGGCGGCTGGGACACGTTCCTGGAGACGGGCCGCGCCGCCGACAAGTTCCGGCTCTTCAATTTCGACCCGAGCCCGGCGGCGCGCTACACCCTGTGGACGGGACTCATCGGCGGGGCGTTCCTCAGCATGGCCAGCCACGGCGCCGATCAGATGATGGTCCAGCGCTACCTGTGTGCCCGCTCCCTCGGCCAGGCGCGGGCGGCGCTGGTGCTCAGCGGCGGCATCGTGACCGCCCAATTCCTCTTGTTCCTGTCGCTCGGCGTCGGCCTGTTCGCCCTCCACGACGCCGGCCTCCTGCCCCTCGCGCCGAATACGCCCAATGACGAGGTGTTCGGCGCGTTCATCGTCCGCCACCTGCCGACCGGCCTCGTCGGCCTGGTGATCGCGGCGGTGCTGGCGTTGGCCATGTCGTCGCTGTCGTCGTCGCTGAACAGCTCCGCCGGCGCCAGCGTCACCGACTTCTACCGCCCGCTTCGCCCCGACCGCAGCGAGGCCCATTACCTGCGTGTGTCGCGCCTGTTCACGCTCGGCTGGGGACTGCTTCACATGGGCGTCGGCCTGGCGGCGGTCTGGGCGGGCAGCCCGCGCAGCATCGTCGACCAGGTCCTCGGCGTCGCCGGGCTGACGAGCGGCATCGTCCTGGGCCTGTTCCTGCTCGGCCAGGCGCGCCGGCCGGTGCCGTCGGCCGCGGCGCTCGCGGGGATGGCGATCGGCTTCGTCGTCGTCTTCGCCCTGTGGCTGCCGTCGACCTGGGGCACCGTCCTCGTCGCCTGGCCCTGGTACGCCCCGGCCGGTGTACTCACCACCGTCGCCGTCGCCTGGCTCGTGGACAAATTGGGGGTCGGACATGGATCATCTGCTGACCGAGGCGCGCAACCCGGCCTCGACAAATCTGGATGAGCTGACGCCACTCGGCCTCGTTCGCCTCATGAACGCCGAGGACGCTCGGGTGATTCCCGCCGTGGCGTCGCAGGCGGAGCCGATCGCCCGCGCCGTCGAGATGATCGCCGACCGGGTGCGCGACGGCGGGCGGTTGATCTACGTCGGCGCCGGCACGTCGGGCCGGCTCGGCGTCCTCGACGCCGCCGAGTGTCCGCCGACGTTCAATTCCCCGCCCGGCATGGTCGTCGGCGTCATCGCCGGCGGGCCGACGGCTCTCACGACGGCCGTCGAAGGAGCCGAGGACCGCCCCGAGGACGGTGAGCGTGACCTGCGCGCCCTGAGCCTGAGCGCTCGAGACGCCGTCGTCGGCATCGCCACCAGCGGGCGGACGCCGTATGTCCGCGGCGCCCTCGCCTACGCGCGCTCGGTCGGCGCCTTCACGGTCGGCTTCTCTTGCACTCCGGATTCGGAGCTGCTGCCGCTGTCGGACGTGGCGATCACGCCGCTCGTCGGCCCGGAAGTGCTGACCGGCTCGACGCGCCTCAAGGCGGGAACGGCGACGAAACTCGTCCTCAATACGATCAGCACCGGCGTCATGGTGCGGCTGGGCAAGACGTTCGGCAACCTCATGGTCGACCTGCGGGCGACGAACACGAAGCTGAAGGCGCGGTCGAACCGCATCGTCCGCCACTTCACCGGGCTGTCGTCCGAGGCCGCCGAGGAATTATTGCGACAATGCGGCGGCGAGTTGAAGACGGCCCTGGTCGCTCAACAGGCCGGGCTGACTCCGGACGAGGCGCGGGAGCGATTGAAGGCGGTCGGCGGACAGGTGCGGAACGCCGTCGGTCGAATTCTCTCGCCTGACGCGCCAACTCTTTCGGCGCGCGACCTGATCCTGGGCATCGACGGCGGCGGCACCGGCACCGTCGCGCTGTTGGCCGCCATCGGGGAGGACGGTACGTATCGCGTCGTCGGACGGGGCGAGGCCGGGCCGTCGAATCTGCAAGCGGTCGGGGCGGAGCGGGCGACGGCAGCCCTCGACGAAGCAGCGGCGCGGGCGTTCGCGGCGGCGCGGCGCGAGCGCGTGTCGGTGCGAGCGGCCTGCCTCGGCCTGGCCGGCGCGGGGCGCGCCGAAGACCAGGACGTGTTCCGCGAATGGGCGCGGCGCGCGCGCCTCGCCGATCACGTCGAGGTCGTCGGCGACGCGGCCCTCCTCCTGGCGGCGGGCACGCCGGACGGTTGGGGCGTGGCTCTCGTCGCCGGGACGGGTTCAATGGCTTGGGGGCAAACGCCGGACGGCCGCACCGCCCGCGCCGGCGGCTGGGGGCCGCTGTTGGGCGACGAGGGAAGCGCTTACTGGCTCGTCCTGACGGCTCTGGCCGGCATCGCCCGCTGGGCCGACGGCCGCGCGCCTCACCACGACTACCGTCTTCTGGCCGAGCAATTCCTGGCTCGCCTCGGACTGCGCCGGCCGGAGGAATTCATCGCGACGGTTCATCGGCGACTCGACCGCGCGGGAATCGCCGCCCTCGCCCCCGTGGTCCTCGACGCGGCCGCCGCCGGGGACGCGCTGGCGCACCGCATCCTCGGCGACGGAGCCGCCTGCCTCGCGCGAGCCGTCGGGGCGGTGGTCGATTCGCTCGGCGTGAAGGACAAGCCGGTGCCGCTCGCTCTTGCCGGGGGGCTCTTGACGAATAGCGCGCCGTACCGAGAGTTGGTGCTTTCCCAGCTGCGTGAGGGAATGATCGCCGTCGAGCCGGTGGCGCTCGTCGTCGAGCCGGCGGAAGGGGCGCTGCGTCTGGTGCCGCCCCGTGGATCGCCCCGGTGAAGCGGAGTAGAATAAGTGGTAACGAAGCCCGCACGCTTTCAGGAGGGATCCCGTATGACCGTCAGTGCCCCGGCCGGAGCGAGGATCAGCCTGACGAGTCCCCTAATTTCGGAACCGCCGACGTCGGGGGGCGCGCCGGAGTCGACTCGGTTCCTCGCCGCGGACGCGCAATGGGACCGCGTCCTCGACGACTTGCTTCGCCTGGGAGGGCTGGAAAATGACTGGGACGGCCAGGGAGCCCTCGCCCTCGACCCGGCCCACGTGGACCGCGCCAGCGCGTGGGTAAGGGAGATGCGCCGCTGGCCGTACGCCGTGGCGCCGACGAACGTCCTGCCGGGGACGTCGGGCGAAGTGATCCTGGAATGGCGCGGCGACTCGTACCACCTGGCCGCCGAGATCGCCACGCCGGGCCGTGTGGAATGGCTCCTGAACGTCCCCGGCCAGCCCATCAAACAGTGGGAGACAGACACTCATTGTTCGTGGATGGTGCGTTCCGAGCGCTGAGCCCGGCGGGGAGAACCGTCAGCCATGAGTCGGGAACACGAGCCCCCGTCCGAGGAAGAATTCGTTCTCCGGCGCGTCCACAAGAACTAGGTCGATCCGGGGCCTCCCGTCGCGGTCGGCTTTACCGGCTTCCGCCCGACGCCGGAAGACACGGCGGGCCTGTCCGTCTACCGCGAGAAGTACGTCACGCCGGCCGAAATCGCTAACGGCGGGAGGAAACCAGGCGAGTACTATGTGGTCCGACTGCCCGCACGAGTTCTTCTCGGCCTGGGCTTGACCGTGGTGACGGACGAGCAAACGGGCGGGCTGGTGGGCCACGCGCTCATCCCCGAACTCGGCCTCGGCGCTTGTGCCCGCGACAAGCGCCGCACGCGCGAGATCCAGGTTCGTCTGGCGGAAATGGCGAGTCAGTGTATCGTCCATTCGCCTGATGCATGAGTTCGCCGTCGAGCCGGTGACGCTCGTCATCGAGCCGGCGGAAGGGGCACTGCGCCACGCTTCCGCGAAGCGTCGCTGAACAAGCGTGGCTTTCCTCAGGCGGACCTCCGTAAGGCGTTCAAGGCGCCGGCCGCGGTCCGCGGCGCTTTTTCCGGCGCCGCCAGACGCCCGCGCCAGCCGCGGCGGCGGCGAGCAGCGCGAGAGCCGTGCTCCCCGGCTCGGGGACCGCGACGACCGTGAAGGTGTTGAACGGCAGGTCGTTGGCGCCGGTGTAGACCGCGGACGGACTGCCCAGCTCGGCGTTGTTGGTGACGTCCAGGTCGAACGGAGGATTGTTGAATGTCAGGGTGTTCGAGTTGACTCCGTTGCCTCCGAACGTCCCCGTCGGGGCGTTGCGGTAGGTTTGGACCGTGAACGTCGTCGTGGTGTCCTGCGCCCCGGCCGTCAGGGTGAGCGAGCCGAGGAAGACGGACCGGGTGGTGGTGTCGCCTACCGTCACCGCGGTCCCGAGGGGGCCGCCGGCCGCCGAAAACGAGGTCGTCTCCAGCAGCCGCGCCCGCGTCGCGTCGAACTTCGCGCTGGCGAAGCCCCCCGCGAAGTTGCCGCCCGTCCCCGTCTGGTCGTTGACGGCGCTGATCGTGGTCGCGTTGGCCGGCACGACGCCGGACTGCGTCACGTACACGCCCGCGCCGGCGAGGCCGCCGTTGCCCAGGATGAGTGAGGCCGACCCGTTCGTGGCCGTCTCTCGCAGGTACAGGTTGACGGTGAGGGGCGCGCCCGTGACGGCCGTGTAGCTCGACGCCTCCGTGAAGTACTGGTAGGTCAGGTCCGCCCGCGCCGCCGCCGTCGACGCCCAGGCGGCGAGCAAGGCGGCCCCGAATGCCAGACTTCGCATCTCTTATCCCCCGCAAACGTCCCTAGATCGTCACGCCGAACCGGAGGCGGAACTGGAGCTGGTCGAAGGTGTTGACGGTGCCGTCGGCGTTGTAATCCAGGTACGCCCGGTAGGCGGCGTCGCCGGTCGACCTGCCGAACGCGGTCCGGAAAGCGATCTGGTCCGCCGTGTTCACCGTCCCGTCCCCGTTGGCGTCGCCGAACAGGCGGAAGAAGCCGAGAACCAGGTCGGCCGCCAGGCTCTGGTTCGCGGAATCGTGTACCAGGGTGTGGTCGACCGTCAGGTCGTAGCGGCCGTCGGCGATCGACCCGGCCACGACGCCCGCGCCGCTAAAGGTGACCACGTAGGTCAGTCCGCCGTCCGCGCTGTTGAAGCCGACGGTCGGGACGGTCCCGGTGGCGCCCGCGTGGACGGCGATCGACACGGCCCCGGCGTCCAGCGTGACCGCGCGGCTAAAGTGAAGGACGACGCTGTTGACGCGCGACCGCTGATTCCCCGCCAGCGCGGCAAGGTTCTCGTTGACGGCCGTGCTCGTCACCGTCGGCAGGGAACTCGCGGTCAGGACGACGTCGTCGAAGGCGAACCCCTGGTTGGGGACCATTGACGACGTAGCGCTGTAGTGCTGGAACTTGACGCGGGTGTCGGCGCCGATCGCCAGGCCGGCGGCGGACGCCGCCACGAGCAGGTCGAACGATTGGCTTTGGTAATCGGCCGTCGAGTTGGCGCCGGTCAGGCTGAGCAGGCGCACCCAGTTGCTGCCGTCGATGCTCAGGGCCACGCCGTCGAAGTTGCCGTGGCCGGCGAAGGTGGCCGGCATCGCGTTGTCGGCGTCGTTGTTGAACTCCTTCTCCTTGAAGGCAAGGGTCGCGCCCGTGAGCCCCGTGAGGTTCAGGTGCAAGATCGCCTCGCTGAGCGACGTGATGGCGAAACTGCCGGCGAGCAGGGTGTCCATCGTCAGATGGTAGGTGCCTGTCGCGGGGCCGTTGCCGGTGACGACCTGGGTTTGCCCGGCGCCGGCGTTGTAGACCTCCCACTTCTGGTCGAGCACGCCCGCCTCGAAGCCGTCGGCGAAACTCGTCGCGGCCGGGGCGGGGTTGCCGACGACGGCGCGGTAGGCGTCGACCAGGCCGGCGCCGACCAGGTTGACGTTGCCCGGCGTGCCGCCGACGTTCGGGTCGGCGGTCGTCTTGAGGCGGGCGTAGACCTGCGCCGGGGTGAACGAGGGGTTGGCCTGGCGGACCAGGGCCGCGACGGCGGCGGCGTGCGGCGCCGCGGCGGAGGTGCCGAAGAAGTTGGGGAAGCCGTTGCCCTCGAAGTCGTTGCCCGCCCCCGGCGGGAAGAAGGTGGTGTCGACGCCATCGGGGGCGGTGACGTCCGGCTTGGCGCGTACTTCCGCGGAGTTTTTGCGCGTCCCGTCCGGGTTAAAGAGGATCGTGGTGGGCCCCTGCGAGGTGAAGCCCTCGGGGGTGCGCTGGCGGAAGTAGGGCACCGCGGCCACCGCCAGCGCGTTGGCCGAGCCCGCGTGCGCCGTGATCGTCGAGCCGTGGGTGAAGAGCGGGCCGAAATTGGTGTCCCCGTAGCTGTTCGCCCCGAAGTTGACGAACTTGAGCCTGGCGGGGGCGCTCCCGGAGAATTTATTGATCACGAGGTCGAACTGGGCCGCGGCCCCCGTGTTCTGGAACCCGAAGACCTCCACGGGCGACTGGTTCGCGATGTTGTCGTCCACCGAGTCCGCCACCAGGGTGCCCGTGGCGTGATTGATGAGGTAGATGTCGAGGTCGGTCGTAACCCCGTTGACGGTGTAGAACGGCTGGGCCCACTGGAAGCTCAGCGTCACCCCCGAGTTGGTGGGGATCGTGAACGTCAGCTTGTCCGTGTTCGTGTTGCCCGGGTCGAAGTTGTAGAACGAGCTCGGGACCGTGAAGCCGCCGATCTGGTTCGTGAGGCGGCGCGCCAGGGCGGCGTCGCCCACGAAGCTCACGCTGGGGGACTCGTAGGCCTGGTTGTCGAAGTTGCCCGCCGACGAGAAGTAGGCGACGCCGCTGTTGGTGACGACGCTATCGACGGCCTGAGCCACGACGCCGTCCTGGTAAAACGGCTCGGCGAAATAGGAGATGTCGTCGACGATGACCTTGGCGCCGGCGCCGCCCTGGGCGACCGGCCTGGCCAGGTCGCGGATGTTCTGGGCGAAGACGGTTTCGCCGCCCTCGGCGGTGGCGAAGGCGAGGGGCGAGCCGGGCGCGACGTCGTGGACGATCTGCAGCATGGCGCGGCCCTCGTCTTCGCCCACGCCGCTCGTGTCGTCGCGGAGGAAGGTGAGCGAGGCCGGCAGGTCGCCGCTGGCGACGTCGGCGGCGGCGGTACCCAGGTCGTTGTAGCTGTCGCTGAGGACGCCGACCGTGACGCCGGTACCGTCGACGCCGGGCGGCGACGTGGCTCGCGTCCGCGCCGCCTCCAGGACGGCGTCGCCCTGGCTGTTGACCAGGCCGGCGCTGGTGATGGGGCGGTAGAGCGGCAGCACGCCGAGCAGGGCGGGGTCATTCAGGCTTTGGAGTTGCGGCAGCACGGCGACGGGCAGGAACCCTTCCAGGAGGTGGCGACTCGCGTCCGCCCCGGTCATCCGGAAGCCGAGGCGGGCCAGGTCGGCGGCGACGACGGTCGTATTGGTCGCCGTCACGCGGACGCCGACGCGGCCGGCGGCGTCGCGCGCCACCCGGTTGGCCGTGCCGGTCGAGACGCCGTCGGCGGCCTGCCCCCGGCGCAGCGAGGCGTTGTAGACGTCCCACAAGGCTCCGGCGACGCGCCCGTGAACCTTCAGAGGGAGCAAGCTCGCGCTGAGCAAGCAGCGCTCTTCCAGGAGTTCGACGACGAGATGGGCGGACGGGCGGCGACCGCCGCCGGAGAAGAAGGACGCCATAAGGCCACCTCGTTGTGGACGCAGGGAAAAAGGCGTCAAGCATTTCGCGACAAGCAAAAATGTATCAAGTTCTCTCACAATAGCAACGCGCGTGCCGAACAGGACGAATCCGTATACTTCTGCTCGCAGACCTATTCTTTCGGGGGGAGGAAGGCGGGGCGTGTACGGAAGGGGGCGTGCCGCGCTTCCATTCGGAAACACAAGTTGCCGAAAGGTAGCGCCGTTTCCTCCCGGCCGATCAGAACGCGAAGCCGTCCGGGATCACCGGAACGCGAAAAGATTCGTGCCACGGACAGGATTCGGCGAGGGAACCTCGGCGCCGGGTATAATGGCTGTCGGTCACCCTCGGGACTTGACTGCGGAGGAGGGCGTCATGCCGGTTCACGACGGGACCCGCGTCGAGGAGGGCATCTTCCATCACTTTCGTCACGGCTGGGTCGAGGAGATCAAACGAGCCCTCAACGGCGGGCGCCTGCGTGACGACTACTACGCGATGGTGGAGCCGCACAAGGGCGGTATCAGCCCCGACATCCTGATCCCGCACGTCGCCGAGACGGAGCAGGAGTTCTACCGCCGCAAGCAGAACACCGCCACCGTGCGGCACGTCAGCGGCGACCGCATCGTGGCGATGGTAGAGGTCGTGTCGCCGGGCAACAAGGGCAGCCGCAACGCCCTCCGCTCTTTCCTCGAGAAGGCGGCCGATATGCTCAACAAGCGGGTTCACCTGCTCATCCTGGATCTGCACCCACCGGGCCGCCGCGACCCGCACGGCATTCACGGCGTCATCTGGGAGGATCTTACGGGCGAGGATTACGAGGAAGCGGGCGCGAAGCCGTTGACGCTCGCCGCCTACGAATCCGGCCTCACGGTGCGCGCCTACGTCGAGCGCGTCGCGGTGGGAGACGTGCTGATCGACATGCCGCTGTTTCTGGAGCCGGGACAACACATGCCCGTCCCCCTCGAAGCGACCTACCAGGCGGCGTTCGCGGCGGTGCCGCGCCGCTGGCGGCGCGTCCTCGAAGAATGACGCCGTGACTCGGGCGTGACACGGCAACTCAGAAAAGCGGCAGCCGCCCGAAGTCGCCGCCGAGGGCCTCCGCGGCGGACACGTTCAGCCAGTCTTTCAACAGCGTGGCGTACACCCGCCGGAAGTCGATCCCCATTTGCAGATCGCCCTTGTCGAGATCGGTCAGGCGAGGCGCCTTCCCGACCAGGCCGGCGCGCACGCCGCCGCCGGCCACGAACACCGGCCCGGCCGTCCCGTGGTCGGTGCCGAATGAGCCGTTCTCCGCCACGCGCCGCCCGAACTCGCTGAAGGCCAGCACCGCCACGCGCTCCGCCAGGCCCGCCGCCTTCAGGTCGTCCAGGAACGCCCGCAGCGCGCCGCCCAACTCGGTGAGCAGGCGGGCGTGCTGAGGTAACTGGGCGGCGTGCGTGTCGTAGCCGTCTTGCTCCAGGTAGTAAACGCGGGTCCCCAGCCCCGCCTTGAGCAGTTGGGCCACCAGCCGGAGGCGCTCCGCCAACGGCCCCGCCGGGTAGCGGGCGCCCGCGTCCCGGACGGCCTCGACCCCCTTGAGGCGGTCGGCCGTCGTGTAGGCGTCCAGGAAGGTCCGGCGGACGTAGGCCCGCACGTCGGCCTCCGTCTCCCGCTCCGCCACGGCCCGCCTCGGGTCAACGTCGCCCGTCAGCATGAGGTCGTCGAGACGGCCCAGCACCGACGACTTCGACCGGCGGCCGCGCAGCGCCGGCGGCGTTTGCTCGCCGACGAAGACGGAGGCCGGCGCTTGGTCGGCGGGCGAAGCGGCTCCGTCCAGCGCGAGGCCGAGCCAGCCGTGGCCCGTGTCCTTGGCGTCGAAACGGCAGGTGTGCCAGCAGGCCATGCTGCGGAAGTGAGACCGGCTCGGGTTGGGGTAGCCGACCCCCTGCACGACGGCGAGTCGTCCCGTTTCCAGCAGTCTGTGGAAATCCTCCAGGGACGGGTGCAGACCCGTCGAGTCGTCGATTTTGAAGAGTTGATCCGTCGGCAGACGCAGCTTCGGGCGGTAGCGGGCGTAGCCGTCGTCGGCGAACGGCACCACGGTGTTGAGCCCGTCGTTTCCCCCGGTGAGCTGGAGGACGACGAGTCCCCTGGCGTCCGGCTCCGTCGCGGCCGCGCGCGCCGTCCGGGCGAGGAAGCCGGGCACGGTCGGAGACAGGGCGAGGAGGGCGGAGTTTCTCAGGAAATCGCGGCGCGTGGGACGCATGAGTGGGAACCTTTGCTTTCGTAAAGCGCAGGTTCCGGAGTCGGCTTTTCACCCTCATTCGCTCACTACCGATATCGATTTAGCGGACGCTGGCGGACCCTCACGGACGCCAGCGAGCCAGCTTCGTCGGGCACGTCATTCGCGCGCTCAAATTCCCTGGTCGTAGAAGGCCGACACCGCAGTGTTGAGCCAGAACAACTCGTCGTTCGTCAGCTCACCCTGCATCTATTCGGGAAGCTCGTCCTGGGGGAAAATCATTCGCGCGAAAGCAGCCGATAGCTGCGCCAGCTTGAGATTGATCACGCCCGTCAGGCTGGCCGCCTTCAACCCCTCGGACAGTCCCTTCGCGACGGCAAGCAGCGTTTCCAAGAACACGAAGTCCGCAGCCACTGGGTTGAGCGGATTTCCAATAAGTGACCAGAAATCCCGACCGACAGCCCGGTAGGCGCGCACGGTCCGCGTTCCCGCGTCAATCAGCACGCCCGGTTTGGCGACACGGTCCTCCTCGACGAAGCCGTGCTCGAGCAGCTTCACGAGGATCTGATTTTCCTTGTTGTTCGTCGTCCGGTCGGTGCCGTAGGTAATGCCGACGATGATGTCCAGGCCCTGGATCCGCGGATAGCGCTCCTTCGATGCGCGCAACCACTCGGCGCGACGAAGGGCGATGGCGTCGGTCATTCCCTGCACCTGCGTATCGTTGATGCAGTTCGGCCCGCTCTTGATGCTCACAAGGTAGCGCCGGTCGCGATAGACGCAGCTCTTGTCGATCTCCCGCCAGACGGAATTGACGCGCTGCCGGGCCTTTTCTTGGCGCGACAGCTTCTTCAGGGCATCCGCCTCCGCAACCTTCTCGGGCGGATCTTCCCAGCGAGCGTTCTCAGGCGAGCCGATCGGATACTGCCCGACGAAGTGCCGTTCGATGGACTTCCCAAACGAGGTTTCCAGGCCGGCGTAGAGTTTGTTGTTGAAGATGAAATCCGCGAGCCGCGTCGGATCGGACAGCCGCATGGCGCTCGCACTCGCTATGAGCACATAGGGATTCGTGCGATACTTCGCAAGCCCGCCGCGTTTTTTCACGGCGGCAAGGAGGTTGGGACCGATGTAGCCGCCGAGGAGTCGGGAGAGCGCGCGGTAGCGGGCCTCATCGATTTTTCCGAGGAGGCCCGCAAAATCTCGCACCGAGTAGCGGTGCGTCTTTGACTTGAGGATGTCGTAAAGCGGATTGGCTGACGGCGCGGGTGCGCCGGCAGCGTCGGGAAGCTCGGGATCAGCCGGAATCTTTCGCTTTGCCATGCGGTTTTCCGTCGCCCGGCAGCCGCACCTTGCGCTGTGTTTTGGCGGGACCGTAGCGCACGCCGCCATTCTCTTCGCCGTCTTGCCACAGGAACGTCCTGCCGGCCTTGAACCACTGGCGGGTGCGGATATGGGACTTTACGTAGACGACGCGGCACGGCGGATGCTCTCCAGCCGCGGGCTGCTGCTCCATCTTATAGATTTCGTCGAGCGCCGCCGCTACCACCTCTCCACAGACCCGCCCCAGCCGCACGGGAACAGCGTTCCCGACCTGAGCGTATTGCTCGACCGTCTTACCGCAGAACACCCACTCGTCCGGGAACTCCTGGATGCGCGCACACTCCCGGAGCGTCAGAGCTCGCGTCTCGGTCGGATGACAAAGCGCGGTTCCGGCGTGGTTTGGCATCGTGACGATCGTCGGGGCCGGAAGGTCGAAGCTTAATCGGCGCCACCAGCCAGAGCGCCCGCCCTTCGCGACGAACGCCTTTCCCATTGATTCTCGGGCGACGTCTTCAGGCAGGGAGCGCCAATTCCCGCCCGGGGGCACCATCGCCAGGTATTTCTTCTTCCGCGGGCTGAAGTCCATGATGACAGGGGCGGAATCGGAAAGCCCGTCCAGGGCCTCACCCATCGTGCGGAACGGTTTGAGCGTAGCCATCTCGAACAACGTGCGCTCCTCTTCCTGCTCGCCGCTGTGGGTCGGCTCGGGAAACTCGATCAGATGGTTGAAGCGGTTACCGACGAAGATGGCGCGCTCTCGCAGCTGCGGCGCGCCGTAGTTAACCGCGTTCACCTCGAAGCAGTCGAGCCGATAGGAGTCGTTCAGGTCTTTGATGAAAAGGCGAATGACGGAGCCGGGCTCCTCGTCTTCCGCGAGCGCCGGGCCGCCCTTGTCGGGGCGGTCCTTGATGGGACGGTGACGGAGCGCGGCAGACATGAGCCCACGCACGTTTTCCATCGCGAACATCTTCGGCTTCAGCTGCTCGATGAACCGAAGAAACTGCCAGAGAAGCGTCCCGCGACGATCTTGCACGGTGCCTCGCTTCCCCGTCGTGCTGAAGCTCTGACACGGCGGTCCGCCGACGAGCAGATCAAGATCGCCGACGTCCAGGCCGAGGTCCGACATGACCTTCCTCGGGTCGAGGTTGCTGACATCACCCTCGTAGACCTTCATGTCGCTGTTGCTCGTGCGGCCAGCGTTGCGATTGGCGCGATGGTCTGGCAAAAGGACGGCACCTTCTCGACGCAAGCGAGAAGCTTGAACCGAGCAGTCTGCTCGAGGCCGATGTCGAACCCCATGCCGCCCGAGAACAGTGACAGGACGGTGAACTTCTTCGTCCCCACAGCTTCCCCCTCTCAATACGCCCGGATGTACTGCACAAGCGCCCATTATACGGCGCGCAAGGTACGCGGTCAGATTAACTTGTGGCGATTTTCAGATTGCCGGAAGTCGGCGCGCAGCAAGTAGTTATCGACAAGCGGGAAGGAGAAACTGAAAAGAAAACGGCCGGGCACGTCCAGCACCTGCCGGGCCGCTACGGCAGACGAGCCCGCCCAATCTACTGATCGACGAAAGCGGCCGGAGTTATCCTACAAGCCTGGCGCTCCCGGCTCCAGACCGTCCCTTCCTTCAGGCCGAGGTCGCGCGCCGCTTCCGCCCGGCTCTTCCCTTCGAGAAAACAAAGGACGAACGGCGCCCGATATCGGAGCGGCAGGCCCTGGATTTCCTCGTCCAGAGCCACCTGGACCTCGCGCCAGTCCGAGGGCGGCGTGGGGGCCGTGGCCTCCGCGGGCCGCGCCTGACGTTCGTGCCTGCGCCGCCGACCGGCATCGCGTTTCGCTTTCATGGCCACCCGATAAGCAACTCCGTGGAGCCAGCCGGCCAACCCGTCCGCCTTGCGGATCGCGTCGGCGCCGCGCGCCAGGGCGAGGAAGACCGCCTGGAAGGCGTCCTCGGCGTCCTGCTGGTGACGCAGGACGTGCCGGCAGACGCGCAGGACCATCGGCCCGTGGCGCCGCACCAGACAGGCGAACGCCGCCTGGTCCTTCTCGACCGAGAAGACGCGCAGGAGTTGCCCGTCGCTGAGCCCCTCGCCTTCCGCGCCGCCGACGACCTTGCGCAAGTGGCGCACGACCGCCCCGAGCTGTGCCTGAGCCATTGCCGGCTTCCTCCGTTTGCCTCCCATCGCCCAGGAGTAGTTCCCCCCGGACGCTATTCCTTCACGCCTTTCGCGCCGGCGAACTTCGTCGCCGGGTATGATAACCGTCGGTGGGCTCTCGGACCCGCGACCGGGGAGGGTGAGATGATGGTGGAGATTAAAGCGATGGGCAAAGTCCTCGTTGCCGCGAAGGTCGAGAACCTGCAAGACTTGTTCAACGCCGAGAAAGGACTTTTGCCCGCGGAGCAGGTCCGCTGTCGGCACCCGGCGTCGGACACTCCCGCGGGAATGTCCGACGCGACCCGGTGACTCGCCGCCGCGGCAGCGGCTTACGGACGCCGTCAGCGCCCTCCTCCAGGCCGGCCGGGGGGGCGCCCCGGCGGCATGCCGCCTCCCGGCATACCGCCTCCCGGCATACCGCCCGGTTGGAACTGCTGTCCCAGGCGCTGCCACTCGGTCACGGCGTCGGCGAAAGTCTGCCGGCCCAGCGTCGCTGTCACGGTCGCCGTAGACGACTCGGACGAGAATTGCAGGGTCTTCTTCAGCTCCTGGAGCAGCTTGGCGGACTTCGGCGCCGCCAGGGCGAGGCCGAATTCCACCTGAGCCATCTCCCCCTGCTGGGCCTTCCAGGCGTTGCCCAGCGACGTGGCGACCTGGCCGGCGCCGTTGGGGTCGCCGCAGCGCAGGCCGACGCCGATCTTCACCTGGTCGCCCTCCGACTTGCCCCAGACGGACAGCACGCGGCCCTGCGCCAGGGCGTCGTTCAGCGGCTGCAGCCCCGGCAGCGGCATCCCGGCCGGCGCCAGGTTGTTACGCATGTCGGCCGTGACCGGCACGACCGCCCAGACCGTATTCTGCTCGACCGCGCGAATCGTCGAGGCCACCTCTCCCGAAAGGGTCGGCTTGGCGCCGTCGCTGCCGATGACGGCGCCGAGTTGGTCGGCCGTCTGCCCGCTGATGACCACGATGCGGTCGCACGGCATGTACAGGGTGCGGATGCCCGACTCGTTGATCTCGTAATAGGTCTTGCCGTTGCGCGACTTCTTGACCGGGTCGCGGGCCGCGGCGGCGATCTTGCGCTGGCTGAACGGCTTGCTCGTGCGCAGGACCATCGTCATCTCGGCCGGGAATTCGTTGACGCCGGCGCCGCCCTGTGGTCGGAAGCCGCCGCCCGCCGGGTTCAGGACGCCGTTCTTGCCGAGTTTGACGGCAATGTACGTTTGCGCGTACAACTCCTGGAATTCGAGGCCGGTCTGCTTCTTGACCTCCACGATGAAGTTGCCGTTGGTCTGCTGAGTCAGCGCCTGTTGGAGCTGCGGGCCGAGGGCCGGGTCCTTCAGCAGCGCTGGGTAGTCGATGCCGACGATCACCCCCGCGTCGGCGGGGAGGTAAGCGTAGGGGTCGTCGTTGCCGCGGTTGCCGGCGAAGAACAGGAAGTACGCGCCGACGCCGCCCCCGCCGAGCAGCAGGAGCAGCACGACGCCGACGATGCCGCCGATCAGCAGGCCTTTTCCGCCGCCGGCGCTCGCTTTCTTCGCCTTCTTTTTCTTCTTCTTACGCAGTCGCTCGTCGGCCTCCTCCTCGTCCCGGCCCTCTTCGGCCGGGTCGTCCTCGTCGTCCTCGTCGTTCCGGACCGGCCGCCGCGCGGGAGCCGCCGTGCGGGTCGGCTTTTCGCTGATGGCGGCGGGAGGACTCTCCTCCTCGTCCGGGTCGGGGACGGTGAACACCTTGGTACAGGTGGGACATTTGACCTTCGTCCCGGCGGCGAGCGCCTTGGCGCTTCTCAGAACGGCGTCGCACGCGGGACAGTGCAGAGTGACAGGCATGAATGCCTCTCCGGACGTGGTGACAGGCAGGTTGCTCCCAGGGACCGCGAGCCGTTTCCATTATCGCGCTGGGGAAAGGCTTGGCAAGCAGAAAGAAGCCCACCCTTGCTCTTGACGTAAAGCACGCGTTTGGTATGATTGATTAAAACGTCTGTTTCAAACGAGTGTTCCCAATGGCGGAATTCGAGACGCGACAACCTGAGACTGAGACGCCCGACACGCGGGCGCGCCTGCTGGAGGCGGCGGGCCAGGTGTTCGCCGAGGCGGGCTTCGACGGGACGAGCGTCCGCGACGTGTGCGAGCGGGCCGGGGTGAAAAATGTCGGCGCCGTCAACTACTACTTCCGCAGCAAGGAAAACCTCTACGAGGAGGCTCTGCGGAACGCCTTCCAGTGCCCGTTCACGCGCCTGCCCGCGCCGCACTGGCCAGAGGGGACGCCGCCGCTCGTCAAGCTGCACGACTTCATCCGCGGGATGATCCTGCACATCCTCGGCGACGGCGTGCAGCCGTGGCAGATGACGCTACTGATGCGCGAGTTGCAGAAGCCGGGGCCGGCGGGCGAGCGGCTGGTGCGCGACATGATCCGCCCGATCAACGAGATCCTTTGGGGCCTGCTCCGCGAGATCCTCCCGGCGGTGGACGAACGGCGTCTGCACCTGATCGGCTTCAGCATCGTCGGCCAGTGCTTTTACCATCGGTTCGCGCGGCCCGTCATTCGCCTGGTCGTGGGGCAGGAGGAACACGCGAGCTACGACGCGCGCGTGCTCGCCGAGCACATCGTCAACTTCAGCCTGGCCGCGCTGGGCCTGGCCCGCCTCGGGGAGGAGTCGTCATGAACTGGGTGGCTCTGCGGATGCTGACGGGCGACCGGGCCAAGTACATCGGCATCGTCTTCGGCGTCGCCTTCGCGACGCTGCTGATGGCCCAGCAGGCGTCGATCTTCGTCGGCCTGATGCGCAACACGACGAGCCAGATCCGCGACGTGGAAGGAGCGGGCATCTGGGTGATGGACCCCAACGTCCGCTTCGTGGACGACGTCAAGCCGCTGTCGGAGAACGACCTGTACCGGGTGCGCGGCGTGCCGGGCGTGGCGTGGGCGGTGCGCTTCTATAAAGGGCTGGCGCGGGCGCGCTTCGAGGACGGCAACTTCCAGCAGTTCATCCTCCTCGGGTTGGACGACGCGACGCTGGTCGGGGCGCCGCGCGACATCGTCCTCGGCTCGCTGGCCGACCTGCGCCGCCCCGACGCCGTCATCATCGACGAGGCCGGCTATCGCTACCTCTGGCCGGGCGAAGAGCTCGCGCTGGGCCGCACCTACGAGATGAACGACCGCCGCGCCGTCATCGTCGGGATCTGCAAGGCGTCGCCGACGTTCCAGACGTTTCCGATTGCTTATACGCGCTATAGCCAGGCGACGCAGTTCGTGCCGAACGAGCGCAAGGTGATGTCGTTCGTCCTGGCGGAGAACGACCCGGCGCTGCCGCGCGACGAGGTCTGCCGCCGCATCAAGGAGCAGACGGGGCTGGCGGCGATGTCGTCGCCGGCGTTCGCCCAGTTGACGATCGACTACTACCTGAAGCGGACCGGCATCCCGATCAACTTCGGCATCACGATCCTGCTCGGCTTCGTGGTCGGCAGCGCCATCGCCGGCCAGACGTTCTACATGTTCACGCTCGAGAACATCCGTCAATTCGGGGCGCTGAAGGCGATGGGCGTGAGCAACGCGCGCGTCGTCGGCATGGTGCTGCTGCAGGCGCTGGTGGTCGGCGTGATCGGCTACGGCCTGGGCATCGGCATGGCGGCGGGGTTCGGCGAGCTGATGGCCGCCGTCGTCAAGACGGTGCCGCCGGCGTTCTACATGGCGTGGCAGATCCCGGTCCTGACGGCGGGGGCGGTCGGCGGCATCATCGTGTTGGCGAGCCTGATGAGCGTCCGCCGCGTCCTCGTCCTGGAGCCGGCGGTGGTGTTCCGCTGAGAAAGGCTTGCCGAGGAGACGACCCATGACCCCGACCGACCTGGCGGTCCACTGCCGCGACCTGACGAAGGAGTTCGGCGACGGCGCCGACAAGGTGCAGGCGCTGCGCGGCGTCGACCTGGAGGTGCGCGCCGGCGAGATGACGCTGCTGGTGGGGCCGTCCGGCTGCGGCAAGACGACGCTGATCTCGATCATCGCCGGCCTGCTCGAGCCGACGCGCGGCTCGGTGAGCGTCCTCGGCTCCGAGCTGGGCAAGCTGTCGCCGCGCCGCCTGGTCGCGTTCCGGGCGAAGAACATCGGCTTCGTCTTTCAGCAGTACAACCTGCTGCCGACGCTGACGGCGGCGGAAAACGTGGCGGTGCCGCTGCTGATCGCCGGGGCGGCGCGGCGCGGCGCCGTGGCCAAGGCGCGCGACCTGCTGACGTCGGTCGGCCTCGGCGAGCGGGCGAACTCCCTGCCGAGTCAGCTGTCCGGCGGGCAGCAGCAGCGCGTCGCCATCGCGCGGGCGCTGATCCACGAGCCGCGCCTGCTGGTCTGCGACGAGCCGACGGCGGCGCTCGACGCCCATTCGGGACAGATGATGATGGAGTTGCTGCGCCGCGTCGCGGTACAGCCGGGGCGGGCGGTCATCGTGGTGACGCACGACAACCGCGTCTTCGGCTTCGGCGACCGCGTGGTGTACATGAGTGACGGCCGCGTCGAGAAGGTGGAAGAGCAGAAGCGGGCCGCCTGAGCCGCTCGTATGCCCCCCTCTCCCCTTTGGGGAGAGGGGAGAATCAGAAAGGAACTTATCATGTTCCGCAAGTATCTCTTACCGCTGCTGGCGGCGGCGCTGTTCGCCTTCGCGATGATCCACGTCGTCCGGGCGCAGCAGAAGAAGGAGCCGATGGCGCCGCCGGTGCCGCCGGCGCGGACGCCGTTCGCCCACACCGTCGCCGGCGCCGGCCTGGTCGAGGCGCGGACGGAGAACATCAGCGTCGGCTCGGCGCTGCCGGGCGTGGCGACGAAGGTCCACGTCGTCGCCGGCGCGAAGGTCAAGGCCGGCGACAAGCTGTTCGAGCTGGACGACCGCCAGATGTTGGCCGAGCTGAAGGTGCGCGAGGCCGCGCTGGCGTCGGCCGAGGCGCAGATGCGCAAACTGCAAGACATGCCGCGCAAGGAGGAACTGCCGGCGAGCGAGGCGCGCGTCCGCGAGGCCGAGGCCAACCTCGCCGACCAGGACGACCAGTACCGCCGGGCGCAGGCGACGGTGGCGCGCGGCGGCACCTCCGAGGAGGAGCTTCACCGCCGCCGGCAAGCGACGCGCGTCGCCCGCGAACAACTGGCGCGGGCGCAGGCGGAATTCGACCTCCTCAAGGCCGGCGCCTGGGAGCCGGACAAGGCCGTCGCCTACGCCGCCGCCGCCCAGGCGCGGGCGCAGGTGGAGCAGACGCGGACCGAATTGGACCGGCTGGTGGTCCGCGCGCTGGTGGACGGCGAGGCGATGCAGGTGAACGTGCGCCCCGGCGAGTTCGTCGGCGCGCCGCCGGGGCAGGCGCTGGTGGTGCTCGGCAACGTCAGCCGGCTGCACGTCCGCGTCGACATCGACGAGCACGACATCCCGCGCTTCCGGCCCGGCGCCCCGGCGAAGGGGACGGTGCGCGGCGCCCCGGCTCACGAGTACGCGCTGACGTTCGTGCGCGTCGAGCCGTATGTGGTGCCGAAGAAGTCGCTGACCGGCGACAACACCGAGCGCGTCGACACGCGCGTGCTGCGCGTCATTTACGCCGTCGGCGGCGAGGACAAGGGGCTGTACGTCGGGCAGCAGATGGACGTGTTCGTCGACGCGGCGGAAGTGTCCGTGGGTTCTTGAATACGCGC
Organism: Gemmatales bacterium; assembly: GCA_038229635.1. Taxonomy (GTDB): domain Bacteria; phylum Planctomycetota; class Planctomycetia; order Gemmatales; family Gemmataceae; genus DATFNV01. Next base: position 37,224 of record JBBROG010000045.1, read on the forward strand.
CGCTCGGCGCTACGTACCGGGGGTGCGTCGTCGTACCGGGGGTGCGTCGTCGTACCGGGGGTGCGTCGTCGTACCGGGGGTGCGCTGCGCGACCCCCGGCTTTGGGATGCAACCCCTTCGGGGTAAAAGGCCCCCGACCCTACCCCGAAGGGGTTGAATATCCCAGCCGGGGGTCGCGTACTCGCGCACCCCCGGAACCGATCTCAGGCGGTCAGTGCCGAAAGTGCCGAACTCCCGTGAACACCATCGCCAGCCCGTGTTCGTCGCACGCCGCGACGCTGTCGGCGTCGCGCACCGACCCGCCGGGCTGGGCGAGGGCCGTCACGCCGGCCCGCGCCGCCTCCTCGACGTTGTCGGGGAACGGGAAAAAGGCGTCCGACGCCATCACCGATCCTTTGTGGCGCTCGCCCGACTTGAGGACCGCCAGGTGGACCGAGTCGACGCGGCTCATCTGGCCGGCGCCGACGCCGACGACCATGCCGCCCTTCGCCAGCACGATGGCGTTGCTCTTGACGTGCTTGCACACCAGCCAGGCGAAGCGCAGGTCGGCCATCTCCTCCGCCGTCGGCGCCCGCTTCGTCGCCACCTTGACAGTGATGAAGTCCTCCGCCCCCTTCAGGTCGCGCCCCTGCACGAGCAGCCCGCCGTCGACGCGGCGGTAGTCGAGCGCCCGCGCCTTCGCGTCGTCGCCGAGCGGCCCGGTCTTCAGGAGGCGCACGCTGTTCTTCCAGGTCGGCCGCGTCGTCAGCACCTTGAAGGCGGCGTCGCGGAATCCGGGGGCGATGACGCACTCGATGAAGCGCTTCGGCTCGGTGATTTGCAGCGCCGTCGTCTCGTCGACCTCACGGTTGAAGGCCACCACGCCGCCGTAGGCACTTACCGGGTCGCCTTCGTAGGCTTTGCGGAACGCCTCGTCGAGGGTGGCGCCGACGGCGGCGCCGCAGGGGTTGTTGTGCTTGATGACGACCGCCGCCGGCTCGGCGAACTCGCGCGCCAGGTTGAACGCGCTATCGAGGTCGAGAATGTTGTTGTACGACAGTTCCTTGCCGTGCAGCTTCTCGGCGGTGGCGACGCAGGCGTGGCGCACGCCCGGCTCGGCGTAGAAGGCCGCGTGCTGGTGCGGGTTCTCGCCGTAGCGCAACTCGGAGTGACGCACGAAGCGCAGCTCCAAAGGCGCCATCGCGTCTTCTTTCGAGCCGCGGGCGAAGTAGGCGGCGATGGCCTGGTCGTAGGCGGCGGTGCGGGCGAAGGCGGCGGCGGCGAGGCGCTCGCGCGTCGCCAGCGTCAACCCGCCGCCGTGGGCGCGCATCTCTTCCAGAATCGCGGCGTACTGCTCCGGCGACGTGACCACGGCGACGTCGTGGTAGTTCTTCGACGCCGAGCGCAGCATCGACGGGCCGCCGATGTCGATGTTCTCGACGATCTCCTCGTGCGTCGCGCCTGGCCTGGCGGCGGTTGCCGCGAACGGGTAGAGGTTACAGACGACCAGGTCGATGGGCTCGATGCCCTGCGCGGCGATCATGGCGGCGTGCTGAGGGTTGTCGCGGACGGCGAGCAGTCCGCCGTGGATCTTGGGGTGCAGCGTCTTGACGCGGCCGTCGAGGATTTCGGGGAAGCCGGTCACTTCCGAGATGTCGCGGACGGCGAGGCCGGCGTCGGCCAGGGCCTTGCGCGTGCCGCCGGTCGAGATCAGTTCGACGCCGAATTCGGCGAGGCCGCGCGCCAGGTCGACCAGGCCGGCCTTGTCGCTGACGCTGAGGAGGGCGCGGCGGGGGGTGCGTGTGTCCATGCGGACATTATCGACCGGCGCGGCGCGGCGGCACGGCGGTTGCCGGAGCCGCAGCCGGCGAAGAGCACGGCGAACACGGGGACCAACCCCAACAGCTTCTCTGTACGCATCGACGCCCTCCCGAAGACCACTTCGCGGCCGGCTGAGATTCTGAGCCGTTGCCCAAATAGAGGTCAGGGGATGGCAAGAGGTACTTCCGCGCTACGCCGCCCGGAAGCGCAACGGCAAGCCGTCGTGAAGATCCGGTCAAATTCCGTTCGTACCCGGCTTCTCTGCTTGACGCGCCTCGCGCTTCCCGTTAGGCGAGGGGCGGGACGAAATTTACCCGCCCCTTGGCTTCTTCGGCTTAATCGTAATGTCGTACTTCGGTAGCGTTGCCGACCGCCCCAGGCGAGC